>WALX01000001.1 GCA_015522625.1 Candidatus Hestiella sp.
GACAAATAAGCTTAGGGAGGATATGAATGAACTGAAGAAGGAGACAAACCTGCTGAGAGAAGAGACGAATAACTTGAGGATGGAGACAAATAAGCTTAGGGAGGATATGAAGCTAGGCTTCGAGAAGCTAGATAGGCGCATATCGGCACTAGGCGCTAGGTGGGGAATAGAATCAGAAAGTTCTTTTAGAAACGGGTTAAAGGGGATTATAGAAAAAGAACTGAACTATAAGGTAGAACAGGTAAAAGTATATGATTCGGAAGGTATCGTTTATGGATATCCGTCAGAAATAGAAATAGACCTCTCTATTTATAATGAAAAAATAATATTAGTAGAAGTTTCATCGCATGTAAGGAGATCAGATGTATCTGCATTTAAAAGGAAGGCTGCCCTCTATGAAAAGCTAGTGAAAAAGAAAATTGATAGACTCGTATTTATAACACCTTTTATAGACGAAAGCGCAAAAGCGGATTGCAAGAAGCTTGGTATAGAAGTCTATACAAACATCTAACACATTAGCAAATATATTACCTTTCCCTTTAGCCTATTCATTAGCTTTTCACCGAAAATCTGAAACTTCTCTTAAATAAGCACAAAAATCCGCCATAAATAGAAATGTTATATCGGAAAATCAAAACAAGCCTAATGCATCGGTTTTCCGGTTCATTCACCAGTCTATCAAGTCTTTATCTTCCTTTTGTATGAAAGCAACTCCCTTAAAACCTTATCTTTGATCTCAAACCAGTTATCCCCTATGTTTAGTGTAAACTGTATTATGTAAATTACATAATTTTTATCGCTCTGTTCGCTTAAGTATATTTTTGCTTCTTTTCCTATTTTTGACAAGACTTCTCTGGCGTGCATTTCAAAAACCTCCATATCATCTATGGGTATTTCAATCCTAAGCTTTTCAGCAAATTCAGTAAACTCGTCTATATTCACCTTTTTTCTATACTCAACAACGGCCCCTCCCAAGACTATTTGATTCGGTACCTTCAACCTACTTCCATTTTCCATTAACACTACTGTTGAGAACAGCCCGACTTCTACAACCCTTCCCTTGTAGCCTTGAACAGCAAAGTCTGGTGAAAAGAACTTATATGCAGGAAACGAAATAAAGGTGTACCCTACCTGCCAGTTTATTATCCTTATCACATCCCCAGGCTTTATAAAACCAGTACCAAGAAAAAGAAGGCCTGCAAACAAGTTCTGCAATATTGGCTGGAATGCAAAGCCCAAAATTAATCCTGTTACAGTACCACCAAGTAGAGCAAAGCTCGAACTAATCTTCGAATAAATAGCTATAATGCTAATAACCGTTATGTATCCGACTACTTTAAATAGGTTACCTATCGAGAGTGCCTTTTCCTCATACTTTTTTCTTAAACCCTCTATCAAACCGTTACCTATGCTCCTCACAACAAAGAGGCCTGCAGCTAATTCAAGGAGTACCTTTATTATCCATATGTAGCTTGAGAGCGCTGGAATTAGTCTAGAGAGAAAAATAACGCCTACATAAGCCAATATTATTAAAGCTATGATTATTGCAACATAAGTAAACGCTTTTTTTAGCCCCGCAAACCTCTTTGATTCCACCAGTACCGAACCCATTTACATATTTTAAACAGGATAAAAAGCTTTATTGCCTTTAACCTTTTTTCAACCACTGCTAGTTAATTTTTGGTTAATTCAACCCATAGCATGAAGAAAGTTGAGTTAATCCCCAGTTAACTCAACCACTTCTGAGAACCGTTTCCCTCTACCGCTTCATTTTGCTTAAAGCTGCAGCAAACCGTGTCTGCGATAGGGGAGTTCCACCTCGTCCATAACCCTTTGGGTAGGGTTATGGGATCATGGGTAGTAGTCGAGGTCAACGACACGAGCCCCACATCTACTAGCTTATTCACGGGGCTTGGAGCATGGCCCCCTCACCCCGCAGTCATATGCCATCATTATAAAGGACTTGTCAAGCTTAGGGAGGATATGAATGAACTGAAGAAGGAGACAAACCTACAAAAGTTATTATTTGCTATATTTAAACGTTTCTATCCCCTTCTCTCTAGTGCCTACAATAGCAGTTATGTATTTTTATATGGAGCAAAATTCTTCCTGCAAGTATTACGTGACTATTAGGTTCATTTCAGCCCTATGCAAAATAGGATTGATACTACCCACTTTAACTGATGTTAGACCTTAATGCTGATATTACCTAAAATTTAGTAATACCAACAATAAGATAAGCCTTAGAGTTTGCTTACTGTTAGCTAGATAAAACGAATATTTTACTTTAAAAGGAGATAAATATCGGTAGTAAGCAGAGCAGTTAATGCACTAGTGCACTAAAGGTTTGAAGGATTAGACTCCCTTTTAGGTTATGAAGCTTATAAAATATGGAATGTAATATGCTATGCTCCCATAGCCTACAAATTATCCTCCATACCAGACCTTCGCCCATTCGTTTCTATAACTCATTAAAGGAGAAACCATCTTGGTTTAAAATGGTTTGTCTTCATAAAAAAGCATACATAAAATCCCTAGGGCTTACTTGCAAAGCATGCTTACAACAACAAATGCCTACCATATATTACCTTTTAATGCTATACAATATAAAATTTTCAAGGGTTTGTTTGAAGAAAGTGAGAATCAATAGGAGCTCTAAACGCCCGAAGCTAAAGACTTATAGGCCTTAAAGCTTTCTATCAAGAGGCTAGAAATGAAGGTAACCGTACTCTACGGAGGTCGCTATAATCAATTGACCGGAGTAAGCAAGGAAGTTTTTATAGTTGAAGAAGGTTTTTCATTGAAACAACTACTAGATCTAATAAAAGACAAACATGGGGATATTATAATCAATGAGATAAGATCAAGGAGAGCTATACTACTTCTAAACGGGAGAAGTGTTAACATCGATGATCGTGTAGAATTAAAAGAAGACGACTTCATTTCTATACTACCCCCCGTTACAGGAGGTTAAGCCTTATATAGTAGTACGAGTAGAGGAAATTATTGGTGTATAAGATAACTCGAACCTTTATCAATAGATGGAAAGCAAAGTCCCTGACGATATCTTCTTTTATCAAGCATTAGCCATTTCAAAAAATATCTTCCCTATCTCCCAAAGCTTTATGGTCTCGTGTTCGTGGGGTCTTGGCATTGTAGATAGGAAAACACCATATGGCTCGAATTTTCCCTTTCTTGGCATGCCATAAGGAGAAAATATAATGAATTCATCTACATGCTTTAATACATCAAAAAGCATCTTATCTATTGCACCGGAGACATCACAAACATTTTCTCTTACCTTCTCCAAAGCCATCAAGCCAGCTATTACTGGGCCTTCATCTATAGCACCAAGTATTTCCTCCTTAACCATACCTATTTCTTTCCTGTAATCGTTTTTGCTAATCTGGATCCTAACATCCTTGGATGCAACGAGGGGAACATTTACCAATTTTGCATTGGTCTTTTCGACCAGAGGTAAGCTAAAAACACCGCCCTTCAGTTCGTTAAACTCCTCCCTGATTTCTTCCATCTTTAAAACAGCAAGCCATGCATAAGAAGCATTTTGAAAACACCTATTTTCCACGACACCCCTAAAAGTATTGCTAAGGAGATAGCTAAGAAATTTTAACCTGCACTTCATAAAATACCCATAGCTCAAGGCACTTATTCCGAATAGTAAAGCTTTCTGTTTAGCCATGCTATCCTCACCTCTATGGCTTCATAAGGTAGCACTCCAACTATTCTATCTATTGGCTGGCCATCAAGAAAGAGCAGCGTTGTTGGCAAACTCATTATATAATACCTGCTTGATATGAGAGGGGATTCATCAGAGTTGACCCTAACAAAACTTATTCCTCTATACTTCAATGAAAGGTCTTCAAGCATTGGAGACAATATATGGCAAGGAGCGCACCAAGGAGCCCAGAAATCCACTACTACCCCTCTATGCGATTTTATGAATGCCTCAAAGTTTTCGTCGTTCAAATCCAAAATGCCTCTCCCTTTGTGGTTTTCATCTACAAGATCTCTTATCGCTTTAAAGAGTGCCTTCTTCACTTCTGGTGTTTCTGAGTCATCCATATGCATACACCGCCTCAACTTATCCCTAAGTAGCTTTTAACCCTTAAAAATGTAATTACAAATCCAATTAAATGTAGTAACGTACGCGACTACGCTAAGGTTCTTGCTAAACCTTAAGGGTAATTTTATAGGGATCGCTATTAGTTTAATAGGCCTAGATGCAATAAACTCCTTAGAAAAATAAGGAGGGTATGAGAGTAGAGTTGAAAGAAGAAGAAAAAAAGGCTAATGGGGACTATATAGTAGGAAAGCATGTTTATGGAAGCTTATATGGAATAGAACCTTCGATAGCTGAGGATGAAAAGCTAATAAGAGAAACTGTTTTAGATGCGGTTAAGGTTGCAAATTCAACACTTATACAAATAATGAGCTGGAAGGTACCTGGCATCAAAGGTGGGGTATCTGTTATAGCGTTGGTAAATGAAAGTCACATCGTAGTACACGCTTGGACCGAATATAGGTATGCAACCGTTGATGTATATACTTGTGGGGCGCATACAAGGCCTGATAAAGCCTTTGAGCTTATAGTTAGGAGGCTGAAGCCCAAATACTATTCCTATAATTATGCAGACAGGTCTCAAATAGCGACGGGTAAGGAAATAGAAATAGCAGAAAATGTTACTCCCTAATTTATTTTAGTGTTAAGAATCTTAACCTCATCATTAATTTTGTTTGCCTCATCTATTTTCCTAAAGAAGATATAATACAACAGGGGATCTAAGAAAGAAACAAAGGAGGCTGCAAAAAAAGCAAGCACATACATACTTATCTGAAAAAGTATCGAACCAAATGTGGTAGCTATACCGTAGGATAGCCTCCTAGACAAGCCTGCGATGCTAGCTCCTCTTGACCTTTCCTCAGGTGCATAGAGCTCCATGGCTACGTTTTGCCTTAGCGGTAAAGATGCCTGATAAAAACCTGTTCTCAAAATATATATTGAGGCTGCAAAGGGAATTGAATGAACCAAAGGTATAATTGCTAAAGGCAGGGATCCTGCACCCCTCATAACGAGAATCCCCCTTACATAATTGAAGAACCTTTCAACCCAGCTTGATGCTATGAAGCCTAACGCCGTTGCAACATATGACGCGTCATATATTAATGAAATTGTGAACTCACTTGCCCCTATATGCTTGAAGTAGATAGGTAAAAGCGGTAAAACGATTCCAAGACCCAGACCTCCAAACATGCTTGTCATCGCAGATTTACCTATGTTACCAGCAGATTTCCTAGGAAGGAAATCCTTTTTCTCTTTAATAAGGTGCCTATCGGGTTCTTCAGATATGGGAAATACTAGCGCCGCGGAAAGAAAAACCAAGACTATCGCTATTTCAAACAAGTAGTAATAATAGCTCTTCTGAAAGAACTTTATTATAAAACCTGACATGACTCCGCCAAGTATCGCCATTACTATTGCTAGCGTGTTTAAATATGAATAAACCTTCGTCCTCTCTCCCATGTCAGACCTGCTCGCTATCATTGCTGTTTGTAGGGGGGCTACTGGACCTCCACCCCCGCCACCTCCCATAGGACTTAAGGAAACACCTAGCACAGATGAGATAAAAGCTATCTCAATACTATGTGTTGATATCAAAATTATATACGCAATTGCAGGAAAGATTGACATGAGCAAAAGCATTTTCTTCCTGCTGTATATATCCCCGAAAAAACCACTCAGCAACAAGAGGACGCTACCACTTACAGTTGCAGCTAAAGCATAGAGACCTATTTCAACTACGCTAAACCCTATATACTTTAAATATAATGGCAATAGAAATGCAATGTAACCAAAGCTTAGGCTCCTTAAAGACCTTGTTACTATTAACAGGTATATGTCTTTCTTATATTTAGACTCTATTCTTCCCCAACTACCCATCGCTTCTCAACTGTGTGGCACACCATTAAGTTGATCCCTTGCATGATCAGCTATCGGAATCAGTATCTCAAGTGCTATTTTCACAGCCGAAGGACTTCCAGGACTAACTGCAACTATAGACTTTCCTACTATAAAAGCTGTAGCCCTACTTAAAAGAGCCTTATATCCAATTTCGCTCAGACTCCTTGACCTATGAAACTCTCCAAAACCTGGCAAGGTATCCTTTGCTAGGAGTTTTGCCACATCTACACTAATATCCCTTGGAGAGATCCCAGTGCCGCCAGTAACTAAAACTATATCAGAAACCTTCGTAGCCTTCCTTATCGCACTTAATATTTCCTTCTCTTCATTCCTCACCAATGCTTTAAATACGAGCTCGTGACCAGCTTCTTTAAGAGCCTCCTCCATTATAGGTGTTATCTCATCTTTCTTTTTGCCAGAATATACCCTGTCGCTTGTTATTATTAGGCTGAACCTTGCCGTGACCCCCCACCAGGAGCGTAGAGAAAAGTAAAAATTAAAATTTTTCTACTTATTAGTTTAGTGGTGACATGAATGGCCTTACACCTAATTATTCCAGGAGGGGCGTCGGCCGACGTAGCTATAATAGGAGGATCCGGTCTGTATGACCCAAACATAATAGAAAATCAAAGAGAAGTGAAAATAAACACGCCATATGGAGAGCCGAGCGGCTACATAACCATTGGAGACATTAAAGGAATAAAGGTTGCATTTATTCCAAGACATGGGAAAGGGCACAGGCTCCCCCCTCATGTTATAAATTATAGGGCAAACGTATGGGCCATAAAATCAATAGGCGCTAAATATGTCATAAGTGTCTCTGCTGTCGGGAGCCTAAACGAAGAAATAAGACCTGGAGACTTTGTAATACCAAACCAGTTCATAGATATGACGAAAAGGAGGAACTATACATTCTTTGACGGCCCAGTTACAGTTCATATAAGCATGGCAGACCCATTTTGTGAATACTTAAACGATAGGCTCTACGATGCCTCCTCTTCACTAGGATTTAGATCTCATAAAGGAGGCACCTATCTATGCATAGAAGGTCCAAGGTTCTCCACAAGAGCTGAAAGCAGGGTGTGGAAAGAAGTTTTTAAAGCTGATATAATCGGGATGACACTAGTGCCAGAAATTAATTTAGCATGCGAGGCAGGGCTTTGCTACTCAACCCTTGCCATGGTAACTGACTATGACGTGTGGGCTGAAAAACCAGTAACTGCAGCCGAAGTAGAGAAAACTATGACGCAAAACATTGAAAGGGCTAAGAAAATTTTATACAACACCATACCCAAGGTTTCAGAAAAAATTGATGAGAACCTCTGCTCTTGTTGCAAGGCGCTAGAGAATGCAATACAATAAGCTGAAGGAAAACCTCTCAAAGTACGTTGAATTTGTAAAGTCTTTCAAGAAACCAGATCTTGGTGATAACCTGCTAATAATAAGTGAGCATGCATCAAGACCTGCTGCAAGGATTCTCCACATGTCTTTTTTAAGCGCCGGTAAAACTTCGTATCTATATACGCCTACAGAGTCCTCCTTCTATCTTTTACCCTATAATGAGAACGTGGGAAATGTTATAATATTTGCATCAAAAAAAGATCCTAAGGCAATTCATGCAGCCGAAGTAGCAAGGCTCATGGATAGAAAAATAATTTTTGTTTCTCCCGAGATGGACAAAAACATAGAAGAAAGGCTAGAATATATAAATGCATTAAGGATAAAAATTGAAACCGAGGCACCAATCATCACAATGGGCCTCTTATCCTTATTCTGGTCTTCCGAACAAAGCGGCCTCAGGGCTGAAAGGATGAAAAGGGAAATAGAGAAGATAGATACCTCGCTTGAATGGTTGGAGGAGAAATATGGAGATAGTATACAAAGGGTTAGGCTAATCGAAAGTGATGCGATATTTGCATATACCCCCTCTACTGAAGCTGGCGGAATATATGCCTATTACGCCGTTCCAAACTGCCTCTTACCATTACCCTTCGAGCTAGCAATTGAAAACAGGCTTAGGTTACCAATAGTTTTGTTGACATCTACAACAGATATCGAAGATTATAAAAGCATGATAATAGCCCTGAAGAGCAATAGAAAAAACGAGATCATTGAATTCAACACCGACCCTATAACAGCTGGCATTTATTCGATGCTCTTTATATCAATGGTCTCAGGCAACTTCATATAAGGTAGAGATCCATGGTTGACTATAAGCAATCAATAGTCTTAAGGAAAGACCTAAAGATGGGATGTGGAAAGGCTGCTGCCCAAGCATCGCATGCAAGTTGCGATGCAGTTTTCTTAATAATTGAGTCCAATAACAAGAAGTGGAAGGGGTGGTTAAAGGCATGGAGAGAGACAGGCCAGATGAAAGTTACACTAAAGGTTACCTCTAGGGAAGAAATTGAAGAACTCTATAATGCAGCGCTGGTAGAAGGATTGCCTTGCTCGATCATTAAGGATTCGGGCAGGACACAACTGCCCCCAGGGACTATAACAGCTGTAGCCATAGGCCCCAGTCCTTCAGAACTTGTTGACAAAATAACAGGTAAGCTAAAATTGTATTAATTTTTTATTATATAATTCATTTAATTTAGGATACGCCAAGTTTTTATTTTCAGGGGCTTAACTTTATTGGGGATAATGATTGGCAAAGGTACCAGTTAAGCTGATTTCATGGGATGAAATAGCCGATTGGAGCCTGGATCTAGCAAAGAAAATAGAGGAATCGGGCTGGTTACCTGATATAATAGTAGCAGTAGCGAGAGGGGGTTACATACCAGCGAGGCTCCTCTGTGACTACCTTGGGGTCAACGACCTTCTAAGCCTACAGAGCCAACACTGGGTTGAAGCTGCAAAGGCAACGCAAAAAGCCATACTGAGACATGCATATACCATTGAAGCCCCTGGTAAAAACATCTTGGTTGTTGATGATATAGTTGACACCGGGGAAACGCTGAGCCTAGCAAAGGATTTTATAGAAAGAAGCTGGAAACCGGAAGGTGTAAGAACCGCGGCGCTACAGTGGATAAGTAGCGTGGCAAAATATAGGCCCGACTACTATCTAATAGAGGTCAAGGATTGGAGCTGGTTCCAATATCCATGGACCAGGCTGGAAGATGTTATGGAGTTTATAGTGAAAATATTTAGGGAAGATGAAAAGGCTAAAGCAGGATTGAATGTACATGAACTTGAGAAGACCTTCACAGAATGGTATGGCATTGAACCAAGCAAGCTCGGGATGTACTGGGATCTAGCACTAAGCAAACTGAGAAAGCAGGGTAAAATAGAAAAAGTCAAGGATAGGTATATGATAAAATTATAGCACTTCCTTTATCTTTATTACAAAGACGTTGCGCTCCCTGCTCCGTGCAGCCTCTACTACTACATCTCCCGGTCCTATAAGCCCATCCTTTAATAGGTGAATTTCAGTCGCGCTAAGCCCCTCGTCCTCATAAGTTACTTGACCAATCACCAATGGTTTTATCCCCCAAAGGATGTTAAGCTTCCTTGCATCCTCCTCACTTTGTGTGCCTGTATACACAGGTTTTGCTGGTCTAAACATTGACACGAGCCTTGGCATCTCCAATGAGGAAGCATATGTAAGTATTTCGGCATTGGCGCTTTCAGCGAGCTTTATAATTCCATTTGCTATCTTTATCTCTACTAAATCCATAGATTCTACTTCTTGTTGCCTTAATACTTCCACAGGCTTGGTATGCTTTTGAGCCTCCCTTATAACCTTACCTAGCCATGAGATTACCTGAACCGGATATCTACCAATAGAAGTTTCTGATGTAACCAAAAAACCATCGACCCCTTGTTCAATTGCCCTATACACATCCGAGATTTCCCCCCTAGAAGGAACAGGCCTTTCGACCATGCTCATAAATATCTCAGTCGCTAAAATGACTGGCTTTAGTTTCCTTCTGGCACTCCTAATTATCCTTCTTTGTATAACGGGTAACTCTTCTAAAGGGAAGTGCATTCCAAGGTCTCCTCTTGCAACCACTATGCCATCTGCCGCCTCGCTTATCTCATCTATGTTGCTCACACCAGTTACAGTCTCGATCTTTGCCAATATAGTTGGACTACTCACTCCCTCCTTTTTTAAGGCCTCTCTAATAATGTTTATATGATTCGCGCTCCTGACAAAGCTAGCCATTATATAATCGAAGTTTCTGCTCGCTATGTATTTCATGTCCTCCAAGTCTTTGTTAGTTATGGGCGACATGTCAAACTCCTTTCCAGCTATAACGACACCCTTTCTTGGGTCCAATGTTTCCCCTTCTATAACCCTTGTGGTTACTGCCTCCCTTTCAACCTCTTCTACTTCTAAAACAACTTTACCATCGTCTATTAAAACCCTGTCACCCTCTTCAGCGCTCGAAAAGAAGGCCATGTTATCAACAGGTATACCATCTATTTTAGAATTCTCATATCTAAGAACCACGGTCTGACCCCTGGTCAGTTTTATGGCTTCAAAGTTGCCTAACCTTACCCTGGGACCTTCTAAATCAGCGATCCTGCTGACAATTACCCCTAAGTCATTACAAGCCTTGTTTATTAGATTAAGAAACTCGTCCCATTCCTCAACATTGCCATGACTCATGTTTATCCTGAAGGCGTCAACGCCAGAAGCTATCATCCTCCTTATTGTATTATAATCTTTCACGGAAGGTCCCACGGTTGCTATTATCTTTGCTAACCTCAAGATTTTTCACACCTCAATTCCTACTGTTCTAAGCCTCCCTAATATTGTCCTCTGGTCTTCCATTTCTTTAATATCATTTATGAGCCTTCCTCTATCTATTTTTATTCTTTTGTTTTTTATTAGTGCAGAAATTTCGGAGAGCTTTTTCATGTCATCCTCCCTTCCAGAATATGCTTTTAATGCAATATATTCTTCTAGCGCGATTGCCTTTATTTTCAAACCACTAACGTCTATCCTCTTCGAAGCCCTGATGAAAGTCTCAGGTACATAAAAGTCATATAGGTTGTCATAAAACTCTACCTCTACTTCTTCACCATCAATTAATGCAGTAATCTTTGGTGTGCCCAACCAGGTCTGGCCGTAAATCCAAGAATGCCCCTCAGCAAGCTCTTGGTAGAAAGGCTCCCTTTCAAATAAGCTTGGTGTTTCAACGAACAAGTCTATATCATTGCCTAAATTATCTAAGCCAAGCGTTAAGGAGACAATAGCATCCCCTATAAGGGTAAACTTTATACCTTCGTCCAACAACATCCTTAAGAGTTTAATAAATGCCCTTCTCGAAACCAAACCTATCCCCAAAAAGATGCTGGATTAGAGAACTAAAAAATAATTTAGGATTAGGGGCTTAAGGATGGTACGGGTTTGGATAGATGGGCTTACCTGTGGCCATATTTGAAGGCCATAGCAATACTACAGTTGTTGTACCATTTGGATATACCCAAACCTGTGCTGGTAATGGTATCTCTCCAATTTGCATCCCGTATTGAGTTACCTTAAATGGTCCATCAAGCGTTACAACTTTTCCACTTATATCATTTAGAATAGCTTGCTTTATTGTAGTCTGGTTTAGTGTACCAGCGTCCTGTATTGCAAGGCCAACTATTAGGCCTGCGTTAAACCCTGCAATAGAGAGGAAATTATAGGGTGTACCGGGATATGTGGTGTTCCAAATCTTCTCAAATTCACTTAATGTTGGACCGTAATTCACTTTATATGAAACCAATGGGGGATAGGCCAAAGTAAAAGTACCGTTCATATTAACCCCTACGCTTTTAGCAAATGTTGTTAGCATCTGACCTGGGAAGTTCGTCAACACTAATGGGAAATATGTCTTTGAGGAGGCTAATTGGTTTAAGAATGCTATATCATTATCAGGATATCCTAGCTCCAAGACTGCCTGTGGGTGGCTACTCTTTATCGTAGCTATATAGCTCGAGAAGTCTGTTGTTGAGGTTGGGTAGCTTTCGTTTAACACAGTTGTTATGCCATATTGCTTGAAGAATTTGCCCAAGAAGTAGTCTTGATATGCGTTGAAGTCATTAGCAGCATATATTACTGCTACCTTGGTTATGTTTAGCGAGTGCAAGAACGGTGCCACGTACGGTATGAAGTATGGAGATACTGGTAGTGATGTTAATACTATGTAGTTATTATTATGGAAGAACCTATATGAGGATCCTGTTACATCGATAAGCAATACGTGGCTTGCATTGGCAAAACTTACTGCAGGTGCTGTTAAAACAGAACCAAAATCTGCTATTAGTACATCTACATGATCTACCTTTACTAACTCTTGATACAGGGATTCAGCCGTTGTAGGGCTACTGTGATCATCATATGCAATTATTTTTACTGGTATTTTCTTACCATATTGCTTGACGTATATGCCTCCCTGCGAGTTTATCCAACTAGCCCAAAGCTTAAGGCCATCATATTCTGACATGGAAGTATCAGCAAATGAACCCGTAGAAGAATATAAGGTTCCTATTGTTATGTACTTAGGTGCCGCGCTTACTGGTTTTGTTGTTACGTGGACCCATGGCGGGTAGAAGTTTGCAAAGGGTTCTCCTGGCATGCCTAGGTAGCCAAGCCCTATCTTTGCTGCTGAAAGCCAGTCCTTCTCCTCCTCGCCTACGAGCGTTTTAACCCAATTGTTGAAAGTTGGTACATAAGAGCTCCCAGTTTCTTGCAAGGCAAGCATCTGGGATATGAATGTGCCAAACACGTTATCGTAGAGGCCTCCATCAGATAGCTGGTATACAAAGTCGCTTGCTGGAGTATTTAGAAGGGCTTTATAGTCATACCACTGCGCAGGGGTATTGTACCAATCAGTTGCGTTCTTGTAGAAAGTGACTGCCTTCCACTTGGTCCAAACCTTCTGGCCTGCAAATGAAGAGAACCATGTAGCGAACTTAAGGCCTGCCTGCTCATATGGGCCCTTTGGAACTGCAACAGAGTCTATAACAAGCGCGTAGTAGCTTTGGGTCCCTGGGAATGGCTCCTCAATAAGCGTTACGTTGCTCCAGTCTATATAGGGCTTCGTCGCCGGGTATGGTGTTACCTTATCAAAGTCATATGCATAGTTTGCTAGCCAGTTCCCATTTGCCTCAAAGACAGCATTCCCCTTTATTACTCCAGTGATGCCCTGCGTCCAAGTCATGGACTGCCATCCTGGGTAGTCTGTTGAAGCATACTTCAAGAACAAGGTATCTGTCTCATTTATTAATGATTGTACTTGGGGACTTGAGGTGTTTAAGACGCCATACATGAACTCATTATACAATTTGGGGCCTGCAAGCGCTAGGAATATGTCTTCCCAGACGTTTAGCTGGTCCCATCCACCATCAGCCCCTGGGATCATCCATGCATGTATTCCATGCTTCTCAAGCTGTATTGTATCATATGTTAACGTTGAGAGGTTCCTTGGTATTGGAAGGTTATACTTCTTCAAGATCTTCAAGTTTATGTAGAGCAGGGAGCCCCTGTGTACATTAACAGGCATTGAAAGCATTGTACCATTAAATGAGCCTGCAAGCAGTACCTGCTTGACTGCACTGCTGAAGAGGCCTGTCTTCTTTGCTATTGGAGTGAAGTTGACGAAGCTGTTAACCCCCTTAGGGGCTGCGAGCGCATATGAAACCATTTCAGGCCCAAAGTGGGCCTGAAAAGTTGCAGGTGGCTTCCCTGCAGCTATCATGCCAAGTATTGTGAACTTTGCATTAGTCCCACCTGCCCCTGGGACTATTTCTAAGGAAACTGTGTAGCCTGGGTTAGCAGCCTTAAATGCTGGGACTAAATGGCTAAGGGCTACCTTGCCTTCAGTTGCCCACCAAGTGTAGAAAGTTACCTTCTTTGCTGAGATGCTTGTTGTTGTAGTAGGGGTTGTAGTAGAAGAGGTTGTAGAAGTTGTAGTAGTAGAAGTCTTTGTTGTGGTTACAGTTATTGGGACGCTCTTGGTTATTGTAGTAGTAGAAGTCTTTGTTGTGGTTACAGTTATTGGGACGCTCTTGGTTATTGTGGAGGTGGCTGAGGGGGCCTTCCTCATTGCAGCAATTCCTAGGAAGGAGGAGAGTATTATTATTGCTATTACGAGGCCTATTATTGCTCCAAGCTCACCCCTAGATAAGGACCTACTCTTCCTTTTACCCATATTAATAACACCTTACCTTACATATATCTGTGTATCTTTATTAATACAAGAGTTAATAAAGCTTAATTTTATTTTCTATAGTATACACTATAATCCCTTTTTCACATAACTAGAGAACCATTAACCCCAAAAAAGGCATGAAATAGCTTTGACTAGGACTTGCCCATTCAAAAACTCATTAAAGCTTTAACTCCTCTATGAAAATCATTCTCCTACCTTCAACAGAATAATAATGCATACCTAATGTAAAGCTTATAAGTTTTTAAAGACTAACTAATCAGCTAGAACCGATAATAATCTGGGAACCTGGAGGGTTGAATTATATGTTAGAGGCAATCTCACTATCAATATCTTTTGGGAAACTAAAAGCAGTAGATAATTTTAGTATGAGTATAGAAAGAGGAGAGGTTAGAGCTCTAATAGGTCCCAATGGCGCTGGGAAGACCACAATGGTTAACCTCGTTACTGGAGTTCTCAAACCTGATGCAGGGAAGGTGATAATGGATGGATACAACCTCTCAAAACTCCCCACACATAAAAGAATCAAGCTAGGATTAGCCAGAACCTATCAAATCCCTAAGCCATATTATAACCTAACAGTTCTAGAGAACATGCTAGTTAGCTCCCATTATGGGGCAGGATTGAAAGGCGAGGAGGCTTTATCTAATGCAATTGAAAGCCTAAAGTTTGTTGGTATTTATTCATTAGCCGACAAGCTTGCAAAAGAGTTAAACTCGGAACAGCAAAAACTACTTGACTTTGCAAGGGCACTTGCAACGAGACCTAAATATCTATTGATAGATGAGATAGGGGCAGGATTAGGCGTAGCTGAGCAAGAAGAATTAGCAAGGAAAATAAGAGGCTTAGGAAAGGAAGGCTATGGGATAATCTACATCGGCCATCTGATGAAAATGGTTAAAGAAGTTTCAGATTTTGTTACCGTAATGAACGAGGGTAAGAAAATTTTCGAAGGGACATATAGCGAAGCGGTAAATAATGAAGAAATTATCAAAATTTACTTGGGTGAGTCATATGCTAAAAGTTGAAAATCTGTCATCTGGGTATGGTAGCTTAAAGATAATAGATGGTGTCAGCTTTGAAATAAAGAAAAACAAAGTACTACTAATTCTAGGGCTTAATGGTGCAGGGAAAACAACCTTACTGAAGACAATAGCAGGGTTCTTGAGGCCGTTTAGCGGAAAAATATTATTGGAAGAAAAGGATATTACTAACCTCAACGCATATCAAAAGGCAAAAACTGGGATAACAATGATTACCGAGTATGCGATATTTCCAGACTTAACCGTAAAAGAGAACCTAGAAATAGCCAACAGCAAAAATAAAGGCTCAGACTTTAAAGCTGAACTTAAAAACATATTGAAAATTTTTCCAGAGCTAACTCAATTTCTAAACTTTAAAGCCCAAGCTCTTTCCGGAGGCCAAAGAAAAATTCTTTCTATGGCTATGGCTATTTTATCGAAGCCAAAGCTATTAATACTTGATGAACCATCAACAGGCCTTTCACCTCTATTGGTTTCTAGAATCATAAAATATACTTCCATGCTTAAAGACATGCAGATCACTATGCTAATAGCAGAACAAAACCCTTCGTTTATTACAGTTTCAGACTATGTTTTAGTTATGGATTCTGGAAAAATAAAGTTAGAGGGAAAAACAAACGAAATGTACAATAACGATGAAATAAGAAAAACCTTCTTCCAAATTACATAAAGAGTAACCTATAGAGATTTCTTGAGGCGTCTGCTTAAAATTCCAATAATACCTTCTGGCATGAATAAAACTATAAGTATTAGCAAAATACCAAAGAACAGCTCCAAGTAAAAGGAATATGAGATACTAAAGTATTGGTATATGCTATAGAGTATTAGGGTTCCAATTACTGGCCCTATTAAAGTTCCAGCGCCTCCAAAGAGTACAAAGGCTATTATGTAAATTCCTAGGGTCAGATTAAATACTGTTTCTGGGTAAAAGAAAGATGAATACCAACCATAAAGAGATCCGGCTACGCTTGCTATCATTGCACTAATGATCCAAGCTATACCTCTTGCTGTGGGAACATTGATTCCATCAAGCTCTGCAGATATCACACTGTCTTTTATTGCTCTCAAAGACAACCCATAAGGGCTTGACTTTATCCATGCAAGTAAAAACATCGTAAAAACCAGAAACACCGCAGCTAAAATATATGTTAAAGAGGGATTGTAGATGGGAACGAGAGAGGCTCCTAGTGCCCCACTTGTATATTTAGACATAGTAGGAGAACCAACTAGATAAAACATACCTTCAAATGCCGCAAGAGTGGCTATTGCAAAATAGTGTGATCTGAGTCTAAATAAGGGTAATAACACCACAGCTAAAATAAACGTTATTAGGTAATCGAAGAGGAACGCTTCAGCTGGTCCTAAGCCAATCCTCATGCCTATATAAACACCATATGCACCAAACCCAAAGAATACTATGTAGCCAAAGGGAAGGTAGCCTGTTAATCCGTAGATTATGTTTAAGCCTATAGCCAATATCACAAATATTATAAGGTCAAAGAAAAATGCTTTGTTTATATATACCATTGGCCCAAGAAACATAAGGGCTAATAGAAAAGCTGAAAGACCCAACGAAATCAAGTAATTTTGGTTAAACTTCACGTTGCGCGCCCCCTAGGATACCACCAGGCCTTACGACTATTATTGCCAAGAGGATGAAAAATGTAATCGCTAGACTTAATCCCGGTAAATAAACTTCTAAAAATTGATAAAATACACCGAAAACTAATCCACCTATAATTGTACTTAGCGGGTTTCCCAAAGCGCCTATTACGACTATCGTGAACGCTATTACAGTTATAAAATCACCCATGCTAGGATATACCGAACCGAAAACGTAAGGACCGATGGTACCGGCCATCCCTGCCACACCGAATCCGAATGCGAACGCAATGAGCGCGGTAAGTGTAGGATTTATTCCAAAAGATACAGCTTGATCTCTATTTTGAATTAACGCTCTAACAGATTTACCTAGCCTTGTCTTGTTTAAGTATATATAAGTTATAAATAATACTATGCTTGATATTATTGCCAATGCAATATACGTGTGGGGTGTACCAAAACCAAACAAGGAAAAGCTTCCTCCCCAAAGTGCAGAAGAAGGTAATGCATGGTAAAAGCTTCCAAAAATTATGAATGATATTGCCTCAATAGCTAATGACAATCCAAAGAACAACACAAAAGAGTTCATCTCTGGATCATTGCTTGACTGCAATTTTGGCACAAACGCAAAATATATAGCTATGCCCAGCAGAAAGAACATAGGAAATGATATTATAAGGCTTATTTCATCTTTTACTCCAAAATATACAAGCAAATAATATGCTAGATAGGATCCAAGCATTATCAAATCGCCATGTGCTACGTTTATCATTCTTACAACTCCAAATACTATGTTCAGGCCCAAACCCATCAATGCATAATAGAGGCCTAGCATTATGCCAACTATAATTGCATATGAGAATAGACTGATGGATGACACTGTTTGTACACCCCGGTTTGTACTCAGTGCCTTATTAACTAAGGTAGCGCTATATAAACCTTTACCTTTTTTTATTATTATAAAAATGCATGATTATAGAAAATCCTTTGTGTATGATCATAAAATAAGTGTAGCATTTAAATATCTTTTTTGCAAAAAAGGACTGTGGTAAACCAAATTAATGGTGCAAGCAAACAATACTAATGGGGCCGGGGTGGCCGAGCGGTCTAAGGCGACGGGCTCGAGACCCGTTGTCCCACGTGGACGCGTGGGTTCAAATCCCACCCCCGGCGCCTGCTATCTGGGGCCGTCGTCTAGCTTGGTAGGATGCGAGGCTTGGGCCCTCGTGGTCCGGGGTTCAAATCCCCGCGGCCCCACTAAAATACTGAAATACCTCTTCTGACATAGAAATTTATTGATATTAGGAGCTTGGCATATCACCATTTTCAGTTTAGCGCAAATATCAATTATGAATATGCTCGTAATAAACTGCTCTACTTCTTGAAAGACCTTAAGAAACCAAAACAGGAAACAGCTCATAACCCTTGGTTAAATTTAAGGTCTTTTCTATCGTACTTCTAGACTATGGAACACTTTTATTGCAAATAAAAACAACTAGTTTATCAAGGTTAATTACAGCAATATATACTGGAGGGTAAGGAGTATGACTAATTATTGAAGCTGTTTATGAGAAGGGCGTCTTGAAGCCTATTGAGAAACTGTATCTTAAGGATGGACAACACGTCAGGATTATGATTGTTGAGAAAGACTTCATACAAATAGCTCGGAAAATTAGAGCACATTTAAGGGAAAAGCTTAGAGGCAAGGATCTAGTAAAGGAGCTTATTCATGGGCGTGAACGCCTTGGTTAGCAAAAGATTGGCCATCGATGCATCCCTCATTATAGATCTCTATGCAGCACCTAATGACATAAGGGCATCCATTGCTGAGGAAGTGTTATCGTGGATTAGTGCGCGTATTGTAGAAGCTTATGCTCCCAAGCTATTAATGGTTGAAGTAATTGGTGTCTTAGCCCGATACCTCTCCGAAGAAGATCTTGAGCTTGTAATTACTTCTTTTCTTCCAATAAAATTATTGCCAGAGGAGATATTCTACAACGAAGCTATTAAAGTAGCGCGAAGTACAGGATCAAGGGCTGCAGATACATATTATATTACTGTAGCATCAATAGTTAATGGAATACTATTAACAAATGATAAACGGCAAAAACAGAATGCCAAGAAAGCAAGTATAGAATCATACTACTTAATAGAAGAGAAAAAAGAAGCTAAACAAAGAATCCTACAATCTCAATAACTAATAAGGCCATAGAATATACCATGGCCTCGACTTTAAACTTAATAGAATGTTATATTTTGGCATATCATATTTCAACTAATATCTGTTTTTGATTATATTTATTGAACGTCTATTTTGTTTATTTGACATATGAGCCATATGCTTGTTAAATCAGCTCTGATATATAAATAGAATTCCTCGTGATAGGAATTCAAACAAAGAATCTATGTGTTGGGTTTGCTACTATTAGTAGGGAGTCCCAAGGTTCTGCCTACATATAGAACATTAAGTATCTTAACCTGCTTTGTCATGTATTGTATGCAAATGTAATAATCTATGAAGCCCTGTATATCCGTTTGATATCCTTACATTCACTCAACTTTTCTTCAATTAGCTTTCTACCGTCTTCAAAACTACTGAAATCCCTCCATATCATCAGAAAGGTTATATTTCCTAGTTTCTCTTTAACCTCTTTTAAATGAATATCTCTCTCATCTATGTAAACAATTGCACAAGGGGGAAGAATGCATCTCTCTTTTTTCTTAAGCTGTTCCAAAAACTTTAAAGCAGCCTCACCTTTGTTTGGTTCAGGAGTTATTACAAAATAATCAAACTCATTTTCCAACTCAAAGGCTTTAATGGCATCCATCGCTTTTTCAGGTATGTTCCAGCTAAGCGTTGAAACTATTGCTCCATTACTTCTAGCCCACTTAAGAAGCCTGAGACTTTCTTCATGAAGCTTTATAATAACGCCATCAGAATCCTTTATAATGCCTTTGTCTACTCTCGAAAAGGGAGGCTTAAGTGATGATACATCTTTATGATCCCAAAGGGTTCCATCGAGATCTAAAAAGAGCAACCAATAGCTACAACCCCCTTTCATAATTCTCACATCCATCCTCCACTAAGGAAAGCTGAGCACAGAAATATTTATTAATAGTAGGTCTTAATAACCTATTGGGTTAAAGCTTTAAAGGTGTGCTTTTATGTGGGTTCGCTTACCTGAAAACGGATATGATAAAGATTCTATTTTAAAAGAACTTGAAGAGGTAACCAAAGAAGATCTAAACCCACTTACTGGAAGAATGTTTGGCCACTCATACGAAACTGGAGATAACATTCTCAGGGAGCTTAGTATGAAAGTCTATGAAGCTTTCATGCACAAAACCATGCTGGATTTTACAGTCTACCCTAGCCTAGTGAAGCTGGAGAACGAAATAGTTTCAATGGTTCTCTCCATAATGCATGGCGAAGAGAATTCCACAGGAAGCTTTACCTATGGTGGCACAGAAAGCATAATGTTGGCAACCAAGGCCGCAAGAGAATATTTTAGGAAGAGAAAGGGAGAGGGGGTGATTCCAGAGCTTATCTTACCAATGACGGGTCATCCATCATTTGTAAAAGCAGCCGAGTATCTGAATATGAAGGTAAAATTTGCCCCTGTTGATTATAAGACTTTAAAGATTGATGTTGATAAGGTAAATGAATTAATAAATGATAGAACGGCTATGATTGTAGGTTCTGCTCCAAACTATCCGTTTGGCACGGTAGACGACATAGCAGCGCTTAGCGATATAGCCGTAGACAAGAAAGTTTGGCTCCATACAGATTCTTGCATAGGAGGTTTTGTGTTACCCTTCTTTAAAATGCTAGGAGAAAAAATACCAGACTTTGATTTCAAGTTACCGGGCGTGTACTCAATATCCGCAGATCTTCATAAATATGGATATGCACCAAAAGGAGCGTCTGTTGTTCTTTATAGATCCAAAGAGTTAAAACTAGGCCAAATCTTTGTTGGAACGCGTTGGCCAGGATACCCTCTAGTAAATACCGCAGTTCTTTCAACAAGGTCTGCCGGTTCCTTGGCAGCTTCTTGGGCTATCTTGAAGTACCTCGGCGTTAAAGGATACAAAGATATGGCTTCGAGGATCCTTAGTGCAAAAAGAAAAACAATTCTTGGCCTCAAGGAAATGAGGTTCCAAATTCTTGGAGAGCCCGAATCAAGCCTAGTAGCATTTACCTCCGATGAGGTCAATCTTTCAAAGCTCTCTTCGATAATAGGGAAAAAAGGCTGGTACATACAGGTACAACCTGGATCCGATTATCTCAAGTTCCCCTCGAGCATCCACTTAACACTATCCCCTGTACATGATGAATTAGCTAAGGATTTCCTAGCTGACTTAAAGGAGGCCTTGGAAGAAGCTAAAAAGATGGAAGAAAGCGATCAACTTAAGGCTAATATTTTAAGAATGATTAGAGACATGGAACCGAATAAAATAATAGAGGAGTTGCCTAGGCTTTTAGAGTATGTTGGTGTTTCTTCAGAAAAAGTTCCTAAAGATCTAGAACTAGTTGATGAACTAATAAAATCCCTAGCCCCTGACCTTGTGGAAGCGATGCTAAAGCACGTAATTAATGAGATACTTAGCCCTTAGGTTCGCTATGCTTTTCGTTAAGATCCTTGAAAAGTTTTCTTAGTTTTTTATATAACTCCTTGTAGCTATAGAACATTTCATCATAAATTTTGTTCCACGATTTATTGGGTTCAAAAACCTTATCAACCCTTATTAGCTCAGAGGCCTGCTCAAAACTTTTATAATATCCTAAACCAAGGAGGGCAACTATCGAAACCCCTCTAAGGGTTGCATCTTGCGGATCCATAACCCTTGCTATTTTTCTATTTATAATGCTTGCCAGTATCCTACACCATTCATTGAATAAGACCCCTCCCCCTACAACTTTAACAAAATCATG
This sequence comes from Candidatus Hestiella sp., assembly GCA_015522625.1. Taxonomy (GTDB): domain Archaea; phylum Thermoproteota; class Thermoprotei_A; order Sulfolobales; family Acidilobaceae; genus Caldisphaera. The sequence goes on from WALX01000001.1 coordinate 21,724, forward strand.
ATGATACGTAAGCCTTTCCATGGGCTCATATACCCACCTTATATTAAAAGTAATGCCCTCCATAATTGCCCTAAGTATGTCTTTCCTCTTATGGCTCAAGTCAAGGTTAAAAAGAATCCCTCTTGCATTCGGATCGTCTATAGGAGCCCTTTCACCGTACATCCATGGTGTAAAGATAAGGTCTCGAGATCCTGGAGGCGAGTCCTTGACCTCCTCTTCAACAATATCATACTTATTCTCTAAACCAAGGGTTCTCATAAACCATTCTAAAGCCCCAGCAGCGACTTCTTGCTCAGCAACAAGTAAATACCTTTTTGGTATAGCACTCATTATTGAGCCTATATAAGTAGATATGTCAAGGGTTCTCTTAGAAATGTGAGCCCCTATCCAATTACTTGTGCCTATATATATGTGCATTTCTCCCTCCTTAACAGCACCAGAGCCTATAGCTGCAGCAGTGAGATCTCCCGCTCCTACAACTACAGGTACTTCTCTTTCCACATTAAGTTCCTTTGCAGATTTTTTGCTAAGGGTACCAGCTATTTCTATCGAGTCTCTAATTGGTGGAAGTCTTTCTTCGGGTATCTTATACCTTCTTAATAACCCCCTATGCCATGAAGCTTTCCCATTCCTTGTATCGGCCAACCACGTTAAACTGGCATCATCAGGACTCATAGTTGCAATGCCTGTAGCCTTAAAAACCAAGTAACCTGTAACGCTCAAAAACTTCCACACCCCCCTAAAAACCTCTGGCTCAAAGTCCCTAATCCATGTAATCTTTGAAATTGGATCCTTTCCACTATACCCTGGTGCACCACCTGTTATTTTTGCAAATTCCAAAAGCCTAAACAAGTTATATCCAGCAAATTTAATAGGTCCATTCCAAATCTCCTTTGGAAGCCCCGCTGCCCTTTCATCTATCCATATTATCATATTCATCAAGGGATTTCCTTGAAGATCTACAGGAACTACCCCAGCTAAGTATGCACTAAAAGCAATGGCCCTAATGTTGTACTTCTCCTTTTGAAGCTTACTTGACAATCGAGCTATCTGATTCCATAACTCTTCGGGGTCTTGCTCTGCCCACCCTTTTTGAGGATACCTAACCGTAGACCTTTCGCCCACTTTATCCACAGTTCTAAGGGTTTTCGCATCGACCAATGCAGCCTTAACCTTGGTTGTACCTATGTCGAATGAGAGAATTACATCCTTCTTAGATCCAGCTCCACTAGACAAACTAAATTCACACCACAAAATATTTATAACAATAGTATTATTTTAACGTTATTTTATTAAAAGAGTATAATAGGACTAAAGCTTTTATTAAAAGAGTATAATAGGACTAAAGTGGGGTTTTAGTTTGGCTGCTGGTTTATTAAAGGGCTCCAATTTTCGGTGGGTTGTGCTTTCAGTTTATATACTATCTGGTATAGCCTCTCAGCTTGTTTGGATAACATATGCTCCCATACTTACTGCATCAGCCAAGTTCTATCACGTCCCTGAAGCGGATATAGGCTTGTTTGCCGCAGTATTTCCACTAGTCTATCTAATCATATCCATTTTAGTTGGATATTATATAGACAAATATGGTTTTAGAAAAGCTCTGATAACTGGGATGCTTTTCTTAGGAGTCTTCTCATTTCTTAGAAGCATAACGCCTTTGTTTATCATAGCACTTGCTTTTCAAACAATAGCGGGCATCGGACAACCCTTTGTTATGAATAGTATTTCTAAGCTCGTTAGGTCGTGGTTTCCTGAGAATGAGACAGCACTAGCTACTGGCCTTGGAACCCTATCCTTAATGCTTGGAATACTTATAACGCTTTCTCTTACTCCTTTCATAGCTTACCATATTGGTATAAAGTACATGCTATTTTCCTATGGAATCTATAGCCTCTTTGCCCTAGCAATGGTATTCATATTTATTAAGGAACCTAAGGCTAAAGTTGAAGAAGAAAGAGTTGGAATAAGCCTAAAGGAAATGATGGCAGTGCTTAAAAACAAGAACATTCTAATTTTATCAGCACTATTCTTCCTAGGAGTGGGAATATATACAGCATTTACTACATGGATAGAACCATTAATCAGGGCAACAGGCCTTCCACTTAAAGAAGCAGGCATGGTGGGTGGTTTGCTTACGTTAGGCGGAATCTTTGGATCTATTATTATACCTGGAATAGCAGACAAGGTTGGTTCTAGGAAGAAACCAATGATAATTGCCTTGGTAATAGCATCTGTGTTGTGGAGCACACCATACCTTATCCATGGCACCGTAGCCGTTTCAACAGAGCTCTTTGCAGTAGGCTTTCTCTTTCTTTCCCTAGCTCCACTAGCCTTGGACCTAAGTGTTGTCTCCGTCGGTATTAATTATTCAGGGGCTGCGAACTCCGTACTTTGGGAATTTTCCCAAATAGGATCTCTAATACTAATCTGGATATTTGAGATAGTGGGACAAACAAAAGGATGGCCTGCGGTTTACCTAATAATAAGTGCCCTTACAGTGCTCATGTTTCTCCTAGGATTTCTAATAAAGGAACAACCGACCCCTCTGAACTCTATAAGCTAAGCAGGCTTTTAAGGGATTTTTGATAGCGTATAATAGTTTCAAGCTGTTAAAAAATTATTTCATCAACCCAGACATGTCTTAAAATCATATCAAATCTCAAAAACTAAGAAATAACATTTATATTTTTTGTCAACTATAATGCTAAAGGTATTTTAAGTTTGGGTATCATTTATTCACTTCAGTGAGGAGTATGGAACGCGAACGTTTACTAGATGAAGACTATGACTATATAGGATACCTCCAAAAAAGGTTAGAGAGGAAACATATGGAAAGATTATCCAAAATAAGCGACCAAGAACTTCATAGATGGCTATCAGATATAATAATGGTGACGGAACCAAGCTCTGTATACATTGTCTTAGGAGATGAAGAGGATTTCAATTACATAAAAGAAGCGGCGCTAAAGAATAAAGAGGAGCTGAAGACAAAACATGAGAGGCATACAGTTCACTTCGATGGGCTACCGGACTTAGCTAGGGACAGGAAGAATACAAAGATATTGACTGAACAAGACATGGAGATACCCTTTATAAACACCATGAAGAGAGATGAGGGTTTAGCGGAAATAAAAGATATAATCAAGGGAATCATGAAAGGGAAGGAGATGTATGTTGGTTTCTTCTGCTTAGGTCCTAGAGGATCTCCCTATACACCACTAGCAGTTCAGGTCACGGACTCCTCATATGTTATGCATAGTGAATTGATTCTCTATAGGCCATGTTATGAAGAATTTATTAGAATGTCACCGAACACAAAGTATTTTAGGTTTTTGCATTCTGCTGGCGAAAGGGATGGGCTTGGGTGGATTAAGAATGTCGAGAGGAGGAGGATATACATAGACCTAAGGGATGAAACGGCATATACAACAAACTCGCAATATGCTGGTAATACCATAGGCCTTAAAAAATTGGCTTTCAGGCTTACAATACACAGGGGGCTTTTAGAGGGCTGGCTCTCAGAGCACATGTTTATAGTAGGGGTAAAGGGGTCTGGTGGCAGGATAACATACTTTACTGGGGCTTTTCCTGCGGGGTGTGGAAAGACATCAACAGCATTGATGGCTGATACTATAATTGGGGATGACCTAGCTCTTATAAGGGAAGTGAATGGAATACCGATGGCCATTAATCCGGAGAATGGTATGTTTGGTATAATAGATGGTGTTAATCCTATCGATGATCCAAAGATATACGAGATACTGATCTCACCTGAGGATGATGTAATATTTTCAAACGTTCTTCTTGAAGATAACGGAGAAGTATGGTGGAATGGAAAGTCAGAAGAGCCAAGAAGCGGAATTAATTATGCTGGAAAATGGTGGCCAGGTAAAAAGGATGAGGATGGAAAAGAAATCAAGCCTTCGCATCCAAATGCAAGGTTTACAACAAGGTTGAGCTACCTTAAGCACCTCGATCCTAGGGTTAATGACCCTCAAGGGGTGCCTGTTGGGGGAATGATATTTGGCGGCAGGGATTCAGACACCTGGGTACCAGTAGAGGAATCTTTTAACTGGGAACATGGTGTTGTCACTAAAGGTGCTGCGCTGGAATCAGAAAGGACAGCTGCCGTTATAGGAAAATCCGGCGTTAGGGAGTTCAGCCCCTACGCAATACTTGATTTCCTTTCGATCTCCGTTGGAAAGTTTACGCAGCTCCACTTCGATTTCGGTAAAAAGCTAAGCAGAAAACCGAAAATATTCGGGGTAAATTACTTCTTAAAGGGAAGTGATGGTAGGTTCTTAAATGAAAAGGTGGATAAGAAGGTTTGGCTAAAATGGATGGAGTTGAGGATCCATGATGATGTGGGCTTTTTGGAGTCTCCAACAGGTAGAATACCAGCCTATAATGATTTGGAGGAGCTTTTTAGCAGGGAGCTTGGCAAGGAATACAAGCCCAAAGAATATGAGGAGCAATTCACAATAAGGGTACCGAAGCACCTCGCTAAAATAGAAAGGATATGGTCTGTCTATGAGAAAATACCTGATACACCGCAGCTACTCTTCGAGATACTTAAAGAGGAAAAGGATAGACTTCTTGCATATAGGGACAAGTTTGGAGACTATATCTCCCCGTTTAAACTAGACAAGCGCTAAAGTCTTTATTGGAATCGGTTATTTTATATTTTTCAAAAACCTAGGCATTGCAGGTGCATAAAAATGAAATATTTAATCAAACTATGATAAAGTATTGCATAAAGTATTGCATGATACCCATGATTGCATTAAACGCAACCTTGCTTGTAAATAAAAGCATCTCTCCTTTCTGGTTGTACAATAAAATTATATTTTTATAGCTTAATAACTCCTTCGGATACCAATTGCTAATAGGTGCCTAGGTTGAGCGATATAGAGAAGTTGTTTGATGAAATAGATACGTACAAAGGAAAAGCCAAGTTTATAAACCTGTCTAAAATAGATTCCCTAGGCCTGGGAAAGCTGAGCGATATACCTTTTTCTATCAGGGTCTTGGCCGAGAATATAATAAGGAACTACGACGGATCCATAGTAAGGGATGAAGACATAAGAAACATATTAAATTGGCATGCAAATGCCGGGAAAGTAGAGATACCTTTCCATCCAACAAGGGTGGTAATGCAAGACCTGACGGGAGTGCCAGCAGTTGTTGACCTAGCTGCTATGAGAGATGCATTCAAAGAAATGGGAAATGACCCTAAGAAGATGAACCCAATAATACCAGTAGATCTAATAATCGACCACAGCGTACAGGTCGACTATTATGGCACTGCAATAGCACTCCAGAAAAACATGAAAAAAGAGTTCGAGAGGAACGCAGAGAGGTACAGACTATTAAAATGGGCTCAAAAGTCCTTCCAAAACTTTAGGGTTGTACCACCTGGTAAAGGAATAATACACCAAGTTAACCTAGAATACCTAGCAAGGGTTATTTGGCTTGAAGAGACTGAGAGAGAGCTAATGGCCTATCCAGACAGCGTTTTAGGTACTGATAGTCATACAACGATGATCAATGGGCTTAGCGTTTTAGGCTGGGGAGTAGGAGGTATAGAGGCAGAAGCTGTCATACTCGGACAGCCTTACTATATGCTAATACCTGAGGTAATTGGAGTTAAACTAGTTGGAGAGATGAGAGAGGGTGTAACAACCACTGATTTGGTGCTTTACATAACTGAGAAGTTAAGGAAGAAAGGAGTTGTAGGGAAGTTTGTAGAGTTCTACGGCGAAGGGATTAAGAAACTGAGCGTCCCAGATAGGGCAACCCTATCAAACATGTCACCCGAGTATGGAGCCACGATGGGATACTTCCCGATCGATGAGTCTACCATACAGTACTTGTTAGGGAGTGGAAGGGATCCAAGGCATGTAAGCGTTGTAGCAGACGTTGCAAAAAGGATGGGCCTTTGGTATGATCCCAATGAACCAGAGCCCAAATATAGCGATACGTTAGTTATTGATATAAGCGAAGTGGAGCCTTCTATAGCTGGACCATCCCATCCCGAAGACAGAATTCCCCTTAGGAACTCAAAAGAGATGCTAAGTAATATCATAGGAAAATACAGAAAGGACAAAAACAAGGGGCCAACATCGGTAACTTTAAGACTTGGAGACGACATAGTAGAGCTGAAGGATGGGAGCATAATAATTGCTGCTATAACTAGCTGTACAAACACAAGCAACCCGAGCGTTATGATAGCCGCAGGACTTGTTGCCAAAAAGGCTGTTGAAAGAGGTCTTAAAGTAAAGCCATGGGTCAAAACAAGCAATGCACCAGGAAGCAGGGTCGTTACTGAGTACCTAACGAAGCTAAATCTCCTACCATACCTAGAGGGGCTAGGATTCCACATAACAGGTTATGGATGTACAGTATGCATAGGCAATACTGGTCCATTAAGGAAGGAGATAGAAGAGGCTATAAAGAAAGAGGGTATGTACACAGCAGCCGTTCTGAGTGGAAACAGAAACTTTACTGGCAGGGTACATCCTTTGGCTACCGGTGCCTTCCTTGCAAGCCCGCCTTTAGTAGTAGCATATGCGTTAGCCGGTAGGATAGACATAGATTTTGATAAAGAACCCATAGGTTTTGATCCTAACGGAGAACCTGTATACCTTAAGGACATATGGCCAGGCAACGATGAAGTTAAGAAGGCAGTTGAGGCTGCCTTAGACGCAAAGATGTATCAAGAGAAGTATAAGAACATATTTGAAGGGTTAGAAGAGTGGGAAAAGCTAGAAGTCATACAAAGCGACACATACCCGTGGGACGAAAAGAGCACATATATAAAGAAGGTTCCGTTCTTTGAAGGATTAGAAGAAGAACCTGAAGAGCCCCATGATATAATTAATGCGAGGGTGTTGGTATATGCCCCTGACAGGACAAGCACCGATCATATAAGCCCAGCCAGCCGTATCAACCCAAGCTCTAAGGCAGGCCAATACCTCTTATCCTTAGGTGTTGAACCAGAAAAGCTTAATACATGTGGGAGCAGGAGAGGGAATCATGAGGTAATGATGAGGTGTACCTTCGATAACCCCAGGTTTACAAACCTTTTAGTTAAAGAAAAGGAGGGAGGCTATACTATATACTGGCCTACTAAAGAGATAACGCACATATTCGATGCAGCTGAAATGTACAAAAAAGAAGGCATACCAGTCATTATACTTGGCAGGGAGCAGTATGGCGTAGGGAGCAGCAGAGACTGGGCTGCGAAAGGGCCTTACCTACTAGGCGTTAAGGCTGTTATAGCAAAGTCATATGAAAGAATTCACAGAAGTAATTTGGTCGGGATGGGGGTATTGCCCTTAGAGTTCATGCCGAACGAAGGGCCTGATGAGCTTGGGCTGGACGGCAGCGAGGTTTACGATATCATTGGTATAGAAGATGGGCTAGAGCCAAAGAAAATCATAACTGTCAGGGCAAAAAAGGATGGAAAAGTAACAGAATTCAGGGCAAGAGTTAGGCTAGACACACCAATTGAAGTAGAGTATTATAAGCATGGTGGAATACTGCAATATGTTTTAAGAAAACTCAACAAAGAGAGTAAATAATCAAGCTATCATTAATTATCACTTCCACAAAAGACATTTTTACCTTTTTTGAACATCCCATTCCTCGGTGATTCACTTGTCCAGAAACGCCTCCCTAACAGATCTATTGAAAAACGACTTGGAGCCCTTATGGAATAGAGTTGCAAATCACTCCTTTGTCATAGAACTATACAAAGGCACCCTTCCGTTAGAGAAGTTTGTATTCTACCTGAAGCAGGACTACAACTACCTCATATCTGATATGAGGGCCTTTTCGTTACTTGCTTCTAAATCCGATTATGAAACGTCGAAAGTAGCGTTAGAAATAGCAGAGGCTGATGCAACGGTTGAGATGGAAAACTATATAAGGATAATAGGGAAGCTTGGGTTAAGCCTAGAAGATGTATTAGAAGAAGAGGCTTCCCCGACAAACCTTGCTTATACAAACTTCCTTCTTTCGACATGTGCCTTGAGGTCGCCACTTGAATGCCTTGTATCACTAGTTCCATGTTTTTGGGTTTATGAAGACATATCAAAAACGCATTCCGATAAGATTAGTGAGAACAGCGTTGAGGCATATATTGATTGGGTGAACGCATATTCATCAAAAAGTTACAGGGCAATAGTGGGTAACATAAGGAAACTTACAGATAATGCCTGGGACGGGACTAACTACGATAAACTAAAGCAACTATTTAAGACTTCTATTAGATATGAATACATGTTTTGGGAAATGGCATACAGACTTGAAAAGTGGCCGATATAGAAGGTTATGCAATTTTAATATCAAAATAAAACGGAATAGAAGGGGAAAGGGTGTTGTTAACGATAAGGATTTTAATACAACCTGTTGGCTATGTGTCTCCAGATGAAATAAACGCACTTACAGAAAAGTTAAAGGAGAAATTCCCTTTCAACACAAAAATTTTCCCTGTAATATGGCCATTACAACCACCCTACAGTTCATACAATATAAAAAGGATGCAATACGATGCCAAGAAAATAAATGGATTCATTGCAAAAAAACGCGCAGATTTCCTTGGCAAAAAAGGTAGTTATGTTTTAGGCATAGCTGGTTTCGATGGATACTATAATGGGTTGAGGTTCGTCTTCGGCCTGGCAAGCGTAGACCTTAAGGTAGCAACTATTTATACACCTAGGCTTAAAGAACAAAAAGAAAAATACTATGAGAGGCTGGGTAAAGAAGGTACCCATGAATTGGGTCACCTGTTCGGTCTCCCTCATTGCGAGAACAAGCATTGTGTTATGAGCTTTAGTAATAGCATAGCAGAAGTTGACAATAAAGGGGAAGATTTCTGCCCAGAATGCAATGCTAAGCTGGCAAGGATATTTCACTAAATATCAACAACGAAATCTATCCTCCAGCAACCACTACTAAAAGTTATGCCCATTTGGGAATAGGTCATAGCCTTTACCGCGGTTCTGTGCTCGTGTTTATTAAGATTGAACTTCTCACCTCTCGCTATACCACTCAGTCTTGTTTCATTTTTTATTTCATTCACCTTAAAGTAGCTGAAGACAAGACCTTCGGCGTCTGTGTAGTAAAGAAGAGACTCTATCCACCTATACAATAGGTTATAGAGGTCAATGCCATCTATGCTTATGATTCTCTCGATCTTTGGTTCGACTTTATTTGTGTCTGTGATGATGTCATAGACAGCCAATGCTGACTGCTCAAAGGCCTCTTCCAAAGTCTTACCGTATGTTCTTATCAATACATCACTAGTGTGGTCTATAAACTCATATCCTCCGCAACGACCCATTTTATAGCCTAGTAGTTCTTTATGCTAATAATCATATATTAATTTATTTGTACGCTAGTACAAAACAAATAATAATGTTCTTTAAGCTGCTTCTGCAAAGGATTCTACTAAGTAGTAGGCAAGTTCATCCTCATCCTCCTTTGTAACGTAAAACCCTTTCCTCCTGGCAAGCCTCTTATCATATATCTCCTTGTTCACTCCTTTCACCCATTTAATATGC
>WALX01000002.1 GCA_015522625.1 Candidatus Hestiella sp.
AGGCTTTGTGGTAGTACTGCTTGTTGTGGTGCTTATCTCAGAGGTACTGCTTGTTGTGGTAGTGCTACTTTTGCTCGAAGTAGTTGTGCTCAGTGTGTATTCTAAGACGAAGTCTCCTGGGTTTACAAATATTGTGGTGCCATTTTTGATTGAGGATATAGATGAATTTGTGTATATCAAAACTGAGTTAGGTGGCAGTTCTATCTCTGTCAGGGAAGGTACATCTAGGTATAATACGATAATGCCTCCTTGCATCTTTGTGGCATTAGTAGAGATGAATGAAATATTAACAATAGCATTGCTGGTAGCCAAGACCTTCAGTATACCGTCTGAGTAGTTTGCTGGTAAAGTATTGTTATTGCTTACAGCTTCATAGGCTACCAAGCTTCCAGGAATCTTTATAGTTATCTCTTCTGGTGCATTTGTCACATTTATTACAAAATAACCAGCTATATTGCCATACTGGTCTACCTTTAAATTTCCGGCTTGAAGGGCATAGCCTATTGGCAGTATAAAGAAGGCTATCGATAGCGTTGCTAGCAACACAATAACCTTTTTCTTCAACTGGACTTCACCCTTAAAAACATGGTGGTGTTCCTCGGCAACACCTCTATAAAGCTTGCGTTTATTTCATATGCAATGCCCTCCTTCCCAGTAACTACTCCCTTCATCTTTATAAATGATCCCATGTTGATGGAACCCTTTATTGTGGTGTTCCTAGTAGTGTTTACAATAATCAGCTGCCACATGAAGAACATGGGTTGCATGCCCCGCATCCTCATCCGGGCAGATTGGTTTTTGTACGGGATTATATGGCCGATAACAAGGTAGCTGTTGTTTGTAAGATTCCATAGGACAAAACCTAAAACGTAAACCTCTTTGCCTACAATTATTGTGTTATTGATTAGGCTATAGAGGGCTTTATCGAAGTTGATTATCGCCTTATCTATGCCTATCAAAACCCCAACGCCGTGGAGGGATTCATTGCTTAGCATCTTATCTGCTTTAGAAGCGTCTTGCAGCGATTTATTTACTAGCTTTAATGCAATTTTATCATTGCCTAGCACGTACTCCTTTATTGAGTATTTTGTTAGGTTAAGGGAGGCTTCCATAAGCGATATTGCCTCCTTCGTTTCATTATTAGTCGCTAGGTTTTTAACTCTCAGGAGGGATTCATTTGCCATGTTGATTTTCATTATAAACGGCCATATGAAACGGATCCTATAGCTTTGGTTCACTACCGAGGAGATGTTGTTGGTTTCTACCACACACTTAAGGATTTTTATTGTAATTAGCATGTGGAAAAGCTTTGAGACACTCGTGTTCGTCTTATTTTCGTATAGCTCTTTCATTATTATTCTTATTATGGGCATTACTGACAAGTTACCGACCTTGTATTCAGAGGTAATGTTACCCAGCTTACTTTTAACGACTTGATCTATTTTCCGGGCAAACTTTTTGATTTCATTCCTTATAACAACTTTAACCCTTTGCTTTGCTATGTAGCTAGCGTTTAAGCAAGCATTTTTTAGTTCATTCCTAACGGAAGACAGTATTTTACGGGCGACTGTAATGTTACCTTTGCTTATGTTACTGAGGGCGGAGCGTATCTTTGATAGTATCATCTCTTTTTCTGCATGGTTTAGCACCTTGCTGTTGTTTACAAACACCTCTATCCTGATAAGCTGTGCCCTTACCATAGCTGTGGTGTTAGTCTTTTTCATGTTGACATGTCTCATCTTAAATTGTTCTGCTAGGTTTTTCATAGCAATTTTTAGCTCTGCTATCGCACCGCTGTAGTTCCCCTCCTTATAGAGCTTAAGGGCCTTGTTGTAATGCATCTTCGCTTGGGTTACGTTAATTCCCACCTTTTCCGAGAAGCTTATGGCCCTTTTAGTTATGTTAAGTAGTATCTCAACCTCTACTCCAGCTTTATTGCTTTGATTGCTCGATGCGTAGGCTATGTTTCCCATTGGGGCGAGGAAGGTTCCTAGCATCAAAACAATTACCATAATAGATCCAAGGCTGGCTATTTTTTTATTCATCCTTTCACCAGTTTATTCTATACAAAAAGGAGGCTAATAAAGCATAGTAGCGTTTTTATCGCTCACTCGCATAACTTATTGCGCCTTGAAAAATGTTATATAAAGGGGTTCTATTTCGCCTGTTAGCCTGTTCTTATACCTTTGGCTTGTTAAATAAGTGGCTTAGGTTTTTATTTATGCATTTTTGGTGGAACTATGGAGCAGGCATGGGGGGATTAGCAAAAGAAGTAGTAGTGTTGGTATCGATATTAATGCTAGCAGTCGGGATTATACTTGGTATAACGTCTTCCCCTATGGTTGTAGGCTTAACCGTTACGATAGGTTTCATTTTTTATATATTACTTTGGATATTTTACCCCCCTTTTAGGTACCCATTTCTTTTCCTCATGATAGGTGGTGACATCGCTGCTATTGCATTCGTCCTCTTCCACCCACTTGTATTGCCATTTTTGATAATAGAAAGTGGGAATGGTCACAGCTCTGTAATTGTTGACTTCGTTCAAATAATATCTGTTATTGAGCTTGTATATTACCTATACAACAGAAGGAAAAGGTGATTAGATGGATAAAAGGCAGGCCTATTCTATCTACTTTTCAAGGACAATATATGCTGTTCAGTGGTTCATACTAGCACCAGCCACAATGGCGATAGCTTCTGAAGAACACGTTAGTAAAGGGCTCATAGGCTTTCTGCCGTTTGCCTTTATTATAGGCGCTGCGGTAACCCAGATCCCTGCAGCCCTACTTTCCTCAAAGATAGGAGCTAAGAAGACTTTCCTCATAGGATTGTTGCTCCTTTCCATACCTGACATCATTGTTGCATACACCAGGAGCTTTCCCGAGGCCGTGCTCTTGAGGGTAGTGGCTGGCTTGGGTGCTGGCCTGTATTTCTCTCCTTCTGCAAGCGTTTTGGTCAACTTGGATAGGGAGAGGTCTGTTACCTTGTTAGGCTTCTATAATGCAGCGTTCAGCCTCGGAGGCCTTCTAGGTCTCTCTTGGGGTTTCCTAGACTCTATCCTCGGCTGGAGGGTTGCAACGGCTCTGGGTGGCATAATAGGCATAGCAGCTACTATAGAAAACCTGTTTAGTGTTGGTGAGCTGAAGCAAAAGTTTGTCGAAAAGATGAGCTTCAACAAGAAGCTCTTCCTGCTCGGCGTCGCCACATCTGGCATCTGGGGAGGAAGCTATGTCGTCGGAGAGCTCATGCCCTCTTACGCTTCTCTAGTGTTTAAGGTAAACTCCTATGAAGTAAGTCCATTAATCTCCTTGTACTTCTTGGGAAACATAGTAGGAGGTGTGTTTGCATACATTTTCGAGGGGAGGGACAAGATCAAAAGCACCTTCCTGCTAGCCTTCTTGACATCAATAACTTACCCGCTCTTTAGCCTCTTCAGCGTCTACTTTATGGCATTCGTTTCATTTCTTAACGGCCTTTTTATAGATGCCCTCTTCAGCGTCTACTATTCCATAGCAGTTGGCCTTTCTAATACAAGTGGTGAGTCTTTTTCACTTTCTTTAATAAATTTGATAAACATGCTTATAGGCGTTTGGCTTTCGCCGATCTTTTCTTTAAGCCTCAGCATAAATATAGAGCTACCTTTATATATATTACTAGCAACGACTATTATACCAGTGGTGCTAATAAAAAAGGTATAAAACTTATGGTAGTGGAATAAAATGGGGGAAAGAGTAGCAATAATAGCAGACTGGGATGCAGATGGCGTGGTCGCTGCCGCTTCGATAGTCTATTCGCAAGAAAAGCTTGGAGTGTTCCCTTTAAAGGGGAAGCACAAGGTAGAGCTCATACCCTCAGGGCCTAGGGAAATAGAGGAGAGGATAAAGGAGAAGATGAAGGGTGGTTGTTGGGACATAATAGTTATCCTTGATATACCTTTCTCTAACGAAGTAAAAAACGCCTTAGACTACTTAAATTCAAGCAACTGTAAGGCAAAGATCTACTATTTTGACCACCACCCTATAAGCCTTGAAAACATGTCTACCATAGAGTCGAGGTATAATGCTCTAGCGATTTTAGGCAGGAGCCCGACATCGATACTGGTGAAAAGGCTTTTAGATGGTCTTAATGCAAAGTTAACCCCTAGGCTGCTCTCTCTAATAGATGCGATAGGAATCCTGGAAGGAGGGGGATGGCTGAGGGGGAAGAATAAAGCAACCGAAGGCATTGTGAAGTTG
>WALX01000003.1 GCA_015522625.1 Candidatus Hestiella sp.
ATCGCTTCCACAGCATGGCTCGCTTAATGCAAATGCCCCTATTTTCCCTTTTCCTAGCCTAGACAGGTATTCCTCCTTCAGTTCATTGCTTGCATAGTGAATCAAGGGGTATGCAACCATGGTACCGGAAATCCCGGAGATGGCCGCAACTGCACTAGAGACTCTGCTCAATTCTTCAACTACAACTACAGATTCCAACGTTGTCAGGTTTGGCCCACCATACTCTTCCGGAACCCTGAGTGCAAAATAACCCATTTCTGCAACTTGATCGAGTATGTCTTGGCTAATGAAATTCTCGGAGTCTATTTTCTTAGAGATTGGAGCTAAAACTTTTTCAGAAAACTCTTTAACAGAACTCCTAAGCAGTTTAATATCAGGTTTTGAGTTCAAAATCATGCACCTAACCATAGGGTTCAATGAAAGAGGTTAATATATATTAAATAAAGATAGGATATCGTTTAGAAAAAACTTAATAAAAAGCACTTTAGCATTTGGCATAGGGTTAATCCTTTTCTATACTGCGGTGATCTAGACTGGTTGATAGAGGCTACGTATTATTGATGCGATGTTTAAGCCAATGCCTTTGATTCTTTCTATTGTTAAAAACAAAGAGATTCCCTGCAATTATCACTTAAAGAGATTTATTGTGAACAGAGCTTAAATATATATTAAAACCTCTCATGTTCCCTAGAAATTTAAGATCATTAATAAAACATCTTTACTTTTCTTAGTTGCGAATTGCTTGGTAGCGCCACTACTTGCTGAAAGCTTTTGAGTTTAGAGTCCACAACCGATGATTGTAGTTTAATTATTTTGTATTTGAATTAGGAAAAAAGGCAAGATGCTAAGCAAACCTTCTCTTTAAAAGAGGTTTTGTTTTAGGCTACCATTTGTCCCTACTACATCATTTATTTAAGATTGTGACGTATTGTATCTGCGGTAGGGACTTCTACCCATCCAAAGGAACTTATTAGTTCCTATGGGGTTATAAATGGCATTTGAAGTTAAGGGAACGAGGCTCTCATCTAAGAGCCTATTCATGAGGCTTGGGGCATTGCCCCCATCACTCCGCAATCATATACCACCATAAAAGTTATTATTTACTATATTTATAATGTCTCTATCCCGCAATCTTTATACTTTTGCAGGTCTTATCTTTCCAAGCAACGATTTAATTACTACCATTTTCTGAACTTCATTTGTTCCATCCCCTATCTCTATCATTTTTATATCTCTATAGTACCTTTCTATGTTGCTCTCTTTGCTATAGCCATATCCACCCTCTACTTGCATCGCAAGCCTGACCAAATCAACCCCCCAGCTTGCAGTAGCGTATTTTGCCATCGAAGACCACATAGGATAATCATATTCTTTGTTGTCAATTTTTTCTGCAGCTTTATATATCAATAGCCTTGAGGCCTCTAGTTTTATTTTCATCTCTGCGATCATGCTTTGAACCATCTCGTGTTCTATTATAGGCCTTCCCATGCTCTCTCTCATCTTCGCATACTTTAGGGATTCCTCAAATGCAGCCTGCATAACTCCAAGGCCCATAGAGGCGGTTATAACCCTTCCCTCGTTGATCCCGTCCATAACAATTTTGAATCCATTGTTTATTTCTCCAATTAGGTTCTCTTTTGGTACCCTGCAGTCCTTGAACAATAGTTCACTAGTCCCGCTCCCCCTATATCCCATCATTTCAAGCTTTGAAATCTCAATACAGTTGCTCCTGTCAATAACAAAAATGGAAACTCCCCTGTGTCTATCTTCGGGCCTGCCAGTCCTTGCAGCTACTAGGAAGAAGTCAGCGTAGGTTGAGTTTGTTATCCACGTCTTCCTGCCATTTATGATATATTCATCTCCATCGCTTTCCGCTTTTGTTATTATGTTTGCTGCATCGCTTCCACAGCATGGCTCGCTTAATGCAAATGCCCCTATTTTCCCTTTTCCTAGCCTAGACAGGTATTCCTCCTTCAGTTCATTGCTTGCATAGTGAATCAAGGGGTATGCAACCATGGTACCGGAAACTGTAGATATTATTCCTATGGCGCCTGATACTCTGCTCAATTCTTCAACTACAACTACAGATTCCAACGTTGTCAGGTTTGGCCCACCATACTCTTCCGGAACCCTGAGTGCAAAATAACCCATTTCTGCAACTTGAGAAAGAATATCATCGGGAACGGTGTTTTCTTCATCAATCTTCTTTGCTACAGGGGATATGGTTTTTTCGGAAAATTCCCTCACGCTGCTCCTTAATAGCTCAGTACTTGTCTTAACACTCACTTTTATACACCTCTTAGTACATTCAATGAAGAAAATAAATATTTTTAAACATGAGAAATATAGTAAATAT
>WALX01000004.1 GCA_015522625.1 Candidatus Hestiella sp.
GACCATAACTAAGCCCAAATAGACACAGGGCCTTGAAGTGTTTAAAATACGATTTTGAAGCTGATAGAGACGTTATTGGCTCTTGGAATATCCGTTTGAGAGCCCTGAAGGTGTGGAGAGTTTTCGTTTCCATCCGAAAGTCCTCCAATGAAAACGGGAGGAGGGAAGGTTAGCAGTAACAGCATTTACAAACTTTACACAAGTTACTGCTAACCAGAACGGTAACTGTTTAATTTAGATTATAGATCTTATAAAAAGAACACTACGCTAATGAGCTTTCCAGAGCTGTTTTGGCGTTTGGTTCACTGTCTAAGAAGCAACAAATCTTATCAAAGTTTAATAGGATACGATGGCAATAATCCTAAGAAGGATGTAGCAGATTTTCATCGATTCGTTGCTATGCCTTTAGATATCCTAAAGCTAGTTTGATTTAAGTAAGAATGAAGACTTTTTTAGTGAAAGCTCGACAATTTCATTCTCCGGTATTCCCTTAACCTTGCTGATGAATGGGACAAAACTTCTTATCATAAGAGGTGATAGCCTTACACCATGATATACATATGGTGCATCGCTTTCGAAGACTATGTGCTCCTTTGGCGATGCCTTCACGATATCAACGTGTTTTTTGTTCAACATTAGTGCAACGTTTAATGATATCGCGTAGTTGTTCTCTGCAATCTTTTCCATCAAGCTTACTGGGCCTGTGTACCAGTGAAACATTGCTCTCTTGACATCATTTTCTATCAGCATGTTTAATACCTCATTCCATGCATTCGGTGAGTGTATGTTAATTAATATATCAAGGTCTTTTGCCAACCTTACAAACTTCATAAATACCTCTCTCTGCTTTTCATAGGTATTGCTTTGCAAGAACCTTTTATCCAATCCTACTTCTCCTATGCACCCCAAATCCCTTTTCTCTACTTCTTTTATTATGTATTCTGCCTGGCTTGTATATCCATCCTTTACTTTCCAAGGGTGAAGACCAGCGCAAACAATAATGTTTCCTTGATAAAGATGAGAGATCTCTATTGTCTTTCTAAGGCTTTCTATGTCTTCGGAAACGCCGACAATAGTAATGTTTTCTTTGATTATGCCCTCCATTTCCTCCCTATTAAGTTGGCTTGCATGACAGTGCATATCGTAGATTTTCCCTTTTCCCATTTTCTTTCCCTAAGAGAGGTTTATCGTTTCAAAGTAAACTTCTTTTCTTTCGACTGCTTTTTTTACTGACTCCTCCCTACTCGAGAGTTTCGACTTGCCACTTTTTATTTCGACAAAATGTATTGATTTGACTTCTCCGGTATTGAGGCCGTCAAAGACTACATAATCTATAGGCGACCCTATGAACCTTGCATCTCTTGGATCATGGTTAAACCCTGGAAGATAGGGGGCCATCTGTTCAAAAACCTTTCCTGTAAGTACTGATTTGCTTTTCTCTATAGCTTCTTTCCTTGCCTTTTCTATGGTTTCCGTGCTTAAAGCCTTAGCCCTTTCGCTTGCTATCCTTTCTATGTTATCTTCTATCACCTCTATTCTTATCCTCTTCCTCCAGTTTGATATATATAGGTAGATTATTATGCCAAGTTCTATTAGTGATATAATCCCAATAAAGTAAAGCAATACGTTCATTATTAAAGCACCTATCCTGCTTAGACCCGGATCCCTTATTTTGCAGATACTAAAAACATTTAAAAGGGTTGGGTTTCTATGCTAGAAAAGGCTTTGATGATGCCACAAAAATTTGTCTTCATAACCGGTGGCGTTATGTCTGGTATAGGTAAGGGGATAGTATCTGCAAGCTCAGGTCTATTGCTCAAATCAAGGGGGTATAGTGTTGGAATAATAAAGATAGACCCTTATCTTAACGTAGATGCGGGGACTATGAACCCCTATGCCCATGGAGAAGTTTACGTGACTGAAGACGGGGGAGAGACCGATCTGGATCTGGGGCATTATGAGAGGTTTTTAGGAACTAATCTAAGCAAAAAGCACAACATAACAACCGGGCAGATATATTATAATGTGATAGCTAAGGAGAGAAGGGGGGAGTATCTTGGCAAGACAGTCCAAATAATCCCTCATATAACGAATGAGATCAAGGAAAGAATAACAGGCTTGGCAAAGGAGACCGATGTGGACATCATCGTTGTAGAGGTAGGTGGTACTGTTGGTGATATAGAAGGTCTGCCTTTTTTAGAAGCAGCAAGGCAGATGAGGGTAGACCTGGGACCGGAAAACGTAGCCTTTGTTCACCTTGCACTTGCACCCATATCTAACGTTACTGGTGAGCAGAAGACAAAGCCAGTTCAACATAGCGTGCAGGAATTAAGAAGGATTGGAATACAGCCGAACATAGTTATTGCCAGAAGCCCTAGGCCTTTAGAAGAGGAAGCGAGGTACAAAATAGCGCTGTTTGCGAATTTACCCAAGGATGCTGTCTTCAGTGATCATGACACAAAGTCCCCATACGAGGTGCCATTACTTCTTGAAAGGCAAGGTTATGGGAAGATGATTGTTAGGATTTTGAACCTAGATAAAAGGGAGCCAGACCTCAATGCTTGGGAAGACTTTGTCAACAAACTCTATAGTATTGATAAAGAAGTCCCTATAGCAATGATAGGGAAATATACAAGGCTTAAGGACAGCTACATCAGCATTTCTGAAGCATTGAAAAGCGCTGGTGTTGCTGTAGGAGTACTACCAAGGTTTGTTTGGCTGGAAGCGACAGATATAGAAAAAGGTAAGGTAATGATAGAAGAGGAGCTATCTGATGTAAGTGGCGCTGTCGTTTTGCCTGGTTTTGGTATTAGAGGGACCGAGGGAAAAATAAAGGCCATAAAGTATTTGAGAGAAAACAACATACCAACACTTGGTATTTGCTTTGGCATGCAACTCTCAGTAGTAGAGTATGCTAGAGATGTTTTAGGGCTTCGTGGTGCCAACTCAACAGAAATAGATCCTAACACACCACATCCAGTTATAGACTTGTTGCCTGAGCAAAAGAGGGTAAAGTATATGGGCGGTACTATGAGGTTGGGGGCATCAAGGATTAGGATAGAAGAAGGAACTTTAGTGCATGAACTATATAAAAAAGAGTTTGTCTATGAGAGGCACAGGCATAGGTATGAGGTCAACTTGGATTACTTAGACAAATTTATAGAATCTGGGGTTAAGATAGGAGGCTGGAGTGATAGTGGGCTTGTTGAGTTTATTGAGCTATCTAAAAAGGACCACAGGTTTTTCATCGGGTCACAACCGCATCCAGAGTTTACTAGTAGGCCGCTAAATCCTAACCCCCTCTATTTGGGTTTAATTAAGGAGGCCATTAAAGCCTAAAGCATATCATGAGCAAAGCCTTTTCCTTGAAGCTATAAAACCTTTTAGCTACAACCTAAACCTATGGTGGTGAAGATGAGAATACCACTCGACAAGATATGTGTCAAGAGCGGAATACTCTGCGACAACTGCCAAATGAAAATAGACAGGGGGCTATATGAAAAATGGGAGGTAGACATCATGAAATCCCTCCTTGAATTAGAAGATAAATACAAGAAGGAGACCAAGGACCTTTCCTATAAGAAGTCCATTATATTTGACTCTGTCTTATACGTGATTATGGAAAACATTAAAGGTCGTAAGTATGAGGTAGAAAGGTATTTGGAAAAGGAACTGAAGGATTTAGGTATTAAAAAGGTTGTATTGGTAGAATACGCTGAAAATCCGAAGGAGCTTATATATAATATCTTGAACCCTGTTAAAATAGATAACGTAAGCATATATTATAGCCCGGATGGTAGCATATATTACATTGTCGAGGTACCATCTTATGAAAAGGGTAGGTTAAAGGATAAAGAAGATGCCGTTAAGAGGATTTTCAAGGTATTAACAAAAAAAGACATATACTTTGAGTTGATAGACAAGAAGGGGTCGCTTATTATCCGGAGGGAAGAAGAGAACTTTAACCAGCGCCTTGATACAGAGAAGCTCAGCAAGCTGTTTAAAGAGCTCTAGTAAATCATTTTCTGGCTACTTGAACCATTCGTCTAGTCTCGACTGCTTCTGCTTTATTGATCCCTTAAATGACTTTCTAAGCCTTTCTAAGCCTTTCCTAACCCTATCTTCGTTAAAGTTATGTTCATGCACGAGCATCTCTACTATGCTTCTTTCGTCTGCCTCTCCCCATTCAATTTTATAATCATCAGTACTAGGTGGGTTTGAGAAATAGTTGAATATCTTTATCGGATCAGCGCCCTGCCACCTGTCGCCGAGTGATTCGATTGCTTTGATAGGATCTTTAAAACCCTTTACATATTTAAGGGCAGTCTTTGGTCCATATCCTTTTATCCCATCTGGGTTAAAATCGGTACCTAGCATAAGTCCGATAACTATTAACTGTTCCCTGCTTATATTCAATGCTACTAACATCTCATCAAGGCTTATTATTTCCGGTCTTATCTCTATGTATTCTTCTCTATTTGGAAGCTTTCTCCTACCAGTTATCGCTAAGTTCCTTACAAGTTTTGGCGACCCAAAGAGAAGGCTATCATAGTCTTGGCTACCAGTAGCATATGCGTCTCCTTTCATTGTCATATGGGCAGCTTGCGCCTCTCCATCAGCAGGAGCCTGTACCCACGGTATACCCATATGTGTCAAAAGCCTTTTAGCCTCCTCAACCATGTAATTATTAAGCTCTGATGAAGCTTGGGCATATTTTTTTGCTTCATAAAGCCTTCCCTCGCTTTTAGCTTTTACATACTTTTCAGTATATTGTCTTCTCCTGCTTATCCTATCTTCTATTTCCCTCCTCTTCATCTCGGGCGGCTTACCGTCAAAAACATAAATAGGCTTCAGTCCCTCCTCTATAAAGTTTATTGTTCTGTAGAACAAGCCGCTTAGGTGACTAGTTACGTTTCCCTGAGCGTCCATGAGTGGCGTACCGTCGTACTGCCTTATTGCTGCTAGGAATTGGTATAGTATATTATATGCATCTAAAGCTATTGGATTACCTCTGAGATACTTGATGTCTATTTCGCTTTTTGCTTGCTGTGGTATCAACTCTTTTAGATTTACGCCCAAAAGGTATCACCGTTTTTAATTAAAAAACGAGCGTTTTATTCCTTTTCTTTAAGGCTTTCTAGCTGCTACTTTTTATTCTTTGAACAAGCTTAATTAACCTATCTTCTTTAGTACTGGAATTCACAGAAATGTATCCCATCAGCTCTAGCTTAATCAAAATCTTTATTAAATCAGCTGGAGAGATGTTATAGTTTTTCCTAGACAAATTTGATATTATTTCTTTCTCTGATACAGGTGCTTCACCATTTTTTGTTAGCATTTTTATGGCATCATATACCAAGTTTAGATAAGGGGTCTCGGTCCAAACTACCATCGCCAATCTCCCTCAATAAGTTATTGAAGTAGAGGTTTGTTTTGAAACTGATATCTGCCTAGCAGTTTCTAGCCACTTCATATAATATTCTATCATGTACTTTGTAACGCTTGGCCTTACCTTGGCTAATGCTTCTTCGAAGTGTCTTTTCCTTACAATCCCTTTCTGTATATCTTCCCTGAGCGCTGACATGGCCGCTTCCCTGACCAACGCTGCAAGATCTGCCCCTGTGTAACCATAAGTCTTTTCTGCTACCTCCCTAAGGTCTACGTCGTGCGCTAGTGGCACGTTTCTTGTGTGTATCTGTAGTATTTCCAGCCTGCCCTTAACATCAGGTGGTGGTACATAGACAAGTTTTTCCAGCCTACCAGGTCTTATTAGCGCGGGATCTACTATCTCTGGCCTGTTCGTTGCAGCTATTACCACAACGTTTTGAAGCTCCGTTATGCCGTCTATTTCTGTGAGAAGTTGACTTACTATCCTCTCGCCAACCCTGGATCCGTCATCAACCCCCCTTAGGCTTGCTATCGCGTCTATTTCGTCAAAGAACACCACAGCCGGTGCATATTGTCTTGCCTTCTTAAAAATTTCTCTTATTGTTTTCTCGCTCTCACCAACCCACTTGCTCAGCACCTCAGGACCCCTTATTGTTATGAAGTTAGCCCCGCTTTCAGTCGCTACAGCCTTTGCCAATAGCGTCTTCCCAGTCCCAGGAGGGCCGAAGAGCAGCACACCTTTAGGAGGCTCTATGCCAATCCGTTTGAAGGAATTTGGGTACTTCAGCGGCCATTCTACAACCTCCTTCAGGTCTTGCTTTATATCTTCAAGTCCACCAATGTCATCCCAATGGATCTCAGGAATCTCTACTTGGATTTCCCTCAAGCCGCTTGGTGTCACATCTTTAAAGGCCGAGATAAAATCATTCATGGAGACTACCATTTTTTCCAATACTTCTACTGGTATTTTCTCTTGCTCTATGTCAATTTCTGGTAGGTATTTTCTTAGGGAATGCATGGCTGCTTCCTTAACTAGTGCTGCGATGTCAGCACCAGTGTATCCTTTCGTTATTTCCGCAAGTCTTTCCATGTCTATGTCATTCGAGAGGGGCATGTGCCTTGTGTGTATCTGTAGTATTTCCAGCCTGCCCTGCTTGTCAGGCAATGGGACCTCTATTTCCCTATCGAACCTACCAGGCCTCCTAAGTGCTGGATCGACAGCATTTGGCCTATTCGTTGCTCCTATAACTATGACCTGTCCCCTGCTCTCAAGTCCATCCATAAGCGCTAGCAGTTGTGCAACAACCCTCCTTTCAACTTCTCCAACAACTTCATCTCTCTTTGGAGCTATCGCGTCTATTTCATCAATAAATATTATTGC
>WALX01000005.1 GCA_015522625.1 Candidatus Hestiella sp.
CAACCCTGATGACGTTGCTCAAAATGAGCTAAGCGATGCTTTCCTCAGAAGGGTCGTAAGGCTTAAATTCACCTATCCGGACAGGGATACAGAAACAAAGATTATAAGGCTTAGATCATCTAGAAAACCGAGCATATCAAACGATATGATAAAGGTAATTCTAAACGTCATAGACAGATTAAGAAACTCAAACATACTTCACAAACCCGGTACTGACGAAGCCGTTACATGGACTAAAATGGCTCAGTCGATAGCAGAATTAGAAGGATACAACGAAGTGAAGCTAAGGCATATAAAGGAAACGGGCATCTCACTCCTATTAAAGAGGTCTGATGATGAGAAAATAATAGAAAAGTTGATAAGTGATGTCCTTGCTTAATGAACAAAAGGCCATAGAAACTGCGCTCATTGCAATAAAAGAATTGAAGTCAAAAGGAGTTAAGATAAGTATCAGCCAAGAAATCGACATAATCAGAATGATAGAATCTTATTGCCTACTGGGCAAAGGTTCCCTATTATCATATAATGAACTAGCCCGGATATTTCTATCTGTTTTGGCAAAAAATGATAGCGAAGAAAGGGCCATAAAAGAAGGCCTAAAATCTGTCGTTTTTGACGAAGGATACAACATAGAAGAGGAAATAATTGGGGCGAAGCAAAGACTAGGGAATAAAGCGATAGTACCGAGAAGGCTAAACGAAAGAGAGTATATAGATTACATAAGGCTTAGGGCTGCTGGTGCACTTGTAAGAAAGGGTGATCACTTTAGAGCCATAAATGAAAGCACTTTAAGGAACATAGTCAACGGAGTTAAAGCAGAAGGCCATGGTAGTTATGAAAAAAAGATCATATCACTGATTCAATCTCTTGATGCCGAAGAAATTTTAAAATTGCATAGAAGCGAGTATTTCTCAAAGTCATTAGAAAAACTTCCTATGGGAAAGTTGATCAGGATTGCCGAACTGCTAAATAAGAGGCATTATAAGAAGGAACTAATGGAAGTAGGAAAGGTAATAAAAGAAAAAATAATGAATGGGGAAAAGGTGAACGCAGAAAGACTATGGAACATACTCAAGCCCCTTGGTCTACTTAATAAGGAAGTTAAGGTAAAATTAGCGCTACAGGACAGAAGCCTGATAAGAAGGCTTGACATCAAGGCAAACGACCTAGAGCCCGAAGATGTCTACACGGATCTAGTACCATTAATATTAAAACACTTGGTTAAGAATAAAAGAAACGATGAAAACATAATAAATTTTATTGAAAAAGCTGACCCCAAACACCTCTGGAAAATAAAGAAAATGCCAATTGAAGGCATTAAGGGAAAAATGCTCAATTCTGCGATATTCTCATCTGCAGCACTAAAGGAAGCAACAGAGTTTTTAAAAACCGGAGATATGGGTAGAAAGGACATGTCTCAATTTTATTTGGAGAAGGCCAAGAAGGCTATGGAAAACGTTGGCAATGACGCCTCTATAGGAAAGCTAAATAAAGTTATGGTATCGCAACTAATAGAGAAAACACAAAGATTGCTGGAATCCATAGAGAAAGGAGAGGTCGTAGGTAACTTGCAATTGGAGCTTCCATTAGCAATAGATTTTTTCAGAGCCTTGTATAGAAGGCCTGACGAAATAGAAAGGATTAAGCTAGAAAAGCTTGCTAAGAACTACCTGACAAAAGCCCTAAAAATTAAGGGGTTTAAAACACTTCCACTTAAGGAAAAAACTCACAATAAGCCAGGTAGGCTATTAATAAAAGAGACTACAATGAATTATATAAGAAGCAGGGAGGAGTTCTTGGTATACAAAAGAAACGCTAAAGGAAAGAAAATAACGCTGGTGCTAGACACAAGCAGTTCCATGGCCGAGTATGCCTCGTGGGCGCTAAGCATAGCTGCCCTATTCGTGCACAACATCTCGAGGTTAATATTGTTTTCAACAAAACCTATTGTTTACGATAGGCCTAAAGCAGATAAAGTAATCAACCTGTTACTATCGTTGGAATTCGAAGGGTATACCGATATATATAATGCCTTGAAAGAAATCAGGGGGGCAAAGCAAAATATTGTTATAACTGACCTGAAGCAGACAGTAAAAAGTGGGGATCCTTCAATTATTACGAAGAGGCTCATCGATTCTGGTTTCAAAATAGTCTATATACTGCCTGAAAAGCATGATAAAAAAGAAAGGGAGCTCGTCGAGGACGCTGGAGGCCTTACAAAGGTTGTACGTTCCCCTGAAAGGGCAGCAAAAGAAATAATAAAAATAATCAGACGTTAGGTTGACTGTGCTCTTGGTGCTGGCTACATGCTATAAACTATCTTCTGCTAAAGAAGAGCCCAGTCCCAAGCTACGATTATTCGTAGTGGATTTTTTCATATCACGATAGCTCTTTAGCATGCTACCTATACCAATAATTCCAACCACAAATACCACAAGTATGAAGCCTATGTTTATCGCATTTAAGTTCGGTATTGGGTTCCCGGTAGATATTGCAAAAGCTTCAATAGATGGGAGAAGGACCACAAGGGCCCCTATTGCAGCAAAAGCTAAACCTCCATAATAAAGCGTGTTACCTGCAGTTTTCAGTCCAACGTATTTTATCTGTGATTCTCCATATCCCATCTTCTTCATAATAGAACCGAATATGGCACCAATAAGTATCTGCATAGTCATTGTTCCTATCCCGAAGAAAAGGCCCGGCAGGGGAGCATAGAGTATAGATGGAACCTCTGGAGCCAATATAAAGGTTATAATAGATGCGTAGGCCCCAAAACCGAATCCTGCTATGAGACCATGGACTATTGTCATCTTTAAGGGAACATCTTGGCTTATCTCTAGCCTTTCTGCCCTCTTCACATGCCTTTTTGTTGGTATTAAATGAAAGTGTATATACCTTCCATGGAGCACGTAGGAGCCTGCGATGAACATAACTATACCAACAGCAATATATATGGGGCCATCTAAGCTATAGATGTGGTAGATCTTTGCCAGACCTATGTAACCCAACGTTGTCAACAGTGACCTCTGCATGGTAAAACCTAAAGAAAATAGGAAGCCTGCAATCATACCGCCTTTTGTACTGTACTTTCCAACAGCATAGCTGAACGTTATGGGCCAGGTGTGTTCGTCAGGCGTTATGCCGTGTAATATTCCCAGGATATATGAAACAATTATGATAGAGACTAGTGTCACAGTGCCTGTAGGGCTCAACATCTGGAGCAAGGGGTTCATAGATTCTCAACCCTCTCTACGTGCACATTTCCATATATATACCTTAAATTTGTGCACAGTTATAAACCTTTAGCCTAGAAAAACGTTATAGACTGAAAACAGCAAACAGCTTTATAAACATAGCAAGAGGACTTTTAAGAATAGGAGTTTAAGGTGGAGAACCCATTAGTTGACACAATAAATATTATGGCAAACGCCCTGTCGAGCTCCCTGAAAATTCGCTATACGGAGGTTCTAAGGCAGCTATTAGAACCGGTAAGAGAAGAATATGGTGACTTTTCTTTTCCTGTGATGAGATACACAAAAGACATCGATACCTCAATCCAAAACATAAATAGTGCTCTAGGAAGGGAAGTCAACATTGTTAATATAAAGCTACTAAGGGGCTTCCTAAATCTTATCTTTAAAGAAGAGCTACTCCTTGAAAAAACTGTAAACTACATTAAAGATGGGAACAAAATAAAAACCGTAGAAATCGATAAGCCTCTAAGAGTAGTTGTTGAACATACCAGCGCAAATCCCATACATCCGCTCCACATGGGACACGCCAGGAATTCATGCCTAGGAGATACTATTTCCAGGCTACTAAAGGCTAGAGGATATAAAATAAATAGAAGGTTCTATGTCGATGACATGGGAAGGCAATCAGTAATAGCTGCTCTTGGATTCAAGGTAATTGGTCAAGATCCAATGACACTCTCTGGAAGGTTTAATATAAAACCTGACAAGCTCGTTGGATGGGTCTATGCAGTATCTAGCACAACAATAGATCTTATATCGACAAAGGAGAAAAATGATAAGGATGAAGAAGAAAAGTTAGCATCAATCCTAGCAAGGCTTAGATCGCAGGTGTCACCTTCTTTGTTCGATGCGATATTTGACGGGCTAAGCGGAATGCCTGATGTTGAAAAAGTAATATCCAATGTAATGGTAAGATACGAAAAAGGCCTTGAGCCAGAGAAGTCATTAATAAGGTCTATAGCAAATGCTGTTCTGGAAGGCTTCAAAAATACCTTAGAAAGGCTCGAAATACGCTTCGATCATTGGGATTGGGAAAGTGATATACTATGGAGCGGCTTAGTTGATAAGGTCATAGAAAAAGTGAGGAAAAACAAGTATTACATAATGTACAAGGATGCAGAAGCTATAAACACCCCCCAAATAATAAAGGATTTCCTTGAGGAGGATGAAAGCCTTTCAAAAAGCTTTGATTTACCCAAGTTTATAGATATCCCGCCACTAATAATAAGGAGGAGCGATGGTTCGACGTTATATACAACAAGGGACATAGCATATAGCATCTATAAATTCCAAGTAGCCAAAGCTGACAAGGTGATAAACATAATAGGGGCTTCTCAAAAGCTTCCGCAGCTCCAAATAAGGTTGGCCTTGCTAGCATTAGGTTACATTAAAGAAGCTGCCAACTTAATTCATTACGGATATGAAATAGTGAGGCTACCAGGCAGGGCAATGCATGGAAGGAGGGGCGAATACCTAACGCTTGATGACGCCTTGGATGAAATAAGGGAAAGGGCTTATTTTGAGATAAAGGAAAGAAATCAAAACATCGACGATGCTGAGGCAAAAAAGCTTGCCGAGAAGGTTGCAGTAGGGGCCATTAGGTATGCTATGGTTCACTTAAACTCGTCGAAGCCTCTAACATTTGATATAAAGAAGGCTGTGAACCTTAAGGAAAGCAGCGGGCCTTATCTCCAATACACCTATGTCAGAGCAAAAAACATACTAGAAAAACATGGCGAGGTAGACTATGAATCTATAGACAACAACGCTGTAAAAGAGAGGCTGAGGAGAACGTTGTTTATAAATACTTTGAAGTATTCTCTAGTATCCGCAAAGGCAGCAGACGACCTAGCGCCTGAAGACCTTGTAAGTTATATGATTTCCCTCTCTGATCTCTTTAATCAATGGTATGAGGTTGATAGCGTGTTGCATGAAAAAGATAGAGGTGCTAGGGAGATGAAGGCTTTCTTGG
>WALX01000006.1 GCA_015522625.1 Candidatus Hestiella sp.
AATAGGGGGTGGAAAGTAGCAAGTGAAGCCAAAATAAAGCTAGATAAAAAGAATAGGCAACCCATAATTTACTTAACCTTTGTCAAGGAGGTTGAAGAGCACAAGCCTAAAGGGTATCTACCAGTTGACGTTAATGAAAACAACGTTACGATACTTGTTGATAGAGTTGCCTATCTCTTTGAAACAAATACTGAGAAGCTTGTTCTAGGTTACTACTATCGAAGAAAGAAGATACAGGAAAGATATGATAAACTTTATGGAGTTAAATCAAGGGTTAAGAGGAAGATATCGAGGAAGTTAAAGGAGAGGAAGAAGAAGTTTGGTATTAAGTGGAAGATAGCTAACATAATCGTTAAAACAGCTCATGAAAGACAGTATGCTATTGTTTTAGAGAAGCTAGGTAAGCGTGTAAGTAGTAATATGATAGCCAAGATTAAGGATAAACAGCTAAGACACAGGATATTCCAAGCATCTTTCAGAGGGATTCAGAAGGCAATAGAGGAGAAGGCAAGAGAATACGGAGTACCAGTAGTTTATGTAGACCCAAGGAATACATCAAAGCTATGTCCAATACACGATGTTCTCATAGTATATAATAATGGCTCTAGGATAGGAAAGTGCTCTAAGGGAGGAGAGCTATGGCATAAGGACGTAGTAGCGGTTTGGAACCTCCTCTATAGAGCCCTACAGGGCTATGGGAGCGATGCTCCAAGCCCCTTAGGATATGACTTAGATGTGTCCCTCGTGCCGTTGGGGACGAATGCCGCCCATGACCCCATAGGGATTGGCAAGTCCCTTTGGGCGAGGTGGAAGTTCCTACCGCAGATACAAAATAGTTTTAAACAAAATGATGCAGTAGGAACAAACAGAAAGATTGTGTATAACTTTGCTTAGCTTTCTCCTAAAAACAGTAGCGACTGACATGAAAGCTAAGCAATAACTATTCTACTGGGTCTCAAAAGCCACAAGCATTTAAGTTTGCAAGGAATCTGGACCGGCCGGGATTTGAACCCGGGACCTCCGCCGTGCGAGGGCGGCATTCTTCCAGCTGAACTACCGGCCCTATTAAAAAGGTAATTGTAGATAAGCTTTTATATCTTTTGTTATGGTGGGATCTCTCTAGATCCTAAGAAAATAGCGAAATAAACACCATTAATCCTTCAACCTTTATCTTCCACAAAATATTCAATAAATGGTATAATTATTCCAGGCGCAGCAATAAAAGCCACATATATTAACAGTATTAAGGATAGATTTAATGTTATGTAAGCACTACCCATGTTCTTTAAGAAAATAGGGCCTACCTTTAGTATGCCTCCACCAAAATATATTAAAACTATAAGTAAACCGAGCAAGGATGATGACGCCTTTAGTATTGGATTATATATAGTTCCCTTTAAAACTTTTGCAGAAACCTCAAGACCGATAAACAACCCTATATAGGTGAGCACTTCAGATGTCGGTATAAAAGAAGTTAAAGTTGGAACAGAGGTAAAGGAAGAAAAGGAATATGCGAAGGATTTATAGAGATACGGTAATAAATAAACATAAACTATTGAATAAAATACCCCCTCTATTATGCCTAAAACAATTTGCCTAAATGTAGTTTTTATCCTACCCAATCCTTTTCACCAATGTAAAATTAAAATAATAAAGACCTGCAACTTTGCCGATGAACTTGAACTTAAATATCTTCACTCCATTAAAATACGAAAGTGGTACGCATTTTGAAATTGTTTCATTTGAATTCAAATTCCCTTTGTAAAGGATTATATCCATTGCACTGCCGTTATTATATACAAGGCTCAGTATGATTGAAGAATTCTCTAAGGAAACCTTATTTGTATATGTCATATTAAACAGGAGGGCCTGGGTCGAATTACATATAACCTGGCTTTCGGTAACAACAAAGGGGGTTGTCAGAAATCCTTCTACAAAAGCATAGAGGGGATAAGCTGCTATGCCTATCAATATTAAGCCAGCTATTATTATCAAGAGGCCTAACTTCAACCCTCTATCCCTACTTTTTATCGGATAAGCTCAACCCCTTTAGATAATATTGTAGAACCGGCTGCCAGTGCTATGCCCAAAAACGCAACCTTTATTAATAAGACAACAAGGGCTTGTGCAGTAAAAGCTATCGCAACTGTATTTGAGGCTGGTTTGTTGATAGAACCTATAAAGCCTGGATTTAAAAACGAGAGATAGGCTTCGTAGAAAACAAATATGAGGAGGGAAACGCCTATACCTATTAACACCATCCCTATGTTTCTTGACGCCTTATTGCCTATGCCTTTTTTAACACCGTCACTTTCATTTATTGAAGGCATAAAATCACCAACCCTACCCCTTTATTATATGATAGGGAAGATCAAATATAAACCTACCCATATTAAGATACCCTAAACTTTAAATCCAGGAAAACTTTAGTAAGAGGGGAAAGGAGGTTTGAGTATTATAAGAAAAACAAAGGCGCTGTTTGAAATGACAAAACCAGCCCAGATGGGCTTAT
>WALX01000007.1 GCA_015522625.1 Candidatus Hestiella sp.
GTCTGTGATTATACGGGCCAGGTATGAGGGAGGTGTTCTCAGACCTCTTGATAAAATAAAGAAGTTAAGAGATGGAGAGGTAATCATAATAAAGATATTGGGCAAGGATATTGCTGAAGAAGTTTTCGGCTCTATAAAGGCGGAGAAGGTCGAGAGGGCTTTAAGGGAGGCGGAGGATGAGTTTGGCCTTTATTGACACTAACGTCATAGTCAGGTACTACACAGGCGACCCTGCAGCTAGGGGAGCCCTAAAGCCTGTGCTTAGCGGTGAAACAATAGGCTATATTAATAGTGTTGTATTCTCAGAGGTGCTGTTCGTCCTCCTCAAGCTCTTGACGGATATGAAGGCCTACGAGCTAAAGAAGACGCCAAGAGAAGGTCAGGGAAACCCTTAGGATGCTTGATAAGCAGATAGCCTTTCTTCAAGAATATTTTACAGAGCTGGAAGTAGGCGAAGAGATTAAACAAGCAGCCCTAGATATTATGAGACAATATGGACTACTACCCAACGACGCCATTATAGCTGCCACATGCAAACACTACAACATAGACACAATAATCACCTTTGACGAAGACTTCAAACGTGTACCATGGTTAAAGGTTGTCCCATGAAGAGGTGATAGCCTATGCAGCAGTATTACGAGGCAATACTAGAGTTTCTTAGGCGTCCTTTATGCAGAGAAACTTTGATCTTTATGGATAAGGGATTCTCCTCAACAAGTTTCCTACTTTCTGTCCATGCTATCTAGTGGAGACAAGGAAATCCTATGGAGATATAAGTCGTGCAGATCGATATTGAACTCCTTTTCAGAATTAAAGAAATCTTGTGCTAATAAGTGGCAGGCCCGCCGGGATTTGAGTCAAGACCTCCGGCTCTGAAGGCCCAGGAAATATAAACCATTTTCCAGAAGATGACGATATTCTGGAACAGATAGGTAAAGTTTTCGTATCTATTCTCTAGTATATGGGACAGTTTGGCTTGGAGGTTTAGTGTTGTTAAAGCTTGGCTTTTCTTGGAGCTGCTAAAATTAATGTCTTCCATGGGCATAAGTATCTGTAGAGGGGATTATGAGTGTCTAAAACTAGTGCTAAGCGTGTTGTTATTGAGGTTCCTGAGGACCTTAGGGTCCCTCCTGACGAGCTTGAGGAGGGACTTAGAATAGAGCTAGCGTTGAGACTTTACGAGAAGGATATAGCTAGTCTGGGTCAGGCTAGGAGAATAGCAGGCATCTCAAAATGGGAATTCCTAGAACTACTAGCCAAGGAAAGTATACTGTTACACTATGATGAAGAGGAACTTAAAGAAGATCTGGAGGTTGCCAAGAAGCTTGCAAGGAAAACAGGGAAGTAACCGAGCTGAGGAGCTTCTCGTTGTCTCTAATTCAAGTGTTATTATTGCACTCGCTAGGATATGTCGTTTATATCTTTTTGGAAAAGCTCTTTGGGGAAAATCCTCGTCCCAGAAACAGTTTGGAAAGAAATAACGGTTGAAGACAAGCTTGGCCGTGTTCGATACGGAATGTCATAACTTGATAAATGAAGGCTTTGTTCAGGTGAACGGCTGTTATTAAGCGTAAGGTGATTAGTGGGGATGATTATCGTGAGGTAAGGAGGTTCATAGGGGATCTCCTCCAGATAGCGAAGAGCTGCTGGATTTAGTGGAGGGGCTATACCTTGAGGAGGTTCCTCGCTGATGCCTGATATTCCCGAAGGACTAGGATTAAATGATATCGAAGTTTTACTGGGTATAGTGTTTTAAAGCATGCTATAATTTTATAGATGATGCCAGTTCTTCCTTAAGTTTATACTAATAATACTTTTATTATTTTCTGGTCTATCTCATTTCTTAGTTGATCACCTATGGTGCCTACTTCTCCCGCTATTAGCCTCTTATGTAAGGTAGCTATTTTTGAGAGTTTCAAGACTGAGTCTGTTTTAAGTCCAGTGAGATGAAACTCTGGGTGCGATTTACTTATCAGGATATCAGTCTTGGGCTCGTACTTCTCTATTCTTGAGGATATAAATGCAACCACGACATCTCTACCACCATCATAGAGCACTAGTGCTGGCCGGAGCTTACGACCCGTCAAATCGGTGAAGGGGAAGTAAATGAGCACTATCTTACCTTTTAATGTCGTTTTCGGTGTAGACATCTGGCTCATCCTCTAAAAACTCCCGAAGGCTCTCCTCCTGAAGGCGTAGGAAGGCATATTCCTCTAAGTACTCCATGAATTTGTCAAACTCATCACTAATCACAAGGTTGAGAATAGCTTCAATTCTACGCTTAACCTCTTTAGCATCTACACCCTCGGGTACCTTAATAACTACCTCAGACAACACTAGCACCCACACATCAAAAAAGGTATTGGTTGGGGCCTTATCAACATTTCCAATCTAAAGCACTTAGTGGCGGGCCAGCTACACATAAATCCCCTATATAAGCCTTCTTTAGTATGTAGCTTAAAATTCTATGCATAGCTATTGTGGAATTAGGAAATACAGCTTCAGTACATTTTTGATCGGGCTATGCCTTTTCCTCTTTCATTTATATAAGTTTTTTGAATTCAGAATGCATAACAGCTTTAGATAAATAAGGACACTAGGTTTATAGGGGTTATCGCTGATGCATAGCTGTTCTTGGCTTATTTTCAATAATAGTAGGAGCCGTATTTATAGCATTAGCTGCGGAGGACTATACTGCTGAAGTAATAGGTGTGTAGGCGAGCTCATGTTTAGACTCATTGTAGCTACTATCCTTCTAATTTACAGTAGCCTAGACCTGTACTTTTAGGAAAGATCCATTGCTAGAAGGTCTGGAAGAGGCACTCCATATAAGTTGAAAAGCCAGTTTAACAGTTAAAAAACGTTTAATCCAAGCGATCTAGATGACATTGTGAAAGGAGCTATATATTTAATGTCGTAGCGTTAGCTACTAGCCCCAATAACTACAATATAATACAGGGAAACATAGAGCCTAATAAGTTATTGAGATATAGGTTTTAAGTCACAGAAGAGCTACTGGTGATACTACTTCACTAAGAATATTATTGAATGATAATGAGCACAGAAACTACACTTCATCATAGTGTTGATGATGAAGCCAGGAATATAACAGTATTTGGAAGGAGCATTATAAATCCGATATTGTTAAAGGTAAGGGAAAGGTAATTTCCTTTGCTGATGCAAGTATCTACAGCACTATGA
>WALX01000008.1 GCA_015522625.1 Candidatus Hestiella sp.
ATTTCCCTAATACTGGAGCTCATTGGAAGGAAGGCCAGGTAGCTTTAAACCTTTGTTGCCTTAAGGAGGAAATAATAGAAATAAGGCAAACTATAAGCTTGCTAAAATAAGCTATATTGCTATTACCGGAGTGAAACCGAACCTGCCCAAGTCAACCTTATCCCCTGGCTCAACGCCATCTACAGGGATTATCCTAACCCCAAGAACCCTTTTCTTCGTCTTCGAATATGCGCCAGCATCTAGAATTAACCCTGCTACACCATCGACATCAGAAGGCACCACCGCTAAGTCTAGGCCTGCTAGGCAGACGCCGCTTAGCATGGCTAAATACCTAGCGCTCACTTCCCCTTCAGAGGCCCTGGCTTTAAGCCTAGAATCCTCGGCTATGGGAAGCATTACCTCATTAAAACCTGTTGTTTTGATCCCATTCGAGGCTTCCAATATGGCATCGTTAACCCTCTTAAGCCCACTGGCAAATCCAGGCCTAGTTAGCCTAACGCCAGACACTGCCTCAACTAATCCAAGGCTAGATTCTTCCATCCACGGAGAAACGCTCAGGTCCACTCCATAGCACTTAACTCCAAGCTCCTTTGACACAAACTCCCCCATCTCTAAAGCTTTTTCCCCTGCCTCCCTTATTGAGGCTACAAGGCCTTCATAACCATTCTTCAAATAGGAGCCTGAGAGGTAATTTGGATAAGTCAAGCATACAGATACCCCCACCTCCCCCGGTATGGCGGAGGCTAATGGAAAGTATGGCGTTATGAAGTAATTGTAATTAAGCGTGTTTACACCTACGTTAGCTCCGTAAGAAGGATCTTCAGCAACAAGCGAATGCAATGCTTTAGAAATTTTTACTGCGGCATCCCAAGTGCTTTCAGAAAGCAATATAGATGAAAACATGGAAGAAGACGCTACGTCCCTCAAAGCATCACCTAACCCTGCATTTAACTTCATCTGCCCCAGGTTAATTAGAAAGTCATCCGCTAGGTCTTCGAAATCCCTTAAAAGCCCTTCGTAGTCGCTTGGGAAGCTAGGAAATGCTATCCTCAAGGTGCCTGGCCTTATGTTATGAACGGACTTGTAATTATCGACGGCCTCTTGTAGCTTGTATAGAAATGATTCAACCTCTTCTTTAAAGGAGCTTCCCTTCCTTGGCTTTCCATAGTGAACTGTTAGGGCCCTTATGCTATACATCTTTCCACCTCATAAAATGGCAGCTTAAAACGTTTAAAAGCAAAAAAGACACAGATAGTAGATGGTTGGGAAGCGGTCTATGCCGCGGTCGCCCAGCCCGGTAGGGCGTCGGCCTGCTAAGCCGATGGGGTTCACCCCCGCGCGGGTTCAAATCCCGCCCGCGGCGATAAACCTAGAATTTTATAGAAGCCTTTATATTAAGCTTTGCAAAGCCCTGCTCCTTTCTAAAAGGATATTCCAGCCTAAGCGTTTAATCGCTTCCTTTAAGGTTCAGACTTATTAGAGAGATGTGCACTTATTATTTTTCACACATTTTTATATAATCATATTTAGCTAGGATTGTATTAAAAAATGACGCCGGGGAACTTGCTATACTGCTATAGCAGTATTTCTTATTTCTTGGAGTCATATATCGTTAAAAATATACCATCAGCTATACAATATCATATCTTTTCAAAGTTTTATTCTCTAATAGGCTTAGCTGTTTATAGCCATTAGAATTAAAACATGCCAAATAGCTTTGGATATATCTATGGTTTAGCTTAAAGGGTACTTAAAAGTCCTAGATGAGTTTAATATAGTTAGAGGTAGCTTGAGAGAGGCTGAAGAGTATAATGAAGTTAAATATAAAGAAGCTGGGCCCAGTATCTAACAGCGAGATAGAGCTCGGCGATGTCACGCTACTCCTGGGCCCGCCTAATACCGGAAAGAGCTATACCCTAAAAGCAATTTATGCTAAACTTTTCCCCCTTGATGACTACACCCTCAAACTTGTAAAAGAGAAGCTGGTAGAGAAGTTTGCGACGTATTTAGAACATACTTCCATAAGGTTAACTTTGGACGAATTTCGAGACGTATTCAAGACCATAGTTGAGATGCTTTTAATTGTAA
This sequence comes from Candidatus Hestiella sp., assembly GCA_015522625.1. Classification (GTDB taxonomy): domain Archaea; phylum Thermoproteota; class Thermoprotei_A; order Sulfolobales; family Acidilobaceae; genus Caldisphaera. The sequence goes on from WALX01000008.1 coordinate 2,089, forward strand.
CATTATCGCAAACTGAGGGCATGGTTGGCAGTAGTTTTGAAGAGGTATTTTCCACTTTAATAAAAAAGACAGGACTTAGAGGAACTATAGAGAGGCAGGAAGATCTTCTCATTGTAAACATCGAGGCTCCCTCGGTTAGTATTCCTATAAACATTAACTTTATAAAGCAGACAATGCAAGAACTGCTCTATGACTTCATAACAGAGATTATACCAGTAGAGGATGCAAACTCCGTAACATTTGAGCCTATCGAGTTATCAATAGCTGAGATGAGCTTTGTGGAGGAAGCACGAGAACATGAAGTTCTTATAAGTACAAGACAACTGCTTCTACTTTTTGAAGAATTACTCAATTACATAAGGGAACACCATAAAGAAATAATTTCATTTTCAACAGCAAGATCTTTGTTAGCCTACTTAGCCCATTCTGGTATCACATGGGGTGCCAGAACAAGTATTAAGCCAAGTATCGACAGGATAGAGTTATCATCTACTATTACTTTCAAACTCCGCCTACGCGCTAATGCTTCAATGTCAGAAAGGCCTCACATCGGTATTAAACTGAACTATATAGAAAGGATAGTGGATGATATGTTTGAGAAAGATAGAATGAGCGATCCGAGACTGATGCACAGTATTGCTAAGGTAATAAGAATATTTGCCAACTCGTTATCCGACTCGTTGTCTGAGGCTATACTTTATGAAAGCCTTCGTGAATCCTTTAGAAGTCACTTAGGGTTAAACGACCTACGCTTTATACCGTTTGGTAGAAGCATATTTGTTTTGGGACTAGAGAGCGCTTCAAGGGAGCCTTTTACAAGGTCTGAGTTTCTACATAGATTCGTTAGAGAATTTTATTCTAGTACCATTGCAAGTTATGTTTACTGGGCTAGTAAAGGACGGGGCCGCTTGTTGGAGGATAAGTTG
>WALX01000009.1 GCA_015522625.1 Candidatus Hestiella sp.
CCTAGTTTATGAAAAGAGCAAATGGTGAAGCTGTTGGAAGTTAAGAGAGCTAGCGGTTTCCCCTGGGCAGCGTTCGTAGCACTATCCTTCGGGATGATAGTGTTTGGACTTGCAGAAAGTTATGGACCGCTGACAGCGATTTCTGAAGTCATACCGAAGAACCTGTTCTGGCTAGGCCTCAGCATCCCTTATATCTTTGGGGGGATTGGGGCGCTATTCGCAGGGTACGTAGCCGATAGATTGGGAAGAAAAGCCTCATTCATGCTCTCCTCAGGGCTGGTATTGGTAGGCATGTTGTTATACTTACCGCTTTGGTTTAATACAATATACGGTGCCTCAAGGATAGCAGTTTCTATTATCTCTATGGCCCTCGTTGGAATGTCTGCAATAGGCCTCGAAACCCCGGTTCTTGCGATGATATCAGAGAGTGTGGGCTCCAAGCACAGAAGCAAAATATTGGTGATAACACAGAACTTCGGAAACCTTGGCGTAGCACTTGCCTTTGTTCCCCTCCTCATCTTCGGGTTAAATAGTGCCAGGGCATATGCAACCAACTATGAGGTCGCTATGCTCCTAATGTATTTTGCTCCAATAATAGGGCTGATAATTGCATGGCTAAAGGCTTCCGAAACCATACCATGGAGGGCCGTGAAAACCTCTAGGAATGTAGAAGAGGCTTGGAAGACCATTGATGCTGATTCCCAGCCGGTCAAGCCAACAGGAGGGATGGCACTAAGATTCTCAACCCTAATAATACTTGGGATTGTGCAGGACATAGCATTTGTATACATCCTTTATGGAGTACCCGGGGCATACTTTACCAGCATCAGCGGCCTTATAGTACTAACTGGAGGCTTTGTAATGGCTGCTGTTGGAATAATAGCCGGGTTCCTGATAACGCCAAGGCTTGGCAGGAAGGGGTATACAATTACGTCCTTTGGACTATTGGCTGGACTTTGGGGGGCCTTATGGGCAGTTGCATTAGCGTCAAGGATGGCCACGAATGGCCTAATACTATTTATGTTCTCGCTAGTCATGATACCCCTTGAACTCACATGGGCAGCAAGGGCGCTTCTAGAACCAGAACTTTTCCCAACACGGAATAGAGGTCTCTACATATCCATCGTGAGGGCCTCTGTCTGGATTTCAACAGGGGTTATCACAGGCTTCCTTGCAATGACAAGCCCAAGCTTCTTAATAGGGGCTGCGTCGATGATGGTGGTCGCACTAATAGGGGTCTTCGGCGCATTGATGTGGTATTTCAAGGGTTTTGAGACAGGAAACAAGAGCCTCTCCGGCCTTGATATAAAGATTGCCAATCCCCCAATAATAGCTACTAACGACCCAAAGGACGTATAGCCCTTTTAACCTTTTTTTAACCTTTTTATGATGCCTCAAAGATATTAAAAGTTCTAGTTATAAATAGCAATAAGGTGGCTGAATTGAGCAGTGGAAGGAAGAGGATGGAGTTACCAAAGAAGAAGGAAGACCTAAACAATATAGTCGAAGAGGTCGAAAGGACCCACGAACATGAAGAGGAGCATGAACACAGCGATATAGAAGATGTCGTCTCTGTCTTGGAACTTTTAGTAGATTCCTTAAATGCAAACATAAAATCCCTTGATTCAACTATCAAGGCGCAGGGCAAGGAAATAGCAAACATATATAAGGTATTGGCAAGGATAGTGGATGCGTGCACAAGCGATAACGAGGGAGAGAAGGTAAGTGCGCTAAAAGAAGCCATTTCAATACTAAACCAATAGCCTTTTCTTCTGCCGGTGGAACCTAGTTTGTTCGAAGGATGGTACATAAAGACAAGGGAACCTGAGGAAACCATATGGCTCGTAAAAGGATATGAGCATCCAGAGGATGGCTACATCTCGGTACCATATATGGTCTCTAATAAAAGGATTAGCGCCCACGATTTCCTGCTCTACACACCAAGGAAGTTCCTAAGGTACCTTGACTGTGTAGGAAGGTTGGTTCCTGTAATACCCAAAAACGAAGTGGTCTGCTTCTTTGATCCCGAGAAGGTTTATAAAAGGAGAAGGCGTGAGCTTCCAAAGCAGATCATAGAGCTAATAGACTATCTAGACCCCGAATACGTTGGACTGACTGGGAGCTGGGCACTTGGAATCGAAAGTGAGAGAAGCGACGTTGATTTACTTCTCTATGGTAATAACAAAGAGATCCACGCACACCTGATAGAGCTAAAGGAAATAGGCCACATAAAGCAATGCAATGATAGAAGGTTTGAAAAAGTCTCCGACACCTTTGATTACAGCACATATAGACTTCTATCCAACATAAGGATCTTGGATTCGTGCTATAAAGGCGTGGCATATACGATAAGGATTTTAAGGGATATTTGCTCGGAAAAATGCCACAGCATCTATACAGCGCAGAAGGCATTCAAGGGCGAAATAGAGATCTTTGATAACGAGGAAAAATACCTTACACCAAGCACCTATAAGGTAGTGTCTGGAGGGGGCGAAATGGAGCTAGTCACTTGGCATACAAGGTTCTCAGAACTTCCTTTGGGGAAATATAGCTTTGTCGGAACCCTCCAGTTAGACAAGGCTGGAGGAAAAAGTATAATCTCGCCGGATTTGGGTGGGAAGCTTGAACCAATCGAGATCAGGGCATAGCTCTACGTTAATAACAAAGGGCTTGCTGGTTGGAGTTGAAATAGGAATACCTTCCCCTGAGGGGTTTATACCAATAATCCCCAAATATGTTTCTTGCAGAAGAGGTGCTTGGAAGAGGGGGGCAAACAGCTTCTGCAGGATTATTTCGGAGTACGGCCCCAATGGCATCAGGGATTCCATAGAAAGGTCTGGCCTAAAGGTGGTCTATGATCCTGTTTACAGGAGCTACATGCCATATATAAACGAGAGAGATGTTTTAATATACAACGACCCGAAGGAGGCGTTTAAGGAATTGCTGAACCACCCGCAAAGCGCTGATGAAAGAATCGCTCGTATACTGGGTGAGATCCTAGGTGATGTAGACCTTTCTTCTGTAGGCCTAACAGGTTCATATTCATTAAACATGTGGAACGCCTTTTCTGACATAGACCTAGTTATCTATGGAAAGAAAAGCTCTGAAGATTTTTTGACGAAGTTTATAAGGAGAGCAAAGGCCTTGGAATGCAAAGAAAATTATGGCGGGGTTTTTTTAAGAGGCCCTTGTATGCCTTGGAGAAGGGGGGAAGTCTTGGGAATGGCTGTGAGCTGGACCGGTGTGCCTAAGGTAATCTCTGGCCATTGTAGCATGGTTAGGGAGTACCATAAAATTAAGATACCATCAAAGGTAGGCAACCTAGACATCTATGTAAGCCCAGGTCAGGGAGAAGCCCTTCTGTATCCACCATGTGTTAAGGATGAAAACGGGAGGGTTATAGTATCATTTGAATATAATGCTGGATACCTCCTTTATAATGGAGGAAGGCTCGAAGTTTCTGGCCTTTATGACGAGAAGAGCCTTTTCATAGGCACAAGGGAATATCCTGGAAGTGTGAGGCTTCTATACAACAGAAGAAACTAGGAACTCGTGCTTTTAATAATGCGAAAGCATCCTTTCTCAGTATCATGTGAAAAGGCGAGTAAAGAAATATTAGCTTTAAATTCCTAAACCCTAACAAAAGCATTCAGGTGGAAGGCTTGGGTAAAGTAAGAACGCTTGCAATAAAAAGGTTGGCAAGGAAGCTTGTCGAAGAGCACCGGGACCTGTTTACAGAGAACTTTGAGGCCAACAAGAAAGTTATAAGTAGCATAGTCTCTTATAGATCAAAAAAGCTAAGGAACCAACTGGCTGGGTACGTAACAAACCTCATCAGGCTTTACAGCAAAAAGCAGAAGATATTGGAAGAAAACACGGGTGTCTCCACCTGATCCTGCCCTGGAGAGGAACCCAGCTTGCCAACGGTGAGAATAAAGCTACTAGCTGCACTAAAGGAGAGCACAGACAACAAGGGTATCATTGAAGTAGAGGCGCACAGCTGGAAGGATGCCCTGAAAAAGCTCGTTGTGAGGTATCCAAAGCTCGTGACTGCTATAAGTAGCGAGGGGAGTCCCAATCCCGGCTTTATGGTGTTTGTAGATGGCGTTGACTACAGACTCAAAGAAGACGATGAAGAAGCTAGGGAGATCTACATCCTCCCGATAAACCATGGTGGAATAGAAGTCATGATGCTCTCTTGGAGCGACATAGAGAAGAGCGTTGGAGATATAGCCGTAAAGATAAGTGAATCTGGCTTTGAACCTGATGCAATAATATCAATACTGAGAGGTGGTGTCATCCCTGCAAGGCTCCTGGCCGATAGGTTAGAGATAACTAACATAGGCACTATTGAGGTTAAGCTCTACATATCGGCTGGACGAAAAGGGGAAAAGCCCTATATAAGGCAACCCTTAACGCTACCAATTAAGGACAAAAGGGTGTTACTTGTGGATGACGTCAGCGACTCTGGGCTGACCCTCGAATTCGCCCTCCAAGCAATCTCCCTATACATGCCCGTGGAAGTCAAGACTGCCACGCTCTACATGAAGCCTTGGACCAGGCTCGTCCCAGACTACTACGCAAAAGAAGTTGACAAGTGGGTGGTTTTTCCTTGGGAGAAGAAGGAGTTTGAAAAGGAAGCAAAGTCGATTCCAGGCTTAGTGATAAGGAACTCCGAATAGACAAGAAATCCTGGCCTTTGCATATGCCTAGCTTTCTTTGCTAAGCGGTTTAATTGCAAGGGTCTGATAAGGGGGTTACTATATGATATAAATAGCTTGGAAAACCAAATAGCAATGTGGCGGGGCAAAGTGGAAACGTGCGAGATGTGTGGAATGCCCATAAAGGGAAGGCCTTATAAAGCAGTTGTTGATGGCGCAGAGATGATACTTTGTCAAAGGTGCTACAACAAGCTAGTAAAGAGTGGGAGGGCTACTCCCGTTTATGAGAGAAAAGTGGTCCAAGTTAAGAAAAAAGTTGAGAGGTTTGAGGGCCAACTAGAGCTTCAAGAGGGCTTCGGAGAAATAGTGAAGAAAGGGAGGGAATCTAGAGGCTGGACGCAACAGACCTTAGCGCAGAAGCTGAGGATAAGCGAGTCAATGCTAAAGAAGATAGAACAGGAAAAAATGAAACCCTCGATAAACCTCGCAAAGAAGATAGAACAGCTCCTCAAGGTAAGGATACTACAGCCGGTTGAATATGAGGAAATGGAGGAAGGCCCCTTCCATGACAAGGTAACCTTTGGGGATGTTGTGGTAATAAGAAGGGATGAAGACTAGTTGGGGCCTGAGGAGAAGGAAAGGGCACTCCTACTACTGTCAAAGAATTTTCTGAACCACTATAATGAAGCCGTAGCACTAGCAGAAACTGCTGGTTATGAAATTGTTAAAGTAAAGAAGTTGAGGAGGGAGAAAAAGATAGGGAGGGGCAAGACGAATGCGATAAAGAAGGTAGTTGAGGAGGGGAAAATAACCTCGATCATATACTACGGTGACATACAGCCTTCTTCCCTGTTTAAGCTGGAAAAAGAAACAAGAACCAAGATAATCGATAGGGTCATGCTGATCTTGGACATATTTGCCCTTCATGTTGGTAGCAAGGAAGCAATGCTACAAATAGAGATGGCTAAGATAAAGCATGAACTGCCGTTTATGAGGGAATATATAAGGAAGAGCAAGATGGGTGAACTTGTAGGTTTCTTAGGCCCTGGGAATTATGGGATTGATGCATATAGGAAGCAACAGACCTCAAGGCTATCAAGGATCAAAGAAGCGCTTGAAGAAATAAGAAAGAGGGAACATGAGAGGGCTGTGAGGAGGAAGATGCTCGGCATGACAATAGCCTCTATAGTGGGTTACGCTTCTGCAGGCAAGACCTCGCTCTTTAATGCCATTACAAACGAGAACAAAAGAGTGGGCCAGGAGTACTTCACAACGCTATACCCAAAACATAAAACGGTGGCCTATAAGGGCAAAAAAGTGCTCTTTGTAGATACGGTTGGTTTTATAAGGGAGGTACCACCAGAGGTCATAGAGGCCTTCTATTCTACGCTGGAGGAGGTTTCTCTTTCCGATGTAATAGTATTTGTTGTAGATATGAGTGAGGATGTGGAGGTAATCAAGGAAAAAATAGTTGCTGGGGGTGAAATACTGAGAAAGCTAAATGCCGGCAGCAGGCCCATAATTTTTGCGCTAAACAAAGTAGACATGGTCGATAATGAGGTAATAGAAGAAAGGCTCAATACTATTAAGAAAATATCGTCGAAAATAAAACCTGATGCTGAGATAGCTATGGTATCAGCAACAAACAAAATAGGCATTGAAAAAGTACTCGAAAGGGTTGTGAACCTTGCGGGGAGAGGGATTGGAGAACAGCGGATTAGAAGCGTTGGCAATGCCATATGAGAAAGTATACGTCCTGAGGCTTGGCCATAGGCCAGAGAGGGATAAAAGGATCACAACCCATGTGGCATTGGTTGCAAGGGCTTTCGGGGCCAACGGATTTGTCTTAGAAGGAGTTTGCGATAAAAGGGTTAGAGAATCCCTAGAAAAGGCCTCTAAAATGTGGGGAGGGGAGATAGATTTTCTCTGCAGCAGTGATGGGAAAGAGTATGTCACGAAGTGGAAGGAAGAAAGGGGCGAGGTGATAAACCTAACGATGTATGGCCTAAACATCGACGACATAATAGGTGAAATATCGTCCTCGCCTAGGCAAAAGCTGATAGTAGTTGGTGGTGAAAAGGTTGAGAGGTTCTATTATGAAAACTCTGACTACAACGTCTCCATAGGCTGGCAGCCCCACAGCGAGGTGGCAGCCCTTGCAATCTTTTTAGATAGACTATATAAGGGTAGGGAGCTATTATTATATTATACGGACGCAGGTTTCAAAATAATACCTACAGAGAGGGGAAAGATCGTTGAAAGGTGGAGGGAATGAAAAGGAGGAGGACAGCAAAAAGTACATAGAGCAGCTAAGAGAATATGTAAGACTCCTTGCAATGAAGGCAGAAGCCGATGAAAAAATGGCCTCTGACATCCTTGAGATACTCCTAAAAACGGACCCTGAGAGAGGAATAAGTGATGAGGAAATAGAAGGCATTACAGGCTATAGGCAGAGTGATGTCAGGAAGGTGCTGAGGGTCTTATATAACGCAAAGCTTTCAACATATAAAAGGGGGAAGCACCCAGAGAGCGAGGCAACGAGGTATTATTGGTACATAGACATGAAGTCAGTGAGCCTCGCCATAATTAAAAGGAAGAAGTCTGTGCTCGAAAAACTCAAGTCAAGGCTGGAATACGAGAAAAACCATGAGTTCTATAAATGCCCAAAGGATAACACCAGGTATACCTTTGATGATGCCTTTGAATACGACTTCACCTGCCCAAAATGCGGAAGCCTCCTAGAACCTGATGATAATTCCAGCTACATCAAAGTGCTGGAGGAGAGGATAGCAAGGCTCGAAGGGGAGATAAAATCTGATGAAAGGAAGGTATTTGGTTCTTGACGCATTTTCTGGCGCAGGGGGGTTTTCTAGGGGCTTTGAAGATGGGGGATTTGAGGTAGCTGTTGCGATAGAAAACGACCCCCCAGTTTCGAAAACCTATAAGGCTAACTTTCCTGATGCATACCTAATAGCAGATGACGTTAAGAAGGTTAATTATAGAACCATAAAGGAGGTAAGCGGTTACTCCCCTGAAGACTTCGATGTTGTGATAGCAAGCCCCCCTTGCGAACCCTTTACACAGGCAAACAAGAACAGGAAGAAGCTACCAATAGATAGGCTGTACTCAGATCCTATAGGCCAATTGTACCTGCACGCAATAAGGATCATAGGTGAGCTGAAGCCCAAGTATTTTCTCATAGAAAACGTACCAGGAATACTTTACGGAGACATAAAAAGCTCTATAGAGAAAGAAATCAAGAGGATTGGTTACAATACGGTTTTCTTTAACGTGCTTCACTCAGAGAACTATGGAGTCCCCAGCAGAAGGGTTAGGGTTTTTGTTTCCAACACTAAAATAGAGCCAGATAAAGAGAAGAAGCAGGCAGTGATGGATTCACTAAGAGATTTACCGGAGCCAGGGTCTTATTGGCCTCCAAACCATGAAGCGCCGCTAACTATCAGCAAGAAGCTCCAAAAAAGGATCTCAAAAGTGAAATGGGGGGATTCCCTTATAGAGTTTAAGGGGGCTGAAAACAGAAGGTTCAAAAACCTCATAAGGCTAAACCCATATAAAATAGCGCCAACGGTCATGGGATCTTCAAGGTTCATCCACCCATTCCAAGATAGGGTACTAACGGTTAGGGAGCAAGCGAGGCTTATGGGCTTTCCTGATTACCACATATTTTTGGGTGGAAAGGACAAGCAGTACAACATGATAGGAGAGGCAGTTCCCCCTCCCTTAGCCAAGGCAATAGCGACTTTCTTATCGAAACTTATTGTAAACTCCCCGGTTAACATTGAACAGGCTAAAGACTAGGTTAAACAGGTTAAAAAAGGCTATATACAACCTAATACCACGGTGAAGATGTTTGTCCCTTAGTGACTCAAACAATAAAATAAATGAAAAATTCAATAGTGAAGAGGAAATAAACTACCTCAGGGAGAGGGTAAGGTACCTTACCCAGCTCAGGATCTCATTGGAAAGGGATCTAGAATACTACAAGCAGGAGCTGTCTAAGCTTTTAGAAACGCCATACATAGAGGCCATGCTGTTAGAGGTACTTGACAAGGATAGGGCAATAGTTAAAAGCTCGACGGGGCCAAACCTCGTCGTTAAGATAGGCTCAAACGTAGATATAAAGAAATTGAGACCTGGGGTTTCCGTTGCGTTAAACAATAAGGGCTCAACAATAGTAGAGATACTTCCAAATATATACGACCCATTCGTTGAAGCTATGGAAATTGATGAAAGGCCTCAGCTTTCCTTTAAGGATGTGGGCGGTTTAGAGGGTCAGATAAGGGAGATATATGAAGTTGTTGGTCTACCTATACTCAATCCAAAACTGTTTAAAGATATAGGGATAGACCCACCACATGGGGTGTTGCTATATGGACCCCCAGGAACTGGAAAAACCCTCCTAGCTAGGGCCCTTGCCGGTGAGGTCAAGGCGAATTTTATAAGGATTGTTAGTAGCCAGTTTGTTAATAAATTCATAGGAGAGGGTGCAAGGATTGTCAGGGAGGTATTTAGGCTAGCAAGGGAAAGGAAGCCTTCGATAGTCTTCATAGATGAGATAGATGCGATAGGTTCGAGGAGGATGGAGATGGGTACGAGTGGTGATAGGGAAGTGCAGAGGACCCTACTTCAGCTCCTCGCAGAGATAGACGGGTTTGACTCACTAGATACTGTTAAAATAATAGCTGCCACAAATAGGATAGACCTCCTAGACCCCGCGTTGCTGAGGCCGGGGAGGTTCGATAGGATAATAGAGGTTCCGCTACCCAATAAGGAGGGGAGGAAGGAGATACTAGAGATATACGTAAAAAAGATGAGAACTAAGGACTTCGATATAGAATACGTAGCGGAGATAACAGAAGGCCTTTCTGGTGCAGAGATAAAGGCGATAGCCACCGAGGCCGGCTTCTTTGCAATAAGACAGAAATCAAGGTATGTAACAATGGAACATTTTGTGAAGGCCGTGGACAAAGTGAAGAAGAGGGTAGAGAGGAAAAAGCAGATTTTTGGTATGCAGATATAAGATTTGTTTTATACTACAAATACTACTACAAGTTATAGAAAAGCTACTCTTTTTTACAATGTTTTGCTTAAAAAACATAGTATAGTAATACAAAATACATTATACAAACAGTAATATTATAGGCGTTCTATAGTTTTTTATGAGAGTAATATAAGGATACCATAATATTAGATAAGAAGTAGTTGTTGTTATACTAGCAGCCCTTTATCATTTCTTTAACATTCCTAGTTAGGCCAACCCTTATGCCAAGCCTTGGATCTGTATAAATATATAAGATGCCCTTGCTCTGTAGGCTCCTTAACCTCTTCAAGAGCCATGTATAATCAGCCTTTAATCTTTCCATAAGTTGATCTAAATATAGGTATGTGGTGCCAAACTTTGCATAGTGGGTTAATATGCTGGAGGTTACCTCCATTTCATCTTCATCGATGATATCCTTCAATTGTTGCATAACACATGCAACTTGAGAAACTCTGTTTTGTTGTTTATTGTCCGCTTTATATGTTTGTCTAACAATAAACGACAAAGATTCCTTAGAGAAGCCCCCCTTTCCGATGTTACTTTTGTTGTTTATTGTCTGTTTTACGAAATCCCCTGCTATCCTTTGAGCGAGTGCGACAAACTCATTAAACTTCTCATCAGAAACCTTTGATATCATCTCTCTAGCAAAGTCCTCTCCTTTAGGAGTTAGGTACCATAGACCATTTTCATATTCCACAAAACCCCTCTCTTTCCAATAGGAGAGGTAGCTCGATATGTATTTCGTTTCTTTGTTAAGATAGCCAGCAATCTCACTGGACCTCATGGGCTTGGGAACAAGTAGGATTAAGATCGCATCAACGAGCTTACTTCTAGGACCCCCTTTTTCATCAACCTTTATTTTATCAATGACACGGTCGTAGTTATTAATATTGCCCAATCTAACCCCTATACATCTCTTCAATCAAAAAACTTTATTCCAGTCAGGCTAAGTATTATTACCTCTCATCTATTTGATTTCATTACAGCAATCCCTCATTATGCTTATAAAAAAGGAGTAGAGGGCCTTCTTACATTTAGAAGGCACAACAACTACGGCACCCTGCTCAATAACACCTCCAAACATAAGCAACGGGTTTGAAACCTTTTTTTCCAACCCCCTTGGTAGCCCCGGAAAGCCAATAATCCCATTATCTACAAAACCTACTATGGACTCGTCACATCCCCTTGAGATGATTACATCCCTAAGCCTGTGTATTGATGTTAGATCTTTCGGTGGCTTCATTTTTAGGAATAAAACATTACACTCTTCAAACCCCTCTATGCTGAGCTTTGAGCTGTATATGTGCATCGACTCTTCAAATCCCTCCACAACCATTTCGCCTAGGTCTGATATGTAGCTGTGCCTGCCAACCTGCTTGACTAGCCCAAATTCCCTCAGCCTCTTTATGAGTGTCTTAGCAGAAGCGTCCCCTATTCCGAGGATATAAGATAGATAAGGCCTGCCAGCGCCTTTCTCCTTTACTAGCCTTAAGGCTTCTACTACATGATAGCAGTCAAAAGAAGGGTAGCCTCCCCTCTCAGCCCTCACTATATTCATTACCTGTTCTACTATCCTGCACTCCTTCTTCCCACAAACCACCCCAAGCCTTTTCATCAAAATCTACCCCATGTTCAAGCATAAAGACGGCGATATCGTTGGGAGTGATCTCATTCCTGTTTATAACAGCTTTCGTAATTTCATTCCAAGAGATCTTGCATTTAATGCCAAAGTCCTCATAGAGCCATTCCACCACATCTCTCAAATCAACCTTACCTCTCATCTGTTCACATAGGACCCTCTTAGTTTGCCTCCTCCCCAACATTACTCCCCTTTTTTGTATTTTTGTAGAAATTAAATATTTTGAACACATTGCCACAAAGCTCATAGAAAAACCATATTATTTATAGGTTTTGGCTGGAACTACTGCCGATGGTGGCTATAAATGTCCGACGAAAGAGTGGATGGTGAAGGTATGGATACAATCGAGGAGAGCCTATCTGTGATATACGAGGATGGGGATTTGGTAGTATATACCGCACCAAATGAAGAGGAGTTAAAGGGCATACTGCTAAACCTTTTAAAGAGGAACGGAAAGATGGGCATTAAGGACTTTCACAGGTATTTATCAGGCCTAGCTAGTGAAGACAAGATTAGGTATGCCCTAAATGAGCTCCTGAAGAACGAGACCGTTATAATAGACAGGCAGGGTTATTTCTATCTAACAGAGCTACTAGATATGGGAGAATATCCGAGCGAAGAAGTTGAGGGATTTATTGGAGAGGAAGGCACGGACTTAGAAAGCCTTTAGGTTAGCTAAGGTAAAGTAGGCTTTAGTGCTTTGCTTCTTAGGTTTTTGTGTTTTGCTGAAACATAGGGTTTACGTTTTTGAAAGGGCTTTTGCCTTTGTTGCCTCAAATCCTTGAAGTTTTCACAAACAGGTTTAATGCTGTTCGCAACAATTGCCTAAACTTAAAAATCCTATGCAAAACCTAGCCTACTTCCTTATTAAGCATCATTGCCTATAAAAAAGCGGTTGTGGTTAAATCCCGGGGGAGGGATCTACTTGTCTCTTGAAGAACTTGAGGGAATAGAGGTCAGCCTAATAAACTATATTGAAGGCCTGGAAAGGTCAGAGAGGAGGCTGGTTGACATAAAAGGAAACCCCGATAGCCTGCTGCTCATCAAGCGCTGGAAGGTCACGCTTTTGAATATAGTTAAAGATATACATAAAATAATATATAATGATAGGGGTGGGCATCTGTTTGCTAAGGACATGGATGCCTGCAATCTCTTGGACAAAGCAATAAAATTAATGAGAAACTCAGATGAAAGTGACCCTATATACCTAAACCTAAAACCAATAATCACTTCCCTAGTGGCTATATCCCAGGTAATTTGCAGGGGGGCCGTTTCATAGGGCAATGAAGAGGGCTTTAGTATCAATAGGTTTCACCAACAGTATGCATACCACAGTTATTTAAGTACTTTGAAGTTTTTAGCACAAATGCCCTTAAAGGCTGTTTTTAGTTTTTGAATATCTCTAGTTGTTAATAAATGCCTGATGCTACGAAGAAGCTCTATATATTTAGGACTCACTAGGCTAATTGGCTAGCCGTAGCGGTATTGCTAAGTAGATTAAGGAAGCTGATCTCCTCTCCGCCCTAAAGGGCAGGGCTTTTAGTTGTAAGATCACTAAAAAATAATTTATGAACTACAAGGAGGGCAACGCTACTATAGTTATAGGTAATACCAATAGAGGTAAAAGAAGGTTAGTTAGCAATATCAGAAAGAATGCGTTAAGGCATAGGGTTCATTGGTGGAGTGTGGAAAACTAGCAGAGTACTTCTCTAATAAGACCTGCTAAACAAACGAACAAAAAATTTTGTTAGGGCCAAGTAGTTTGGTATGTTGCCTGCACGCCGTGTGTTGTTGTTACCTCTATAATGACAGGGGTTCCTACAGGAGGGGCATCGCTTATGGATACATTGCCACTCGTTACAGGGACTACTTTCCCTGAGGGTATTGATGTTGAAATATTACTGGAGCTGTTGCTATATATTGCGTTCCCATTAGAAGCATTTATTACGCTCAAGCTGTTTATTTGAACTGTTGACGACCCTAGGTTTTGCACGCTAGCGTTAATAATATAACTACTACCACTTCCACTTATGCTTGCAGAAACTATTTGTATCTTTTCATAAAGCCCTGGGTTTGACTTGTGGACTGAGCCAACGAGGCCGCTCATCCACATGTATATTAGCACTGAAGCAGATATGGCTATTAGTATTAGCATTACTACAGCTACTATGTCTGATATGGCCCTTTCTTCCTTCTTAATCCTACGCCTCCTCACCAAAACCTGCACCTGTTTTTTAGCTTATTAATTAAAGATATATAAGTTTTTTTGCCAAGTATTACGTTAAGTTTTCCTAGAAGTCCAAAGGGAATTAATACCTGAAAGCCTTTTGGAGAGAAGAGGTGCGCGTAATGGACCTGCGCATAGCTGACCTA
>WALX01000010.1 GCA_015522625.1 Candidatus Hestiella sp.
ATAGAATACCTACCGGACCTTGAAACCCCCTTGTAGATGTCATACTTCACGCTGAGTTTGTAGGTCTTCTTCGATAGAAGGATTACATAAGAATCCGCTGCGCTATATTCTATTACTTTTTCTGCGAAGCCTATTAATTGTTCCATGCTGTCCCTCTTTACAACTATCCATACATTATATTTGGGGTGGTTCCTTAAGTAGCTGTGGCTTATTAATGGATCTTTTACGCTTATTTCTTTCATTTTTTCGATATTTTTTGATTCAAACGCGATTAGTGCAGACTTCCTGCCAGAGGACCTGTAGTTATAATAAAACCCTATCCTTTTTATAATGCCACTTTGCTTTAATTTCTTTATTCTGCTTAATACATCCTCATAGCCTATTCCTAAAGTTTTAGCAATATCTATGAAGGGGTAAGGGGATAGCGGAAAGTTGTATTGTAGCTGCATTAATATTTCCTTATCTATGCTCTCCATGATCATCACCCGGCGAGAGCAAGTCTTCATAAGTAAGGCCATATCTTTTTAGTAAATCATCATAATCCATAGGCTTGTATATACAGGAAGGATCTTCAGCCATTATATCGCCAGTATACGAGAAGGCCCTTGATCTGCTTCCTCCACATATATACTTGAACTCACACCTGCCACATTTACCTTTGAATTCAGAAGACCTAATTTTATTTAATATTGCTGACCTCCTATATATTTCCACTAAGGTTTGCTTCCTTACGCTTCCAACTGGATATGGGAGGAAACCGCTAGGATATACAAGGCCATCATAAGAAACAAAGATAACGCCCATTCCATCCCTCGTTCCATGGGTTTCTGCTTTACTCCTACCTTCAGGCTTTCCTAATGTTTCACGTAGCCTTTTAATAAGCTTATAGTATAACGATCCGTGAGGCAACTCCTCCTCTACGTTAACCCCCTTTGATTCTAACGCCTTGTAAAGTAGCGATACCCTTCTAAATATAGGACCTTCAGAGGTCCTTATTGTTATATTATACTTACTTGCCTCATATAGAAATGAGGAAACATCTTCCCATTCCTCCTTTGATAAGTCTTCTCTAAACGTTGCTCTTCCAGTCGGGACTAGGTAAAAGACCTCCCACGTGTCCACTTTTAATTCCTTAAGAAGCCAGACCATATCCGGCAAACCATCAACCGTAGACCTCATAACAGTCGTGTTTACTTGAACTCTTGTGCCCATACCTTTTAGCCTCTTTATAGCCTCAACGGATTTCTTAAAGGTACCCTCAACCCCCCTTATGCCATCGTGAACCTTTTCGTAGGGGGAATCTATGCTAATTGAAACGGAGGAGATCTTGTGCTTTCTAAATTCTTCGAATGATTCTTCTAGTTTTGGCGTAACGCTTGGCGATAATGCAACCACAACCCCTCTATCGTGCGCATAATCAACGAGTTCCCAGATATCGCTCCTCATCAGGGGATCCCCACCAGTGAAAATTAGTATAGGCGAAGGCTTTCCAAATCCAGAGACCTGGTCTATTAGCCTCATGCCCTCTTTGGTGTTCATTTCACTCGGCAACGGCTTTGTTATAGCTTCCGCCCTACAATGCTTACAGGATAATAGACAGGCCTTTGTTGTCTCCCAGAAGACTAGTATAGGCTTTTCGCTTAGCGACCAAGATCCTTTTTTCATTACTTCACCCCATGAAACTGCTCTAAAAGGAGGTAAATCAATATGTATATATCGACAAGCTAAGTGAGGTTAAAATTTATGGCCCTTCTTCATACTCCTTTCTTTCAAAATTTCTTCAGCTATGGCCTTAATAGTCTTAGTTTTACTTTCAAGTTTTTTGTCGACAATAACTCTCTTGGTATGCTCATACCAAGATTTGGGGTATTTCTTGTTTTCCATTGTTGGATTCAAACCCAAATTTTTAGCTGCCCTGAAAACTTCTTCGGCAGAAGGCCTGTTTATTGCAACTCCCCTACCTATTTTCCTACCTCTCCCCCTGCTGATCGTATAGTCTAGGTATGCCGGCCATACTACGTAGCTATCTCGGTTGCTCAATATTCCCACCTTATATGGCCTTTTTGACAACTTTTCTATTCCTTGCAGAAGAAAGCGTTGCCTCCCTAGTAAGCCATAGCTCTAGTAGCATGCAAGTCGATGATTGGTGAAAACCTCCTAGGTCGCACTCATCGATGTAAGGACACGTAGTGCAAGGTATGTCAAGTATGGAAGATATGCTTACGTTTAAAACTTTTGATTCAATAGGTTTCTCAGCAATAAAAATCCTATACGTTCTCCTTCCATTCACTGTTACTTGCTCTCTTTTTATCAGCCCTTTTTTTGAAAGCCTAAGTACAAGCCTAGAACCTTCCCTACTGTCAAGACCCATCTTTTTCCAGAGTTCGCTTTGTAATACGCCTTTCTTGTATTTCTTTATGAGCTCCATAGCCGCCTTCTCGTTCTCATCAGATCCCCTTGGCATACATCCCACCATTGATAATTGCATTATTTATCTGCTTACATTATTATATAAGTGTGCTTCGAAGGATTTATACCTTTTCATATCGGTGAGCTGATAAGAGTTGCTATTAAGTATTAGGGACATATCAAATTTGTTATCTATATATACGATAATTTCCCTCTTTTCCTTACAAATAAAAAACGATTTAAGATTTTGAAAATAGCTATATTCTTGGTTGAAGAGAGTATGGATGGTGAGAACTTGGAAGACTCCATAAAGGAGGCAAAAAGGGTCTTAGAAGAAACGATAGAATTGGCCAAGAAGTTATATGGTCGAAGGTGGATGAGAGAACTGAACATAATAGAAGAAAGGTTTGGTGCAGATCCCTATGATGTATTGGATTTCCTCAAGAAAGAAGCTGATTTAAAAGGCATAAAATGATATTTTTGAATGGTGAGGTATTATAAAAAACACATTTTGTGATGGGAACCCTTGTTATATAATTAATGGCCAATAAAGCGCTAAAACAACAAAAAAGTTTACAGCAACTATCCATAGTTCTCTTCATATCTAAGCCCATCCGGGTCGGCGGAGGCTATCGCTTCGAGTTCATCATTACTTAAAGAGCTTATCACATTCACTTTACCTCCTAAGTTTATCTCCATCCCACCCGTTGAGCTTATCACATCATTTACATCAAGCCCTTCAAAAACTGCCCTAAGCATAGGACCATCTTTTGTAAACTCTATTAAAGCTTTGTTTGTGCACAATAGCGTTTCCATGTTATTCTCTATCCTTTTCCTTCCGCTTGCTGTAATGAAATCGACCTTTTTAACCAAGACCCTTGGATCATGCTTACTCCATATTATGATTCTCTTTACTAGTGGATAAAGGTATGCAACAGCAGCCCCGCCGGGAAGCTTAACCCTTGGATTTTCGTAATTCCCTATGACACTGAGGTTTATGTTAGCCTCCTCGTCTATTTGTGCAGCACCAAAGTACATTAGATCCATTAAGCCCTTCGATGCGATATCAAATGCATCTACCATTGTAACGATACCTAGGTGATTCTTTCCGGAGTTAGGGTCACCAGAAGAAGGATATACCTTGAAGCTTTTTGGATCTATCATGAATTGCTCCGTAACCCCATGCCATATAAAACCCTTTCTGAGGTATAGAGACGCATAGGCCATAGCTAGCTGTGGGATGATACTATTCAGCCCATGGAAGACATAATCACCGTCCTTTATAAAGCTTCCTAGGCATTTAATCATCATGTCAGTTGGCCTTGAAGGCATTTTAGGACCACCTCTTATATAGGTTTGTTTCTATCCACTCTAATGCGTTTCCGTTTTTAGCGTAGTAATAATATTCCTTTATTGCTTTGTATTGCGGCCTATAGTAGGGGTACATACCTGTAGGCCAGGCCCCGTTCGGCGAACTTACAACTGCTTCAACCCTATAGGAGTTTGCCGAAAGCAACTCTAGGTTCCTCTTCCTCAAGTCTTCTTCATTAACTATCTTTTCTGCAGTTAAGATAACCCTTTTAGCGGCCTTTATTTTCAGCTCATCCTCATACCTGGGGCCTAGGATCACGGCATTACCATACCTGTCGGCCATGTGGAGATGGATTATCGCTACATCCGGCTCGATAGCCTTAACGGCTATGACCTCCTCCCCTGTAAAGGGGTCATTTATTACCTTCCATGTACCTTTTTTCTCATGTATTCCTATAAGATCGGAACCCAAAATCCCTCTAACTGGCATAAATGGTATACCTTGGGCTCCTGCCCTTAGCCCTGCAACTACAGCACCACAAGTATCTTCAAGGTACTCTACTTCGTGTTTTTCTACGCTCTTTCTCACAGAAGGGGAGAGGCCGAAGTGCTCAAAGGTAGCCATGGCAGCCCTTACCTTTTTTAGCGATTTCGTTGCGACCAACATGTCGAGTCCAAAGCCGGGTTCCCTGTCAACAAAGGAAAGCCTTTTCTTGTTACTTTTGATGATGGCTGTTAAGAAGCTGATCGGATTTCTAAAGAAAGTTATTCCGCTGATAGTTATTTCATCATCGTTGTTTATAATATTAATAGCATCAGATAGATTCATAAGCTTGTCTGGGAGCATTCTTTCACCATAGTGTATCTTGCAAAAGCAGGGTATTTAAGTATGAGATTTGTTTAATTATTAACTCAACTTCTATCGCCTTGCAGGTTAATTCCCTTATAGTTTGAAATAATGGTTAAGTTCCTGTTTGCAAAACTTACAAAAAAAAGAATGGAGTAAATGATATCTAAGATATAGCATAGGAGTGATTTCATTTTAATGGCACGACATTTTTCCTATAGGTGTTGTTTATGATGATTGCAGCCGTTAGATACCAGTTGTATAATGATTGGGCAAAAGAGATGATGCCGGCGGCAAATATAACTGCCAGGTTTCCATAGGCAGCTGCAGCAAGGAATGCAAACGTTATTGCTAGCCAGTAAAGGTTCGCTGATATCATCTTTCCTAGAGGTTTAAGTACGACCGCTGAAACCAATGCCATGAATATCCAGAAGAGCCAGAACATCAAGAAGGTCGTCGGCGACGGCTGCTGTAGGATTGGTATAGAATATGTAAAGAGGTATACAAGGCCCGCTATAAAACCAAAAAGGCTCCAAACGAGTATGACAAAACCTGTTGACCCCATATTGTTCCTAAGCTCAATTATTGAAGACAGGAAGTATCCAAGCCCTATTAAGAAGAGCAACGTGAATATCAAAATGCCTAGGGAATCAGCAAAGGGCACGAGACCAGTATAAGTAAAACCGGTTATGAAGAGAGCAAATGCAAATCCAGTATTGCCTATCGCAGAAACTGAAGCCCAACTTGTATCTCTATCCGTATTCAAAATTACACCCATATCTTTCTTATGCCCTGGGGTTTTATATGTTTATAGTTTCTGCGATTCCTATTAGCAGACTAGGAGAGATTCTTATCTTTTTCATTACAAAAAATGAGGTAATAGTCTGCATACTAATAATGTTGGCCCTTCCCTTTCTTATCGAAGCGAGGAAAGCAATCGCTTCGATAATAATCATTATATTTTCCATACCCATCTTATTCTCCTACTTCCGCAATTTTTATAAGAACATAAAAGCATAACATTCAAGGTTTATGCAGGCTCTATCAACACAAGAAAGATGATAAGCGTTGATAACGCCTCTCTCATCCTGGGAAACGCAAAGTATGTTATGCCAAAGACAATACTTATAAGATAGCTATGAGCCTATAAAATAACCTAACAAAATAGCGCTTAGTATTTTACGCTTAAACCTTTTTATGAGAAATTCGATATAACGCATTGCGAAGAATAACATTCCGTAGATTGAAGGGATATCATGTCCGCTCAAATACCTAGATCCAGGGCAGCGGTGCATATCCTTCTCCAGATGGTATATCTTCCTATTTTGAAAATCTGAGTAAGTATTTTGCTTTTCAAGGAAAAACATTTCTCTCTTAGCTATCTGCTAATGAATCACAAGAATACACAAAATTAAATAACCTGATACATTTGGCTGATAAAGCGGCATTAGAGAATAATGTTACAACTGAAAGCCTCGCCCTTTAAGCAGATAGGAGGTCAGCCTTCGTTTCCTGCTGGCTCGATCCCAATTATAAGGTCATCAAAGAAGCTTACTGCAGAAGCAACAACTTGTAGCGGACCCGGGGGGATTTGAACCCCCGACATTCGGCTTAGGAGGCCGACGCTCTCTCCTGGCTGAGCTACGGGTCCTCTTCGGACCTCATATCAGCCTTCCACTCCCAGCCTTCTTTATTAATATTGCTTTAAAATTATAAAGTTTTAGGGGATTTTACGCAAAACAATAGGGAATACAAAGACATGCCAATGCAAATCTCTCCATATAATTATTCTATTTTGATTAACGGTACATACATTTCTTTTTCGCTCAAACCACTATGATTGCCCTTAAAGGTAAGGTTTGGATCGTTTTCCCTATATGAGTATATATACCTTGTTTTGCTATCCCTTGAGATCCCGACATAGTCGCCCAGCATGTTTTTTATGACATCATTAGCAACTTTACCCAAAAGCTTTGACCCTATTATTTCTTCCTTGCTTAAAACCCATAGGTTGTATTTTTCCTGTAGATACGCCCTTATATCATTCCTAGTCCTGAACCACAAAACCCTTGAGTCTCCATAGGGCGGTATCTCTAACAAGTCTAAAAGCTCTTTATCTTCGTTTAATACAAACGTCCTTTCTATGGTGACTTGTCCATGATCTGCAAATAGTATAAAGGTGGTATCTTGCCTGTATTCTTGAGCTAATTGGAGGAGCTTCTCCAATATACACCTTATATCATAGACTATGTAACTTTCAAGGTTGCTTTCATATCCATATAAGTGACCCAAGTGATCAATAGAGCTGTAGTAAACGAACACGCCATCGAATGCCCCCAAGGAAAGGACTTCATGGAGGTTTATAATCATATCCGTACCGTTAAAGTACCCTTTTATAGAGGCTTTTTCTTCGTTATTTGGGTCTTTGTGTATAGTGCTTGCAAACTCCCCGGTTGAAATAGCGCTTGGCAAGATAGAAATGATCCTCTTTTCGGTTTCATGTACCCATGGCTTGATTGGAAAAGCTTTTATGTATGGAATATGGTTCCTTATTGTGTCGTTGCCGCCTTCTGCAACATATCTATATTTCAGTGTGTTTATTATTCCCCCCAATTTCTTATTAAACATAACGTATCCCAAGATGCCATGTTCTCCCGGCGTTTGAGCTGTGAAAATGGTTGCTGTAACTGTCGATGTTGTCGATGGGAAGAGTGTCTTTATTTTTCTTACCTCACCCTTAACAGGAATTCCGATCTTGTTGTATAGGCTCCAACCAACGCCATCTAAGAAAATAAAGACTAACCTTCTGCCAGAGATCTCCATAGGATCTACCATACAATCCCTTTTAACATCAAAGAACCTAGCAATTCCACAAGACAGCCCATAGATCGTTTCACTACTTTCATAGTCAGGGTACACTATCTCGCTTTCCAAGACAAACACCATTATAAACTTCTAATAAATAATAAGTTAAATTTGTATATCAAAAAAAGGATTGCAATACCCAACTATAAGCTGTTGGCTTTGGAAATCTTATGAGAAGCTGTTAAAGCTTCTCAAATCTAGTTAATATTCCTTGCTAATACCTTTAAAATTTGGGCATAAATCTGGTGGTAGCATGTCAGGCGTTAAGTCCGTGGAAAGGGTTTTTTCGAATGAGATAAAGGAGCTCAACAACAAGATTAATGCCTTTGTGTCTTTTAATGAAAAGGCCATTGAAGAAGCAGAAAAGGTTGAGAAAAAGGGAATAGAACCCATACCCATTGGGGTAAAGGATATCATTTATACCAAAGGTCTAAAAACAACGATGGGTTCAAGGGTTTTCATAAACTTTATACCGCAGAGAGATAGCTATATTGTAAAGAGGCTAAAAAGGCTTGGCTATGTAATAGTAGGAAAAACAAATACACATGAGTTCGCATCGGGCATCACAACTACCTCAAGCGTTTTTGGTCCGACTAGAAACCCGATAGATTTGAACAGAATAGCTGGAGGAAGTAGTGGCGGTTCTGCTGCATCCGCTTCTGCATCGATAGTCCCAATAGCTATTGGGACTGATACTGCAGGCTCTACTAGGGTTCCTGCCTCCCTATGTGGCATATATGGATATAAGCCAAGCTATGGAAAGATCAGCGTTGACGGAATTTTTCCTTTAGCCCCATCCTTCGATACTGTAGGGTTTCTTTCGAAAGACCTAAAGTGGATTATAAGGATAGCGAAAGAGTTCGACCTTTATAAAGAGGATGAAGTGAAAAGGATTAAACTAGGAATACCTAGATGGTATATGCCTGCAGAAGGTACGTGGCCTGAATACCAATCTACAATAGAAAAGGTCAGAAGCTCTTTTCTAGACTTTATTTCGACTAAATCTATTGGCTACAAGGAGGTAGATATGCCCTTAACTTCTAAATATCTTTGGAGGTATTTCTCTGCAATAAGGTACAGCGAAGGTACGTATGTGCACATAAAGTACAGGGAGAAGTGGGATCTCTACTTCCCTGACGTGAGGAGATTGGTTGAAAAGGGGCTTAATTATAGTGCGATTGACTACATCGAAGCAGTATACAAGAGAAGGGAAGTATTTGATGAATTTAAAAAAGTATTAAAGGATGTAGATGCACTGATAACTCCAACGACGTTAATCTATGCACCTACTATTAATGAGGTGCTAGGTAAAGAGGATGGTGCCATTAGGGGTCTATTAACGTATGAAACACTCTTCGCATCCTTTGTTGATGCACCGTCAATCTCTATACCTTCCTTGACAATCAATGGCATGCCCGTTGGGATACAGATAATAGGAAGTAAAGGTGAAGACAGCAAGGTCCTAAACATAGCTAAGGTGCTATCAGCATAGCTTTTATTAAAAATGTTTTATTTATCGATTTCATTCTAAAACTAAGTAAACAGGTGCGTGATCAGAACCGTAGATTTTGTCCATTATGTCGCAGTCCCTTATCCTATGAACTATATCTTGAGATACTACACAATAATCTATCCTCCAACCGATGTTTTTCTCCCTTGCGTGAAACCTATATGTCCACCAGCTATACCTACCAGCCTCTTTATGGAATATCCTAAAGGCATCTACATAACCTTTCTCTAGAAAAGATGTCATCCAATCCCTCTCTTGCTTTGTGAAGCCTGGGTTGTTAACGTTATCCTTCGGTCTTGCTATATCAATCTCCTTATGGGCTACATTAAAATCCCCACAAATAATTTTTGGCTTTTTCAATTTTCCTAGAAAATCCTCGAAGGCTTTGTTAAACTTAAGCTTGTAATCCAGTCGAGTTAAACCATGCTGGGCATTTGGAAAATATGCATTTATCACGTAGAATTCATTGAATTCTAGTGATATTACTCTACCCTCTGAATCAAATTCTTCATTACCTATACCATATCTAACCTTTATTGGATCGATCTTTGTCAAGGTTAACGTACCGGAATACCCTTTTCTCTTAGCTGAATTTATGTAAATACTATAACCAAGCTTCTCCATCTCTTCTGGAACCTTATCAGTCTTTATTTCCTGGAACATAACTATATCATAGCTAAATATTTCCTTGGGCACTCCTTTGTTTATTAGGCTTTTTAACCCGTTAACATTCCAGGTCAATACCTTCATTATTAACCCCTTGAATTATGTATCAAGCGGATGCTTAAATTTTTAAAAGTATGGAATGTTCAACAAAAAAGAAAAATTTGTAGCTTCCTTGTTTACTCGATGCAAAATGGGTGAAAGTGAAAAGAATAGGCTTGCAAAGAACGTAACATCGTTCAGGGGTTCATTCTTTAACTCATTTGCTGGCCAGGCACCTACATATAGTGTAGCAGGCGGTGCCGCATTCATAATAAGTAGCGCTTTTGCTTCCGCACCTCTTGCTATGTTGCTTACATTAATAGGGGTACTATCAATTATATATGCAATATATTACCTATCTAAGAGATACGTGCATGCTGCCAGCTTTTACGCCTACGTCTCAAAGACCCTTGGGACTAGTGCAGGCTTTTTTAATGGAATAACATATGCCCTTTTCTATAGCATAATAGGCCTTGCATCGGTAGCCATAGCGTTTGCATATTTGACTACGGAAGGACTATATGCCTCTTTTAATATCATAATTAATCCTTTGTACTTCCTCGCAATACCTGTAATCATAGCATTTTTGGTAGCATATCTTGGACTAAAACCTAGCATCAGGTCAGAGGTAGTGCTAGCATCAATAGAGTTTTCCATTTTAATCATATTTGTAGTTTTGTCGTTCATATTTAACTATAGTAGGATTAGTGTAGTGCCTTTCACACTAAAAGGTACCTTTACGAAATCCCTTCCGTCTTCCATTTCTGCTATATCTGGAGGACTTGTCTTTGCGATAACATATTTTATGGGATTTGAAGTCTCTACGCAAATATCCGAAGAGGTAAAAAATCCTAAAAGGGATATACCCATCGGAACACTTTTTGCAACAACCCTAATGGGCCTTATCTACATTTTGGTTACATATAGTATCATATTGAATACAGGGATAAGCTATTCATCGCTTAACAAGTTTGTTAGCGAGGCCTCGGGCACTGGAGTAAACCCTGTCTATACACTTATGGGAAAGTATATGGGTCATATAGGCATAACAATATTCTCTTTCATAGTTATCCTAAGCGTCTTCGCTTGCTACCTAGCAACGCTAAATGCTACTGCTAGGATGTTTTATGGTATGGCAAGGGAGGGTCAGCTCCCCAAAGCTCTAGAGAAGACACACACCAAATA
>WALX01000011.1 GCA_015522625.1 Candidatus Hestiella sp.
AGCATCTGTTGCGTTGTTTATCAGTTTTCCTTTCAACTTTGCCATCTCATATACCTTATCATTAATTTTTTTATTATCAGTAGCGATAACTATCAGGTCATTTTGTTCTATCAGCTTTTCTATTTCTCCTCCTTCCTCTATATCCGCCTCTATGGCATTTATTGCCTTATCTTTCAGAAGTTCTTCAGAAAGCTCCTTCGCAACAACGGTTACCATAGCCCCTGCACTAAGAAAAGATCTTGCCCTCCTGCTACCTACCATTCCTCCTCCAACAACCAACACTTTTAAGGAAGATACATCAATAAAAAGGGGGATGTAAACCATTGTACCACCAGGCTATACGAAGCACAGAGGGTCATCGCCCCAAAAGTCTCCATTAATAACCATAGCTCTGTTTCTGCTCCCACCGCCACATATATGCTTAAACCTACAGGTACTGCATTTTGGGCCCCTGAGGTTATCTGAAAGCCTTATAAATTTAAGAAGCCTCGGGTTTGAGGTAGATAGTATATCACTTAGCCTTTCCTTCTTTAGGTCTCCGATGTCATACTTATCTATAAATTGGCATGGCTTAACCTTTCCATCTGGATATATGCTTATTGTTTTCCTCCCGCAGTCGCCTTGTGATTGGAGCAACTTTAGGTACCTCTCCATTTCTTCTTCATTTCTTGAAAGCCTTTTAGCTATATATATTCCAAAAAAGTTCCCCCTGACTACTAGAATTTCAAGCTTTGATTTGTATTCCTTAGACTTTTCAATCAAGACATCGGCCAGGTACTTTAATTGTTCCTTTGTAGGCAAATCTTGGGAAATGTCAACACCTCTCCCTATAGAATCGAGTATGTATAATGTAAACCTCTTTGCGCCGAGCTTAGCTGAAAAGTCAACCATTTCTGATATTTCGTCGACATTCCATCTGGTTACGGTCGTCCTGATGCCAACATCTAGCCCTTCGTCTATAGCGTTTCTTATTCCCTTTAGCGTTAGGGAAAATGCTCCTTTGTAACCTCTAAAGCTATCGTGTACATCCGGCTTAACGCTGTCTAGCGATACTCCTACATAGGCAAAGCCTAAGTCCTTAAGCCTCTTCGCATATTCTTTACCTAATAAAGTTCCATTGCTACTAAGGCTCACCTTTGGCCTCTTGTATCCAGAAAAGATCTCGGCAAGGCTCCAGAACTCTTTTTTGATAAGGGGTTCTCCCCCTGTAAATATCACCAACGGTAGATTTAGTCCAACGATTTCCTTTGCTATAGCTAGGAGCCTCTCTTCGTCTAGCTCCTCTTTTGAAGCATTGGGCGAAGCGTTTATGTAACAATGCTTGCAGTTTAGGTTACACTTGTACGTTATGTTCCAAAACACGATTGGCCTTACGTCAGATGAAAAGGTTGATGGCCTATCCTTGTTAAAACTACCTTTTATTTTAGTAGACACAGTACCTTCGTCATTGACCATAACACTTACTGGTATCATCTAGCAACACCCGGTTTTAAGTCATCAATGCTGTATATAATACCTATATCCTTTGGCGAGCACCTTTTATTTATCTCTGCAACTATGCCGTTAATTAACTCTTTGCTTACAGCATGGACCATTGCATAACATGCATACCTCCAAGCGCCCTCCGGAATAGAGCGCCTCAACACTACGTGAGTTGAGTAGCTCATTTCAGAAACGCATTTGCAAAGCTTTTCCTCACCTTCCCTTGGTTCCATGACTACCATACCGTTTTCCTTGAAGCCTAGCTTCGTGCCGTCAAGCGCTGCACCAGGATCCCCTATAACTCCCATATCTAATAGGGCCTTTAGCGTACCTTCTAGCTCTTCTACACCTATGTTGCCTTGCTTCAGGGCTTTTTCATAGGGCATTTCGCTTATCTCTATGTTCTTTATTGAATCAATGAAATCCTCTTTGATATTTAAGTCTTTTAATAGTGGTGGGTTTTCTGGTAACATAGAATACCTACCGGACCTTGAAACCCCCTTGTAGATGTCATATTTCACGCTGAGCTTGTAGGTCTTCTTTGATAGAAGGATTACGTAAGAATCTGCTGCGCGATAGCCTATTACTTTTTCTGCGAAGCCTATTAATTGTTCCATGCTATCCCTCTTTACAACTATCCATACATTATATTTGGGGTGGTTCCTTAAGTA
>WALX01000012.1 GCA_015522625.1 Candidatus Hestiella sp.
ATCATACAATTATGCAAGGAGAAGGAGAATGCTTTACAGGCTTATAGAAAGCTATGGGAAGACCAAGTAGAAGCCCTGGTGTCCGAAGTAGAAAGGATAGACAATGGTGTCAGGCTTTTGATTTTAAAAGCCCCTGAGGGTGATACCCGCTACATTAGAGAATTATTAAAAAGAATTACTGAAAAAAACAAAGACATGGTGATTGGCTTCGTTATAGAAAAAGAAAATCGCAACCTTGTGGAGTTTTCAGCAGGCTCCTTAGCGTCAGAGAAAGTCGACTTAGGGGAGCTACTCAAAAAAGTGTCTCACAAACTAAAAGGGTCTGGTGGTGGGAAGAAATCATATGGAAGTATGTCAATAGATAAAGAATTTGGGATTGACGCAATAAAAAGTGTGTTAAAAGAGTGCTTAACATAAATCGCTATAGTGAATCTATTGTATCTTTTACTTTCTTATAGAACCTGCTCCACCATTCCCTCATTTTCTCAATATGATACATCGCGTCTTCCCAATTTGGGGTGCCGGCTTCAGCAGCTATTGACGCTATTATATCTATGACCTTTCTGGATTCCCAGAAAACGGGTTCTGCTCCAGATTTGAGCTGATATTCGGCTATTGCCTTGTACATCTTCAGACCGTGTTTTAACGGATCAACCTCTACCCCGAAGATGCTTTTGTACATCCTAGATATCATCTCCTCCGCCCAACCTCTATGGAACCTGCAAAAACCAGCGTTGCTGACTATGTATTCCGAGGCGGCCCTTTTGATGCTTATGCTTGCATAGTCCTCTGGTTCTTTGAAGGAAGGCGAATAATCAGTCCAGTACTTGCCTAATATATATAGCGGGGCGAGTACTCCAGGGCTCCAATAGTAGTTGGGCGTCATATATCCTTCTTTTCCAAAGGGTGCGTAAACAAGCAGGTCTTCAAACCTTCTTTTCTTATTCCTTACTCTATCCTCATAGATCTTAGTTAGCTCCTTGGCAGCCTGCCTTGCTCCTTTCTCTGCAATAGACCTTAAAATTGTATTATTCTCATCGTTATATACCATGCCATATATAATCTTCTCCAAAACTTCTGCATTAACTTTACTAGTTTCTACGGATATCTCTTCCGGATCCAGCGTTGGGTTTTTCTCTAAGCCAAGGTCTTTTAAATCCAACAAGCCTTTTTGCAACAAATCAAAAAGCCACGACGTTATATGACCAGTCTCGATTGCATCAAGACCCATGTCATCTAGCAAAGTAACTAACCTTGCCGAATCATCAATCGTTATTACACCATTGATCGGGCCGACTCCGTGAGCTGGCTCATAATCTATTTTTGTCCCCTTGTATATTTTTTTGCATGAAACTGGGCAAGGTTCTCCACAATTCTTAGAGGCGCTGGTAAGCTTACCCCCATTAAACACCTCATCTTCGAAGGGCTTCCAGTAGCTCTCAATTATTTTATCATGCAGCATCAACCTTACACTTCTGCTATAATAAATTGTATTGTATGCTATAGAAGGGACTAGATCCTTGTAATGTATATAGTTTACGCCAAAAGTTCCGCCCGTTTTCGTCTTTGGATCAAAACGGTACTTTACGGTCCTTTCCAGCAAAGTTGATGTATATGAACCTTTATATACCTCTTGGGATATTTGATTCATAACCTTTATATCCATTATCTTTGCGTTATCTTTTTTTGCTTGCCCCCCTACAACAATTGCTACAACGTTGTGGGCCCTTGCTAAAACACTTCCACCCCCACCCCTTGAAGCCGAATCCGATACAGGTGTTATTTCTGCCGTTCGCTCATCAAGAACATAACTAAATATTCCCCCAAACCTTGTCTTAAAAGACCCAGGACCAACAACAAGTACTCTTGCCTTGTTTCTTATTATCTTGTCCTTCTCTTTGGATATGACATGTTGCGTTAAGGCCCTAGTACCTTTATATGTTCCATAGCCCTTGTATATTTCCCATAGTTCCCTTTCGTCTAGGTGCTCTATCGTTATATCGTGCCCTCCATCACTACCAGAAAATACCTTAATGATTGATGGTTGGGTTGACCTGCCCCGTATTACCATGGCATCAAGGCCTGTTTTATAAAAAGCATAGCCTGCACCACCCAGTTCGCTTACATGCAAACCCATAGAAATGGGGCTCTTGAATATGAACACTATCCTGTGGCTTCCTATAACAATGCCACCGGCGAAGGGGCCTATTCCTAATACCATCAGGTTGCCCGGATCTAAGGGGTCTAAATCGTATGTTCTTTTATCATAGTGCATTTTGAGACCAAAATCTATTATACCATAGACCTCTTCACTATCTACTTCTTTTATCTCGAAGGAACCACCCTCCACATCCAAGTCCAAGTATTTGAGCCTCATTTCTTCTCACTATTATTTTTTCATAGCTCTATTAGAAGGCAAGAGTTAAAAATATAAATGCTATATATTAAATATATGAAAGGTGTAAGCGTTGGTATCTTTAAAGGACATCATTGCAAAAGAAAAGGCCATTATGGTAGATTATAATACTCCTTTAAACCAAATAGCTAAGATTATGAGAGAGAAAAACATTGATAGCGTTATTGTTGTTAAGTCTGATAAAATAAGTGGAATTTTTACAGAAAAGGACTTGGTAAGGGCTATAGCCGAAGGTGCGCCATTAGAAACCCCCGTTTCAAAGTACATGAGCAGTAAGCTAATAACAGCTGATATAAACGAACCTATAGTTGCGGTTGCGTACAAAATGGTTGAAGCCAACATAAGGCACATTCCTATATTGGACGAACACAAAAAGATATTAGGTGTTGCTAACATAAAAGATGTACTCAGCTTAGTTCTTGCATCCGGTGCCTGGCCATAAAGCATTTCAAGCTATATTTAACAGCTGAAAATTATAGTTTCTTTGTCGCTAAATCCAATAAAAGATTTAATAACGAAACGATAACCTAATTAGCAACGGAAGGTTGATCAAGATGCCACAGGAAAAGGTAATAAGCATACAAATAGAAGGCGGAGAGGCAAGGCCTGGACCACCTCTAGGCCCGACTCTATCCTCACTAGGACTGGATGTAAAGAAGGTTGTACAGGAAATAAATGAAAAGACAAAGGACTTTAAAGGAATGACTATCCCTGTTAAGATAGTTGTAAACACTTCTAACAAAAATTATAATATAGAGATTGGAATACCAACCATTACTGCCCTCCTCCTAAAGGAAGCCGGTGCTTCTGGACCTAGTGGCGATCCAGGGCATAACAAGGTAGGAGACATAACATTAGAAAAAATAATTCAAATAGCAATAAGGTCAAAACCAAAGATGCTATCGAAAAGCTTGGTCTCAGCAGTTAAATCTATTCTCGGGACTGCGAGAAGCATAGGCCTTACGGTAGATAACAAGGATCCTAAAGAGGTAATAGAAGGCGTAGAGAAGGGGCAATATAAGGATATATTAGACGTATATGAAGATAAATGGCTAGGTAACTGACCCGCAATACTAGACGATGGAAAAATGACGAAGGCTATCAAGAATAACATTCTGAGCTTTTATCTAAAAAAATTGTTACTTCTTCTTTTAGTTGACATATCAATAGACGTTGCGTTGTTTTGTTTTATCTACTTTTACTTTCCTTCATATAGGCTTACATATTATGTAGCACTTTCAGTTATTCTTACCTCCACCTCACTTCTAGCAACATTCATATATAGGGACTACAAAGATTTTTCAATACACCTTAATTATTTAAGGCACATTTGCAGTAACGATATTGTATACGTGCCGAAGAAGAATTCCATATTGTGCAAAAAGGGAAGACTAAGGTTATGCCTGGCACTAGAAACAAAGAGACTCTACATAAGTAAAGGGGATGAGTTTCTAGGTAAAGGGGATGATACAAAAGATTTTTACTGCACAAGGTTCGAACTCGGAACTCTAAAAGAAAACTCAAAGAAGGTGTTCGAAGGTGAATTTAAGGCATTAGAAGAAGATGGAATCAAGCTATACAGAGGAAAATCCATTATAATAGAGGACGCATTAAAAAGAGGCGTCGATGTTGATAGTGCCATAGAAGAATTGTTGTTATAAATTTGGTCTTCATAAACGCTTAAAAGCAGAACCATATTTTAAAGTATTTAAAAAGAAAGAACGTTAACTAGGGGTAAACACATTTAATTTCCTATGCAACCAAGATTATGGCGAACACTACCTATTTACAGGTGTAGCCATTATGGAATACAGAGGACAGACTATAAAGCTGGAATTCAAGCCAACAAACGACATAACCATAAGCGCTAAGGTATCCCCCTATGAGATGAGCCTTCTAAACGACCTCTCAGAAAAATATGGTATTTCCAAAAGTTCTTTCATCAGGCTTTCGATAAAGCTTGCCCTCTATTACATACTAAGCAACAACCCAGATATCATAGACCATCATTGGAAAGAGATCATAAAAGCGTACAAAACTGAAATAGATTCAACGATGAATAGGATTAAGAAAACCTGATTTGCCTTTTTCCTTTTTTGCCTAACCTAAAGCGTTCCCATAGTGAAGTTCAGCCCATTGCTCTTGGACCTTTTAAACTAATGCTTTTTGGTTTTGCAAATACAACAGGTCTCAATAATAAGATTATAAATTAAGCGCTAGCACAGACCTCTCCTATGACATTTTCTATTATTGATTTAACTTCAGAGCTCTGAACACTACCAACCAAACTTTTCAAATAAAGGGTTCCAATACCATTTATGTATGTTATGTTCTTGTAGAATCCTTTAGGGATTACTAAGAGTATGTTATAGATGCTCTTTGGCGGACCGTTTGAAAGGGTCACGTTAACCCTTAGCCCATATTGCCTTGAGAGTTCTGTTACTTGGCTTGATATGAACTTGGCTATGTACAGAGATTTGTTGTCTAGAA
>WALX01000013.1 GCA_015522625.1 Candidatus Hestiella sp.
ACTACTATACAAAGTTCTACCAGTCTACATCTAGGAATAAGGATAGAACCCCAAAGTCAAAAATGAGGAATGATCTTCAAAGATTTTGTAAATATTTAAGAGAACATCCTGGAGCTAAGAAGGAGGACATAATGAGAGATTTAAATATTCGTAACCTAAATAGATTCCAATACATAACTAGATACCTAAGAAGGGATGATAAAATAGAAGTTGATAAAGGTTATAAATACTATCTAAAGGAGCACTAGTATGATTAATGCTAAAGTGTACTGTGATAGATGCAAAAAAGAAATTACAAAAGAAACAGGTGGCCATCGCATTTTTATTACTGATGGTTTTTCAAACAACACAATAACAATCGACTTGTGTGATAGTTGCTATTACCCCCTAAATAAAGCCCTCATAAGATTCTTAAAGAATGAAAAGCTTAATAATACTACCGATTCTATCGACAATACTTGAAGTTCTATTAGCTATTGGGGCTCTTTGGGGGGTAATAAGAGCTGTGCGAGACTTCATTCAAGCAATCCGTAAGGAGGATTAAATATGCAAAGATTTAACAGATCCACTTATAGCCACTGTCAACTTTGCCCACTAAATACTAAGCGAAGAGTTTGGGGGGAATATCCTGACACAGGAGATGTAGATATAGTATTCGTAGGTGAAGCACCTGGGGCCCAGGAGAATTACCAAGGACGCCCATTTGTAGGAGGTGCTGGCATTTGGCTAAATAAGGCATTAGCAAAGGCCGGAATATTAAGATTCAGAAGTGGAGTAACAAATATAATATCCTGCCAACCTCCTGGGAATAATATAAATTCTTTTGAAGCTCATGAGGCCAGAAAATATTGTAAAAAAGGGTTAGAGGCAGAGGTTAAATACTGGAAGCAACGCCACGTAAAAGTAATTGTCCCTTTAGGTAACACGGCTTTGGAATTTTTTAATATACCTTATAGGATAGGCGAGGCACGAGGAAGTGTGTTTAAATGGAAAGATTTTGTCGTAGTGCCTACATATCATCCTGCATACATTATGAGAGGGCAAATAAAAGAGGAAGGCACTTGGGTAGCTGATTTAATGAAGGCTAAAGAAATTGCAGATAAAGGTTGGGAACAACCTGAAGAAAACTTTATCATAGAGCCAACTGTAAATGACGTTAGAAACTTTGTGGAAAAGGCAATTAAGAGAAAAGCACTTATTGGTGTTGATGTTGAAACTACCGGCCTTAATCCTTATAAATCCTCCATTGTTGTCATTGGTTTGGCCCTATCTGGCTCTGAGGCTCTTTCTGTTCCTTTTCTTACCACTGGGGGCCTTTATTACTGGGATTCCTCTTCTGAGCCTGTTGTGCGCTCCTTGGTTGATAGGCTCTTTCGAACTTGCCCCCTCCTTTTCCAGAATGCTCTTTATGATGTTAGGCATTTAAGAATAGCTGGTTTTACTCTTAATAATATTGAGCATGATGTTCTTCTTGCGCACCATACAGTTCACCCTGAGCTTCCTCATAATTTGGCCTATATAACTTCTATCTATGGTAAGACACCATATTGGAAGGCACCTTTTAAGGAAAGAACCGTTTCTATCTTAGATATGGATCAAAGAACTTTAAGAGTATACAACCTTAGAGATGCTGTTGTACTTCACCAAATACTTCCTGGCCTCATTGATGACTTGAAGGAACTCGGAACATATAAGATCTACAAAAACATAACAATGAGGCTTATCCATCCTGTAATGGAGATGATGGATACCGGCCTAAAAATATCTAGTACAAGATTAAGAACGTGGAGGAACAAGTTAAAAGCTCAATTGGAGGAAATTGAAAGTAAACTAAGAGAGGTAGGAGATCTACCGGAAGAGTTTAATTTTAGTTCAGGTGATCAGGTGCGTTATTTACTATATGGCCAAATACCCAATCAGTTTAAAAAAGCAATAAAAGAAAAAGAAAAAATAGACAAGTCCAAAAATCCAAAGAGGAAACTGACAAAAAAATATAAGGAATTAAAAAGGATAGTAACAGTATTCAATGAAACAACTCCTCTATTATTACCATCAATGATAAGGCCAACTACAAAGAAAGGGGGACTAGCAATAGATGGAGAGGCAAGACTAAGAATAAGGCTAGCGGTAACAAAGAGGCTGAGAGAAATAGACAACCTAAAAAAGCCAGAGGCAAAGCAGAAAGAGACAAACAACCTAGAGAAAACATTGCAATTTCTGGAGCTATATGACAAATATCAGGAGGTTATGAAGCTTTGGTCAACATATACTAATTTTCCAACAGAAGAGGATGGTAGAGTTCATTTTCCATATAAGATTCATGGAACTGCTACCGGAAGGCTGGCAAGTGGTGATAAGTCTGGCCTTGGAGTTGGAAATGCTCAAAATATTCCAGAAGAGGCAAGAAATATATTTGTTGCAGAGGATAATCATGTATTTATAGCTGGAGATTACATTAATTTGGAATTGGTCCTTATAGCACTTCTCTCAAAGGATGAAGTTTTGCTAGATATTTTTAGGTATGGAAAGAACGCACATGATGAAAATACACGGATGCTTTTTGGAATTGATAAAGATCACCCTCAGTGGAAGACTTATAGAAAGGCCGCTAAAGTTTATAGATTTGCTATGAACTATGGAAGTACAATAGAAAGTGCCTATCGGAATGTTGTTCTAAATGTACCAGAGTTTAAAATGTCTCTTGCAGAGTTTAGAGAGATGGACAGAAAATACATGGAACTTCACCCTGCTTATAAGAATTGGTATGAGAGTGTGAAAGATACTGTTGTGAAGACTAGGATGCTGAAAAATGGTTTTGGGAGGGTCCGAATATTTTTAGGAAATCAACATGAGATTATAAAACAGGCTCTTGACTTTGGTCCTCAAAGTACAGGTGCAGATATAGTTAGCGAAGCATTAATTGATGTTTGGCAAATGC
>WALX01000014.1 GCA_015522625.1 Candidatus Hestiella sp.
GCTACTAAGAGAAATTGTTATTCCTTAGTAGCCTTTCAGAGGCATCTTTGTTTTGTATCATAGTTTAGGTTCTTCTCCCAAGCTTTCATCGTATTCCATTCTTATTTTTTCTAATTCTTTCAATATGTTTTTCCTAAAATCTAATATGTAGGATCTTGGTAGTTTTTTCTCTGCAGACCTTAATACTATATTTTCTACCATTGCATATTTCTTATATTTTTCATTTAGCTTTCTCCACTCTACTCCTTTTAATGCCTCTTCAACATTTCTGTCCCTAGGTAAGATATTTGATACCATAAGGACTGCTATTATTGGATAGCCTATATACCCCCTTAGTTTTGTGCCATTATCATTGCTATATGCCTTATAGGTTTCTCCATCCCTCTTTATAACTACCTTATATTTTTTATCCCCTTCGCTACTAATAACTGTAGCCGATATTTCGTTCTCGGAAACCCTTTCAATTTTTATTCGTTCATCCGCTATCGAACCTGAGGCTTCTAACACTTTAATCCTAGGAGGGAGCCTAAGCGGTTGCATTTCAGACACTACTTAATTTCTTCCTACCAAGGGTATTTAATTTCATGTTTAGGTTTTGTCGATTTCAGTTATAAAGGAATGCAGGTTCCTTTATAGGGAGTTAAAACGCGAAATTTAGTGGTATGAACACCCTTATCGTTTTAAAT
This sequence comes from Candidatus Hestiella sp., assembly GCA_015522625.1. Classification (GTDB taxonomy): domain Archaea; phylum Thermoproteota; class Thermoprotei_A; order Sulfolobales; family Acidilobaceae; genus Caldisphaera. The sequence continues at coordinate 687 of WALX01000014.1, forward strand.
TCTCCCCTTATATCAATAAAGGGGAAAAGTTATGGCAAATAAACGCGACTTAAGGGATGACCCCGAAGTAGTGAAGAAGATGGCATTACTGTTATCTCAAGGGGCTTCAATGCTAGAACAGACGTGCCCTGTATGTGGTCTACCTTTGTTTAAGACGAAGAAGGGAGAGGTTATCTGTGCTGTCCACGGTAGGGTTTATCTGGTTGCAAGCGAGGAGGAGGCAAAGGAAGTAGAGATAGATGAAGCATTAAAAGGGGTGGAATATTATGTGTCTACAAAGCTCAGGGAAAAGATGCTCAAAGATGAAACAGATGAGGTGGAGGATTTATTAAGGATCATTGACTTAATAGAAAGAATTAGGGCACTTAGGGAAGATAGATCAAAGATAGACAAGCAAGGAAGGAGTAGCGCATGATATTTTCAGGTATAGACCTGGCAGCAAGCGAGGGTCGCCCCTCCGGGGTTGCTATTATAAATAGTGGGCTGGAAGTTTTATACTTGAGGGAGCTCTATAAAGATGAAGAGATCTTAGAGGTAATAACGCAATTTTCGCCTGCAATTGTGTCTATAGATGCCCCTTTATATACAAAAGATGCTGGTTTTAGGGATGTAGAGAGGATTATGATGAAAAGGGGCTTTAGGTTTCTCCCACTTTCCTTTAAAAGTATGAAAGAACTTTCAAGAAGGGGCTTAAGGATTGCGGAAGCTCTCAGAAAGAATGGTATAAAGGTTATAGAAACACATCCAACAAGTTGCATGAAACATCTAGGTTTGCCATTCGAGGAGTTGCTTAGAGATGTTGGTATCGTGTTGAATAGGAGAGTGAGTAGTCATGAAAAGGATTCACTAATTTCTGCCCTCGTATCAATTGCCTTTCATCTAGGAGAATCAAGGTGCTTTTCTGGTCAAGAAGGCACGATATGTATTATAGAGAAGAGTTTTATATATCTGTTTTAAGATAATTGGTAAAAAGATTAGGCTTTCGCTTGGCAAAAACTTCTACAAGAAGTTTGGAGTAAGGTATCTGGGGTTTAAACTACCTCTAACAATAAAGGACAAGAAAAATCAAGGAAGTTAGGATTATTTCACAATACAAAGGTTTGTGGTTTGAAATACATTATGTATATTATGAAGATGAACCAGTTAAGACAAACTTAAATTACTCATCATACCTATCAATAGATTTAGGCGTTAATAATTTTACAACATGCGTTCCTAGAGATTCTACTAGTGGGACTCCCTTCAATTATGAAGGGAGGGGTTTGAAATCTTTCAACCGCTGGTGGAATAAGGAAAAAGCTAAGTTACAATCGGTTTATGATAAGCAAGGAATAAGGACAGGAAAGAAGATGTCTTTGCTATTAAGAAAACGTAAGGAACTTTATAAACAATTTCGTCAATCAGGCAACGAACTATATAGTTAAATATTGCTTGGCAAACAAAATAGGTAACGTAGTAATTGGAGAAATCAAAGAAATCAAGCAGAATATAGATTTAGGAAAAATAAACGACCAGAACATACAAGGTATGCCTTGGGGACTTTTCAAGCAGAAGCTTAGGTTTAAATGCGAATATTATGGAATTAACTTTAGGGAAGTTGATGAAAACAAAACATCAATAACATGTGCTAAATGCGGGTATAAAAGCAAAAAGAACAGAAAGCATAGAGGTTTGTTTGTGTGCGAAAGGTGCGGTTTTGTTGCAAATGCAGACGTAAATGGTGCACTAAACATTTTGAAGAAAGTAGTCCCTAATGCCGTAAGGGGATAGTGGCGCTATGAGCCGCCTAGGAGGATAAGGGTTACCTCATTAAGGGGGCAATCAAACTCCTCCTGAAGCCCTTAAGGGCGGGGTAGCTCACATATAAGGCTGGTCAAAAAGATGTAAAGTAATTGGACAAGGACCCGTAGCTCAGCCAGGATAGAGCGTCAGCTTCCGGAGCTGAGGGTCGGGGGTTCGAATCCCCCCGGGTCCGTTGGTTTCTAGAATACTTGAATGTTTGTAGTGTCTGGATTTATCACGGCACTAGACCAATGGTATTATGGTATAAAAATAATTCATCATAAAATATAGTACAGATGCCTCATTTAAACTTAGTTGTACATTAAATTATAAAAATAAAATATTCTCTTTACCTCATCTCTAGCATTTCTTTAGTGGCATAATGCATCAATAAATCATTTAACTCATGCTTACAGCTGGAATGTTCGTGTAAGCATTATTTAGAACAATTAGTAACTATGCTTTGAAAGTAATAAAAGGAATCATTAAGCAGATCATTGCGATATGAACAGATCTTTGTATTTATTCTTTATAGTTTTTTTATCATATTTTCCAGTACTAGATTTTGGAATTTCATTAACGAAAATTATTTTGTCGGGTATTTGCCACTTTGCAAACCTTTTTAGTAGATGAGATATTAATTCTTTTCCCATTTCATCAATATTTCCATTTCTATAGTCATCTTTTAATACAACCAAAGCTATTGGCCTTTCTTCCCACTTAGGATGAGGTATGCCTACAACGGAAGCCTCCAAAACTGCTGGATGTGCAACTAGATAATTTTCTAGGTCAATACTTGATATCCACTCCCCACCGCTTTTAATCAAATCTTTTATCCTATCTACGATTTTTATATAGCCGTTTTCGTCTATAGTTGCAACGTCTCCTGATTTCCAATAACCGTCTTCTGTAAATTGCTTTTTGGTTCTTTCGTCATCATAGTATTGTTTTGCGATCCAGAATCCCTTAATTAATAGTTCGCCGATGCTTTTTCCATCCCACGGAACATCCTTTCCTGAAGGGTCTACTATCCTAATATCAACACCGAAAACAGGTAGGCCTTGCTTTCTAGCGTTTTCGATTTGCAACTCTTCACTTAACTCTTTAATTTTCTTTTTAGGCAAGTTGACACTAACCAAGGGGGTGGTTTCAGTTGCTCCGTAGGCATGTATGATGTTGATCCCAAATTCTTTCAGTTGTTTTATCAATGCTAATGGAGGTTCTGTAGCACCTGACACAAATCTTAAATTCTCAAACCTTGGTTTATGTTCCATTTTTCTTAAAACTTCAAGCAATGGTATCAAGATAGCTGGGGCTCCTGCAGCAGCGGTTACTTTTTCTTTAGTTAAAATATTGGCAAGGCTTTCTGGCGTATATCTTCCTGGAAGAACTATTTTAGATCCCATCATTGTTGCGGAAAAGTGAACACCCCATCCATTTACATGAAATAGTGGAACGATTGCCGCGAAGGTATCATCTTGCTTAAAATTTAGTACGCCATTAATTCCCCAGGCATGTAAAACTAAGCTCCTATGGGAATAATAAACCCCTTTAGGTTTGCCTGTTGTGCCGGATGTGTAGCATGCTGTTGCCGCAGACTTTTCATCGATCTCATCATATTCTCTTTTTGACATGTTTTCTTTAATTAAGTCCTCGTAATTCTTAATGTTACCGTCGATATCTTCCAGCTTGGAGGGGTCGTCACTCATAATTACTGAAAGCTCGAAGTCGTTGTTTTTCATTAAAGCGTTGGCTATCTCATAAAGCGTATCATCGAAAAATATGCCTTTTACTTTGGAGTGTTTTATTATATAATCTAGGTCACTTATGTGAAGTCTCTGGTTAAGTTCTAGCATCACTGCCCCTATTCCTGTTATCGAGAAGTAGGATTCGTAGTACCTATGGTCATTCCAGCCTAGAACACCTATTCTGTCGCCCGGCTTTATACCCAAGGATTCCAAGGCATTTGACATGCTTTTTATTCTGTCGTAAATTGCTTCATAATTAAACCTATGAACTTTACCTCCCTGTAGAGTTCGATATGAAACTACTTCGGTATCGTAGTATATCTTGGATCCGTAGTCAATTATTTTCCACAAATCAAGCTGATAATCATCATTTATAGTAGAAGAGAACCCACTAATCATTTAAACCACCATTTCACCACCAATATTCATGTTTGGTAGAATATAAATATTTAGCGTATAGCGACTATGAATACCCGAGGCCTTTAAAATTTAATAATAATGGTTAAATAAAAAATCCTTTTTCATTCCCCTCTATAAATAGGCTTCCTCTTTTCTAGGAATGCCCTCATCCCCTCAGAGAAGTCCTTTGAATCAGCTAATATGACCAATTCGTTCAAAGAATTCTTAAGCGGGTTAACAAATAAAGTCTTTGACGAATTCAACGCGTTTTTGATAGCCCTTAGTGACAATGGAGATAGCTTTGAGAGTTTGTTAGTTATTTCGAATATCATTATATCTAATTGATCTTCAGGTACTATTATGTCAACTACACCTAGATTCCTTGCCTCTTCGGCATTAAGCCAATCACCTGTCAATGCATACCTTACTATCCTTTTGTTTGTTAAGTAAGTACCTATGGGCGACACTATTGGTGGGAATGCAGCTATGAGGGATTCCGGCACGGAAAATATCGCGTTTTCAGTTGATATAACTATATCGCTTAAAAAGGTTAATTCCATCCCCCCTCCAAAGGCATATCCCTTAACAGCTGCTATAATTGGCTTTGTGTAGTTCAGCATCTTGTTCACTAGTGGCCATGCTAGTTCTTCAAGCCACCTTTTGGCGGCTGCCGAGTTCGTCCAGTTTTTCATCATTTCAATATCGTCACCTGAAGAGAACGAGCTCCCCTCACCAGTTAGCACAACGGAATAAACATTTCTATTGTTTTCAGCCTTCTCTAAGAAAACTCTTATATTTTTCCATACATCTTCGTTCAGTGCATTTAATCTATTAGGCCTTCTTATGGTTATTAATGCATAGTTCTCTATTATCTCATATGATACCGGGCCAATATCTTCTCTTGAATAACTATAATTAGAAAATCCTCTGCCAGACCTCACACCTATATTAGACCTAGAGAACTGCTCTAGGTATGTATTAGCTTCATAAAGCTGTAGCTTTGTTTCAGCATATCTATTTTTCAGTATTTTCAGGATATTGTCTAAACCATAATGGTCAGCAAAATATAGCAGACCGTGAGGCCAGTTCATTCCTAGGATCATTGATTTTTCTATGTCCTCTTTGGTTGCAACATCATTGCTAATAAGCCAGGCGGCTTCATTCGCAGCAACTGCTATTATCCTTCCGGGGTTTAGCTTATATATGGCATCGTTGGGTATCAAAAGTTGTTTTTTAAACCTTCTGCTCGGATAATTGTAGAAGCCTATTCCTGACTTGACCCCGAATCTTCCATCCTTAACCATCTTCTCTAACGTTTTTGGAACCAGTAGTTTTTCACCTCTTTTTATCATTTCATTTAACGCGTTGTATACAACATCAATACCTATGTAATCTAGGAGCTCAAAGAAGCCCATGGGTAATCCTAGTCTAAATCTGGCCATAGCATCTATGTCTTCTTTCCTATTCTCTTCTTCGAGCATAATTATTGATTCGATAAACGTTTTTGCATTAATTCTGTTTACTAAGAAACCAGGCACGTCTTTCTTAAGGATAACGTAATCCTTTTTGATAATTTTTAGGTACTTAAGAACCTCGTTTAGGGTCTCTTGAGAAGTTTTCTTCCCTAATATTATTTCAACTAGAGGTATTAGTGTTGGGGAATTCATAAAATGTATTCCAATAAATTTATCTTCCCTACTAGTCTCTTTGGCTAAGTCATTAATTGGTATGGTTGACGTGTTGGTTCCTAATATAGTGTCTTCTTTCAAATAGCTAGCAATCTCTCTAAATACTTTTGCTTTTAGCTCATAATTTTCAGGAACTGCTTCGATTATAATATCGCAATCCCTCAAATCACTATAATTGGTAGACGTAGATATTTTCTTCATTATATCAGTTATCTTATTTCTGCTTATTAGTTTTGAAAGGTTTTCACTTATTTTACTTATAGCATTATTTAATATTTCCTCGGAGATGTCAACCATAATTACATCGAAGCCATTTAAGGCAGAAACTTCTGCTATTCCATGGCCCATAGTACCAGAGCCTATAACGCCAATTTTCTTTGTATCCAACTCGTAATTCACCTATAGTAACTTTACAATATTCGCTTAAAAAGTTAAGATATAAAGGTCAAGGTGTATAATAGGTCATTTTTCCCTTTATAACTCCAAATATCCTCCCTATTAATGATTTAGCGATAACCATTTTCTGAACTTCATTTGTTCCATCCCCTATCTCTATGCCTCTTATATCTCTATAGTACCTTTCTATGTTGCTCTCTTTGCTATAGCCATATCCACCCTCTACTTGCATCGCAAGCCTGACCAAATCAACCCCCCAGCTTGCAGTAGCG
>WALX01000015.1 GCA_015522625.1 Candidatus Hestiella sp.
ATCATCTGTCCAAGTATCTAAGTAAGCAGTTTCTATCATCCTGTCTATCATCCTCTTGTCCACGTCAGCTATCAGCGCAACTCCCCCAAGCATCTTTATCGCAAGTGGCTGTGCGCCTCCCATGTTTCCAAGCCCGGCACTAACAACAAACTTGCCTTCGAGGCTTCCCCAATACCTCTCGGCCGCGGCCCCTATAGTTTCATAGGTTCCTTGCAATATTCCTTGAGTACCTATATATGCCCAGCACCCAGCCGTCATCTGATGATAGCTTATTAGACCCATCTTTTCTAGCTCCCAGAAGTATTCCCAATCAGCCCACTTCGGTACAAGCATGGCATTGCTCATAACTACGCGCGGAGAGCCTTGGTAGAGCTTGAATATGCCCACAGGTTGGCCGCTCTGCACCACCAAGGTATCGTCACTGTTCATAATCAAAAGGGAATCGACTATTGCCTCGAAATCATTCCATGACCTAGCGGCCTTACCAGTACCTCCATAAACTATAAGGTTCTTTGGATCCTTTGCAACCATGGGATCTAAGACATGGAAGAGCATCCTCAGAATTCCTTCTATCTGCCAATCCCTACTGTGTACATGAATCTCCTCCCCCTTTATCGCCTTTACTGTCTTCGTCTCCGGGTCATAATAGCCTTCCGAGATAAGTTCCTCTATAGGCCTCCCCTTATAGTTCTGATGCAATTGAGACACCCCGCTCACAAATAATGGAATCCTTTTTCAAAATAATAAACCTATTGTAGAATAAGGGATTTATTTTAAGACAGTCACAATTTTAAGGGTGAAAATTATGGGAGAGGGCAAAGGAAGTTGGGAGAGCTACATTATGAAAGATAAGAAGTCGCTCCTGAGGGATGCGGGTGATTTGAGGATCCGTGACCTGAGAAAGGTTGTGCCATTAATAGGGATTCCATGGGACTGGAACACCTCAGGTAGGCCCGGTGCTAGGTTCGCACCAGACGTTATCAGAAAGGAGCTTTTCTCACTAACCCCACTTTCCCTTGATCTAGGAAGTATAGGGGTTGGATTCGAAGACCTAGGCGATGTAGCCGTAGTACCCGGAGATGTAGCGGAGACGAGGAAGAGGGTAGAAGAGGTTTCTAAAGCTGCAATACAGACTGCCCTTTCTAGGAATGTACCTGCAGCATTCCTTGGAGGCGACCATGCCATAACCGGGTGGACTTTCAATGCAGCCATATCGATTCTACCGGAAACCTCCATCCTTGTGTTAGATGCACACTACGATATAAGAAAAACCTTCGAGGGGCTGACAAGCGGGTCTTGGCTATATGATGTTTGTAGCAAGAGGAAGGTGAACGTAATGGTAGTAGGAGTTTCCGATTACTCGAATCCTGTTTATGCTGCTGAAAGGGCCAAGGAACTAGGAATTACTGTCTTGACAAGGTCAAGGCTGTTGACAAACTTCGAGGGGTCGCTAAAAGAAATAGAAAGCTTTTCGAAAGGCAAGAAAATTTACCTAAGCATAGACATGGATCACTTAGACCAGTCATTTTCACCAGGAGTGAATTCCCCTACCCAACTTGGCCTTACGCCCTATGAATCCATCAGGATAATAGATAAGGCAATAGGTTCTTCAGGCAAGCTTATAGGAGTTGATGTGACCGAAGTCGCACCCCCATATGATATAGGTAACATGACTTCTAAGCTCTCGGCAAAGTTACTACTAAGGTCTATTCACCTTGCGGTAAGCAAGAAATAGCTTCCTATTATCCCTGCTGTTTTTAATGATCCTCATAGAAACTTCCTGTGCACAACGTGGCTTAAAAAGCGTTACTTGTTTTAGCATCAATATTTTATACCCCTCACAGCAACCTTGTATTCGCCGCCGACACTCCACACATAGCCTTCTGGATACACAAAGCTACCGGATATCATGCTTAGCCCCTCCTCTTCCTTACCACTAACGATAAGCGCCCAAGATTTCATAAGTTCTTTATCATCAAGTTGCCTGTAGCGCCCTCCTTCTCGTATCGATATCCCAACGTCTACATGAACCCTACTTATTGGCACCACTGGGTTGCATGTATAGACCAACGTTAGACCACCATAAAGCGTTGAAACCAACAATACCCTCTTTAAAACGCTTATATTCAGGCTATCAATACTGTACCTACCCTCTAAAAGGCCTTGTAAGGCCTCTCCCACTTCATTATCTTCCTTCCATGGAGCGTCGGTTATAGGAGCTGCGAGATAGAAGCACTCAGACCTGGCCAATACTCCCACAGGTATAGTCTCCATGCTAGGGACCTCACATGTGCATAACAGTGTGCCCTCCCTCTTGAGAAACGCCAAGCTTTACACTAAAATACGAAACTATCATAGAATAAGAGTTTGTGAGCAACCTTATTGCGTCAGTCAGCTCGCTTTGGGTGAGCCTTTCCTTATAGATAATCCTTGTCACCATTATGCTCTCAACCCTGTTCAAATCCGGCTGGAAAATGATTATGCAAGAGGGACAAAGCATGATGAGGCTCCTTAGCAACTCTGAGGTCATGCTAACCCTTTCCTTTTCTGAGAGCTTTGAAAGCCTCTGCTTGTGTTCCTCGGCAACCATAACCACAAGGCTACAGACATACCTCTCGGACCTTCCCTTAGGCTTCTGTATACCTATCGACACCTTTAGTGGACCCTTGGTGGCTGCATTTACAACCCACTCAACTGGCGCTTGACCAGGAACTGGTATTTCATTTACCTCTAAGTCCTCTTCTTTTAACCACCTTATCATGTCTTCTTTTGCACCCAAGTTAAACACCAATAATGATTATATGTTCATATTTAAAACGCTTTTCTAAGATACTTTTAACTTATCGGACATAATAACGAACTGGTGAAAAATGTGGACATAAGAAAAGAGATTGATAAACTTGAAGGGTTCCTCAGCATAAAACCCCTATACTGGGACTTTGAAAAAGGGGAACTGTTCTGGATCGATACAAGGCTTATTCCATGGCAGGAAACGTATAGGAGCACTAAAGACTACAGGAGGATCGCTGAAGCTATAAAGGAAATGGAAATAAGGGGCGCACCGGCGATCGGCGTCGCTGCTTCCTATGGCCTCGCACTCTCGATCATTAACAGCAAGTCTAGGAAGGCTGATGAATTGCTCAAGGAAGCAGAGAGTGCCTACTATATCCTTTCATCGACGAGGCCAACGGCCTATAACCTGTTTTGGGCCCTTAAGAGGGTGTGGAATTCTATCTCAGACCTTGAAGATGTTGAAGAGATAAAAGAAAAGGCATTAAACGAAGCCCACAAGATATATGTGGAAGACGTTAAAAACAATGTAGAAATGGGAAAGATAGGTTCAAAGATTGTGGAAAACAATGCAAGGATAGTTACGCACTGCAATACAGGTGCCTTAGCAACCGCTGGATTTGGAACTGCACTAGGAGTCATTAGGTACTCGCACCTTGAAGGTAAGAATTTACACGTCTACGTTGATGAAACAAGACCTTTATTACAAGGAGCTAGGCTAACAGCCTGGGAGCTGAAAAAAGAAGGGATACCTTTTACGCTTGTCGTTGACGGGGCATCGGGCCTCATCTTCAGCAGGAGTATGGCAAACATGGCTTTGGTTGGGGCGGATAGGATAACGCTAAATGGTTACATAGCGAACAAAATAGGTACACTAAACCTAGCCTTAGCAGCGAAGCACGGAGGAAAACCCTTCTATGTCGCAGCACCAACAAGCACAATACAGAAAACAGAAAACCCAAACGACATATTAATAGAAGAGAGGAGTGGGGAGGAAATAACAAGCATTATGGGCAAGCTCAGGATTACTGTTGATGGAGCACTATCATACAACCCTGCCTTTGATATTACGCCCCCAGAGCTCATAGAGGCGATAATAACGGAGAAGGGAATTGCTAAGAAGCCGTTCCTAGGGGAAATTAAATCCTTGCTAAGCCAGCCTTTTTAATGCTATCCAGCATTAAAAGGTTTGGTTATTTTTTAAGGACAAACCTTAATATATTATATAAATGAAAAATCAAAACATTTATACTTTCACCTATATTAAGGTTATTGGTGATAAATTTGAGCAAAATCCCGTGCAATAAAGAAGAGTTAAGACCTCCTTCTGAAGGGGAATTCGTCAAATATGAGAATGGAAAGTTGTTGGTGCCAAACAACCCAATAGTCGCGTACCTAAAGGGTGACGGTACGGGGCCTGAAATAGTAACAAACGCTATAAGGGTTATTGATGCTGCAGTTGAAAAGGCTTATGGTGGAAAGAGAAAAATTGTTTGGTGGCAGGTGGCTGCAGGAGACGAGGCAAATAAAGAGTGCGGTACGGTTCTCCCAGAGGCCACGTTAGAAGCCTTTAAGATGGCAAGGATAAACCTGAAGGGACCACTAACAACACCTGTGGGCAGCGGCTATAGGAGCCTAAACGTTGCGATCAGAATGGCTCTAGAAACCTATGCAAACATAAGGCCAATAAAATGGTATGGGCAACCAACACCCCATTGTCATCCAGAGAAAATAGACTGGATCGTGTTCAGGGAAAATACTGAAGACCTTTACATGGGGATAGAATTTCCATGGAACTCGAAGGAAGCAGAAAAAATCAGGGATCTCTTCAAAAAGGAGTTTAACATAGAACTGAGGCCCGACGCTGGTATAGGAATAAAGCCTATATCAAGGTTTGGCACACAGAGAGTTATGAGAAGGGCTCTTGAATGGGCCATGCAAAATGACATAAAAAGGGTTACCATACAACACAAGGGCAACATAATGAAGTATACTGAAGGGGCCTTTAGAGAGTGGGCCTACGAGGTTGCCATCAGTGAGTTTAGGGATTATATAGTAACTGAAGAAGAGCTCTACTCAAAATATGATGGCAAGATGCCAGAGGGCAAGATACTTGTAAACGATAGAATAGCGGACAATATGATGCAACAGATCATAACGAGACCCGGAGAATATAACATCATAGTAGCGCCCAATATAGATGGAGACTTCATAAGCGATGAAGCAAATGCCCTTGTAGGCGGCATCGGGATGGCAGCAGGATTGAATCTTGGTGATGGCGTAGCGGTTGCTGAGCCAGTACATGGAACAGCTCCCAAATATGCCGGCAAGAATGTAATAAACCCGACGGCCGAAATACTCAGCGCAGCCCTTCTTCTAGGAAACTATGTTGGCTGGAAGGAAGTCAAGGTGCTCATCGAAGATGCGATAAGGAAAGCGATAAAGAACAAGCAGGTGACCTATGACCTAGCAAGGGAGATGCCTGGAGTAAGCCCGATATCAACATCCGAGTACAGTGACGTATTAATAGGCTACATCAAGGAATCCTAATCTTTCTCAGAACTGTTCCCTGCTTACAGCACCAGAGTATTATTTTTGTCCCTAGAACCATCAGCGAAACATGGTGTCATCCTGCAGTCAATCATAGTTATGGCTAGTAATGGCTATATAAAATCCCTCCTTCTTTACTAGCCCATATCCTAAAGAGATTACCAGAACCTAGAAAGACATTAAAAGACCTAGAAAACAGAAACCGCACCTAACCCTCAATTATTTCCAATATATCGCAAATATCTAGCAAGTTTTCAATCCTATATTTGGCAATCCTTCTGAGCAATGGATCGTTGCCAAATACAACTGGATACCCAACTATTTCCATTGCACTATAATCCCATTCGGAATCACCGACATACATGACCTCATAAGGTTCTACATCCAAATAAGTAAGAAGCCTTTTCAATACCTTTTGCTTATCACAACCAACTATCGGTATGCCCCCAGGTTTCAAGTACCCATTTTTGTCAAACCTTAAAGAATTTGAAAACCAATAATCCGCCCCCACCTTTTTCGCCACTATTGAAACCAAGATATCTATGCCCCCGCTTATCAAGGCAACTATTTTCCTTCTCCTGTGCAGGCAAATTGATACCTCCTGTGCACCATCCCTCAACCTTATCTTTGACAATATCCTTGCTATTTCATCTCTTCCCAACTTCCCCCCACTCTTCTCTATCCACAGCCTAGTATCAGATTCCATCCAACCAAGGTAGTCTATCTCCCCTTTTCTGAACCTCTCATAGTTTCCAGCGGCATTCCCCTCAGTCTTAAAATGCTCATGCATGTACCCCCAGCTACTTTCCTCTTCTGTTAACACCCCATCCACGTCAAATGCAACTAGCTTTATCCTCCTTCTCACATTCTCACCTATCTGAAGTTAAGTGAAACTAGATTCCTACTATCGTAAAAAGAGGGGAATATAAAGAGGTCGCACTTGCAACTATAAAGAAATTCTAGTATCATTTCCATATCGTTTGTGTAGAAAAGGTGTGGTTCATTAGCATCGCTAGACCCCAGCATCCCAACAGGGGCAAAGAGGCGCGCAAGCCTTGATGCTAACCTATCCTCCAACTCAACACCAAATCCCCCTTTTATAAGGCAGATAAATGAAGGCATGGAAACAATCGCCTGCGAAATGTAATCAATGTGCCACCTCTTTCTTTTTGATATTAAGTGCCTTAAAACCCTTTTATTAAAACCGTTTCCTGCAGAGCCCACATATATTATGTAGCCATCGTTGAAAAAGCGCTGCTTGCCTGCAATAAAGGTAGAAAAATTCTGCATATGAAACCCTATTACATACAACCCTCTTTCACTAGGAAGCTCATAGATAATTGAACCAAATTGTAGCTCAGATACCCCAGAGTTTGTCATTGCAATGCTCCTTCCGGGCACAACTCTCCTCATCGCTAAATAAATAAAAGGGTGGAAACAGATATAATATTTTCTCAGGTCTCATGAAGAGATAAATATAAAAATGAAAGAAGAAAACCTATGCATATGGCTCTTTGGAAGCCGAAATAAAATCACAAAGAAATTGCATTACCTCTCGCCGATACTTTATCTATGGGGTGCGAGACTTGAAAGTCCTTGTAATAGGGCTCTTGGAAGAGAACTCTGGGAAGACAACGATAGCCTCTAGTTTGACATCCTACTTAAATGGCGAGGGGTTTGATTCCACAGCATTTAAGCCCATCGGGGCGACTGAGATATGGACAAATCCCTTTGTATTGAAAGAGTCGAAGAAAAGGAAAATGGTCGTAACAAGTGATTCCCTACTACTTCACAGGGCTTCTAGTGAAAAAGAGCCTATAAGCATAATAAATCCCTTCGGAGGCTTGCTCATCCCCATCATACTAGAAAAGTTTGCTACATTAAACTCCTTTAAGGCATATCAATCTTCTGTAAGCTCTAGGCTTGCCCTATCCCGCCTGACCCTATGCCGGGAGAATGTAAAGAACTTACACCTTGTCAACGAGAACTCTTTGAGAAAAACAACGAAAAACATGGAGTATGAAATATATGAAATAATAACCTATGTCGAAAATCCTGTAAAAGTCGATGAAAACTACCTGGTGGAACTTCTTAGTGGAGGTGCTACCAGCGAGATGGATGCATGTTTAAATTATTTGGAGAAAAGACATGAAATAGTAGTTATTGAGTCTAATTCTGATGTAGCCTCACCGACAAGAAGATGCCTCGAAAGTGATGCAGTAATTCTTACCTCTCCAGGGCTTGCTATGGTAATAGATGGGAACAGATTTAAAAAGGCCGTAGAGATTTTGACAAGCAATGGGAAGCCTTGGGTTATAAAGAGTGAGGAAATAGTTCCCTTAACAAAACGCGTTTTCTCTATAGAGCTGCCATTGTTACACGACCAGATGGAAGGATATCCCAAGGAGAGCTTAGACCAGATAATAGAATATATAAAAGGACTAAAAAGGAAATAGCAGCAGCTCACTGAAAGCGTAGCCCCTTAATATCTAGCTTGTGCCTTAGCTCATTTCTCTTTATATTGCCTCGAGCAACCGTTTTATGGAAGGATGGAGGGGTTGAATTGACTTCAAAGTATTTTAGTGCATTCATAAACTCATCAATAAAGCTTGAGAAAGGGAAGGTGGTTTCTTTCATCCCAAAGAAAGCCGTAGAGTTCGATCCGGGTCAATTCTTCCTTATTTCTTTCCCAAAGAACCTTAGGGGCTTCTCCTTTCCTTGGAGGGTTAAAAAAAGTATTGTTTTTTATCTCAATAGCGAGGCTTTAAACGATAACTATGAGTTGCCAAAGTATGCTGGTCTCATAGGACCCTTGGGGAAAGGATTCCCGAAGCCCTTAGGTAAGAGAATAGGAGTTTTGGTTGAAGATGCCTACATAATGGCTGCCTTAGCCTTAAGAGATGTTATAAAGGGAAAGGTAGCTTATTTTACAGGCAATGAAGACCTTGGATTGATGCTCCAATTGTTGAAAGAGGGCGATAATAATACGGTATCTCCACTAGAAGAGTTCAAGTTTTCTGAGTTCTCAAGCATTTATATAATAGGTAGCATAGACTTTATAAAACCGTTTCTAAAAAGGTATGGCGCGAAGGAAAACATTACAATTGCTTCTTTAAGCAAGGTAAGTTGTGGCTTAGGATTTTGCGGGTCATGCATACTGGGGAAGACGGGAAAAAGGCTTTGTGTCGACGGACCCGGATTCAGGCTAAGCGAGATAAAGGAATGGGTAAAAGAGGTAGTACATGAATCCTAACAAATTATTTCTCTACAATATCGATATTAATGTTTATTAACTGTTAAAGAGAATTTATAACCAGAGAAGAAAGTGGGAGATTATGAAGATAAAGGTAGTAGGCGCAGGCCTTTCAGGTCTATGGGTATCATATACGTTGTTGAAGAGAGGTCATGAAGTAGAGGTATATGAAAAGGATCATCCGGGCTATGGGGCATCCAGCAAGGCAGCCGGAATACTTTCCCTAGAGCTGCCAAAGGAAATGATAGACGTCGCCATTAGGTCTTCGCAATTGTACGCAGAGCTCGGTAAAGAAATAATAAGGTGGTCTGGATCCATTTGGATACCCAAGGACTCGGAGCTGAAGTGCGCCATTAATATAGGAAAATACCTTTCGACAAAGGGTATCGATGTGAAGATAATACCTAATGGATTTAATTCTATTAGGATATGCAACAAGGCAATATTGTTTAAACAGCCTATAGTTGATGCAGGCGGGGCTATAAACGAGCTTGTAAGAAGGATTGAGAAAATGGGCGGCAGCATAGTTGAGGAAGGAGTGAAAAAGCAAGAAATTAGCAACAGCAAAGAAGCCTTTGTTTTGGCAAATGGACCATGGATAAGTGAACTTATTGAACTAGAAGGGCTAATAAATTATAGGTGTCAAGCGCACAGCATTGAGGGCAAACAGGTAAACGAGATAATTGAAAACGATGAGACAAACTATTATTATGTCCCTGAGTCTCCTAGAAGGGCAATACTCGGAAATGGAGATAAAACTATAATAAAAGGTATCGATGAAGGTTTCGTAGCAGATTACAGCGATGCCTACAATGTCCTTGAGAAGGTTTCAAAGAACTATGATGAAGCGAAAAACATGTACCCGGTAAACTCATGGGCAGCACCGTGCATTACTACCTTTGACGGCTATCCCATCGTTGGGAGGCTAAGGGAAAAACTTTATGTAATAACAGGCCTTAATGGTGCTGGACTGACCCTTTCCCCCGGCCTCGCAGAAATACTGGTCGATGTGATAGAAGGAAAATATGAAGCGCCAAAGAATCTAGACCCCTGGAGGCCTATGGAGAAAAAAGAACCATTTTGGGAGGTCTTCGATAACATTTGCCACTAAACTTTAAGGAGGTCGACATATTTCCCTATCTCTAAACCCAACGACTTCGATGCGTTACCCATATTCTGTGATATCTCCACAAATCCGAAGCTATTTTTATATAGAATAAAGGCTCCTTTTTCAACGTCTGAAAACTTTTCGTGAACGCCTATTTCCTCTCCGACTACGAGCACTTTATCCCCTATGCTGAGGCCAAGGTCTTCAAACTTAGAACTCAACACGATGTTACCGAACTTGTCTATATATATTACCTTCAGCCTTAGCTCGCCTCTCGCTCCCCTCATGAAATCCTTAATCCTAACCCTTTCAATGTCATAAAAGCTTATTGGGTTGGTAAAGGCATCTATATCGTACCCACCAGCCAATAAAGCTGCGACCGGTGCAAAAACGTCCCTGCCATGAAAAGTTGAAGAAATATCATGCCTGCCAAAGACTTCATACCTTTTAGCCAAGTATGTCCTAAGTTTTGTAACGTCTATATTACGTATATCGCTAACGCCATCTTCTAGTGCAGCTTCATAAACAATACCGTTATCCGGGCAAACGAACCTGTAGTTCTTCGTCTCTACGACGATTGCCTTCCTATAGGAGCCTACTCCTGGATCAACGACCGCTAGTATTATAGATCCCTTGGGCATATATTTGTAGGAGGTGTAAATAACATAAGAGCCTGCAAGCCTTGAAAAACTGGGCACGTTGCTGTCTATATCTATTATTTCAACTCCATCCAATACTTGCTTTATGACGGCCTTCATTATGCCTAAGTAGAGGTTGTTTCCAAAGTCAGATATTATTCCAATGGGTCTCTTCAATACCTATACCCTATAGGCTGTTTACAAACTCAACGATCTTTCTTGCCCCCTCCTTTATAGATTCCATGTCTGTTGCATAGCTGAACCTCACGAACTCCCTGCCGGCCTTGTCAGGAAACGCGTCTCCAGGCAACACCAAAACCCCTATTTTGTTGAGCATCATGTCGACAAACCCCTTAACGCTTATATTGAGCTTGTTGAGGATACCAGAGACCCTTGGAAACATGTAGAACGCTCCTTCAGGCATGTAAACGTCGAACCCCTGCGCGCCTTTTAGTATATCATGGAGAACCTTCGCCCTCTCATGGAATTCCTTCACCATGTTCTTTACTGGGCCCCAGTCGCCCTTTAGTGCTATAACCCCTGCCTTCTGCACAAAGGACGTGGCACAGCTATAGAGGGAAACCGCAAGGTCGTTAAACCTTGGTATGAGCTCTTTTCTGGCAACGAGGTATGCAAGCCTCCAGCCGGTCATTGAGAAGGTTTTTGAGAAGCCATTGATGTAAATAAGGTTGTCTCTCCATTCTGGATACGTGATGAGGCTCTTAAACTTCGATGTGTATATCAGGTTATCGTATATTTCATCAGCCACCACGATTATGTTGTTCTTCTTAACAACTTCCATTAAGTAGTCCAGATCCTTTGGATCGAACACAGCCCCTGTTGGATTGTGCGGGTTATTTATAAATATCACCCTCGTCCTCTTCGTTATTGCCTTCTCTACTTTTTCCGCGTTTAGGCTGAAACCTTTACCCGGAGTAAAGTCTAGCGAAACGAATTTTGGTATGCCATTGAAGAGTTTGACTACCTGCGCATAGGCATAGTAGCTGGGCTCTATTATTATTGCTTCATCCCCATCCCTGATATAGGAGGCCGCTGTCATGAAGATAGCCGTTTTCGAGCCTGGCGTTATAACAACCTCTTCGCCACTCACATCAGAACCGTACTTGAAATTCAAATACTCAGAAACAGCGCTCCTAAGCTCCTCAATGCCTTGAGTCTCTGTATAGCCAGTAAAGTTATCATCCAATGCTGCCTTTGCAGCGTTCTTTATATGCTCAGGAGTGGGAAAATCAGGCTGGCCTATACCAAAACTTATCACCCTCTTCCCCTGACCCTGCATCTTCTTTACTAAGGCCAAATAGGAGAAAGCACTTTCACCCTCTATCTTATACATATTAGGTTGCATGTCGATTACGGGTGGATTTAAACCCATTTTCAACACCAAACTTTTAGTTACGTTACAAGCTAATAAAGGATGCGTTTTGTAGTATGCTTAAATTCTTCGTTGCCAAGAAAAAGTTAGGGTAAAGTAATGGTTGTTCAAAGACTGAAAATAACAATATACTGGTATAAAAGGACGACAGTTTCTTTAAACGAGGTAAAATTCGAGGTGCTTAGACCTGTTGGAAAAGAAGAGGAAGAAACGAAAGGAGATCCCTTAAATACCCTATACAAGCTCGGGGAAGAGAAGCTCAAGAAGAGGAAAGCTGATTTCTTTATAATCACGATCGAGACCCCCGAATCTAGGTATGTTTTGGGCGAGGGATTAAAGGACAGAACCACGAGGCTCTTGTATAATATGCCTACAAGGCTTTTGAAAGTTGGCATAATAAAGATGGGCAAGACTAAAAGTGGAGGTGAAGGTTATTTTATCTTAAGAGACGAGAACATAGAGTGGCACGATATAAAGGAAGAAGCCTACATATACGATGGGCCGCTAAAGGTGGGCGAAGGAATAGAAGCAATAGTGTTTGAAACCTCAATAGATAGGAGGGTTGTCAGAGTTCAACATCCTTCGAGGCAGAGGCAAGCCTCTCAATCTCGTGACCAACAGAATCAATCATCTCCTGATAGTGGGATCTGAGCAAGTGAAGATAATAGCCTTTCTTTGTGAAAGGGGCCCTTCCACAGTAGGGGCAGACAAGTAAGCCATCTTTAGTCTTTCTCAGGCTTATCCCTGTCCTCTTCACTGCCTCAATTACATGCTTTGCCAAAACCCTTGAGTCAAAGGTCTCTACGTCCTCTAAACCGCTTGCTATCCTCGCAACGTGGTCTGCTATTATTGCATCAAACCAAGTTTTTCTTGACCTTGGCAAGGTATGCCCCACTACTGTGTTTATTTCTAAGAGTATTAAGTGTTACACTAATAACTTTAAAAATAAAGCAAGTATAGCTAAAAGAAAAAAGCACAGATCTGGAAAACTATGATGCCTACTCCATAGTAGTTGACTCTTTGATCCGAGCCCTGTTTATAGTAAGCGTTGAAATTGGATATAAAAGCAAGAAGATCGATGCCAAAATGAAGGATATGCCTATGATGAATGGCAACCATTGATGAATGGTAAGGGTCCAAACTACTACGCCATCTGATGCCATAATTATTCCAAAGAAGAAGAAATAGCTAGAGATCTTGGTTAAGACCCTAGCCCTGCTGCCGATTATGTTACCCTTCAAGATTTCATAAGCCGCTATTATAGAACCGGCTACTATTGGCAATAGGTAAAAAACAAAGAACAGGTGGGCCCTCATAAACGCTGCATCATACATCCAACCGGGTCCCCCGCCAGTCTTTGGGGTCCCAGGCGTTGCAAAGCCGAAGAAAGCCTCATTAAACTCAATAGGATATCCTACCCCGACCAAGACAAACATAGCAGCGAACCAAGTCAATATTTCCATGACTTTTAACAGCCTTGTATGGGAGAGCTTGTCTGCTAATAAGCCCCCACCTATTAAGGCGAAAGCCACAATTATACTACCAAAACCTATCAGGCCTGTTTGGGAATCATCAAGGGCCAAGCCATTTACACCATATGGGCCGAAAGGAGAAATTGTTGGGATTGCATAGGTTCCGAATGATGATATGATATAGAGAACCGTCATGCTTATGACACCAAATATAGCAACTATAAAACCTGCATCAACAGCATACTTTGCCTTTTTGCTCCTCATGTCTGCATAGTTAAACACTATAGCCGCCAACGCTATCATAGCTCCCCCTATAGCAGGTAACATCTCGTGGCTATGAGATCCGGAGAGGTTGCCTATAAAAGTGGACACGCCTCCCCAGCTCTTTATGTCTGCCATAAACCAAGACGGGACGTTAGAGAAGTGTAAAAATACCCCATCGGCCAATACTAGCCCCATGATACCAGCTATCGTTGCTGATATGATAGAGGCTATTAATAGGATGTAGGCAACAATGCTTCCCTTGCTTATTGACCTGACGTTCTTTTCAACAAACGGCAATACTATGAGGGCAACTATGATTACGATCGAAATTATTGTGGCATAAAAGTCCCTAGCCCCCTCGATTGCATTGCTAGCAGTAATAGCCCATGGAGGATAGAAAAATGCTATGCTCAATACATTTAATATAAGTATTATAATATTGCTTATGCTAAAGAAGTCCAAGAGCTTCCTAGGGAATTTTAAAACGTAGGCCACGAGAAGTATCCCAAAAACGGCCAGCTGTATCATTACGCCGTGGTAATAATTTATTTCTGCCATGTTAAAGTCGCCAATACGCGTCCATGAGATTCCTGGAAAGAGAGGGGATATGGAAAAGAGAACTATCATATAGACTATATCCATGAGCATAACGGCTTTAGGATTGATCTTATACATTAATTCTTGCGACACGCCTACCACCATGGATTGATATTTGTTTTTCTCTATATAAAGATTAGTATATATTAGGGGTATATCCCTAAATAGAGAAATAGGATTAACCAACTATCATGATAAAGCCTGCATATGAGAACTAGAAGCTAGCCAAGAAACTATATAGCCTTCTTTCCCTTGCTTACCCTTCTGTGCAGGCTCCACTTAACTACCCCGTAGAGCGTAGAGAGCTTCATGTATCTTATTGTAGGCCTGCATCTCCCTTTCTTTATAGAGGAAATTATAGTTTCTGCATCGCATTCTTCTGCCTCGATTATCGTAGGGGAGGTTCCGAGCTCTTGTATTATGTGTGCATCACTCCCACTTGTCTTCGGCTTGTGATACTTTTCTGCAAACCTTATTGCAGGCCAGTTCAGAAAAGGCAGACCTCTTGAATTCCAGACCTCTATGGCGTCAAAATCCATGGGGTTCTTTTTCATGTAAGCCCCAATACTCTTCCTCCCGATGTGAAACGGATGGGCGGCTATCGTTATGCAGCCCCTCTTGCAGGACCATTCATAGAGCTCATGGGGATCTTTAGGCGGTTCTTCGTAGGGCAACCTAGGGCATAATACCAAGACGTCCCCTTTATGTGTTCTTACCTCATTTGCCGGTATTACAGTTAGCTCTACGTCTATCTTTTTGGAGGCCTCTAATGCTATAGCAGACCCTCTGAACGTATTGTGGTCAGATATTGCAATTGCTGAAAGGCCAAGGTTAACTGCCCTTAGCAATATCTCTTCTGGCGTATACTTGCCGTCGCTCGCCGTGCTGTGTGAATGCAACTCTGCAACACATACCAAGTCCTTCCCCGTTGGAGAATATAGATATTGAAATTATTATCTTTTTAACACCCTTCAGGAAACTACTGGCATTAAATCTCATAAATCTTAAAACTCGAAACATGGCTGTTATGCCTAAGCTATGCACCAAGCCAACTAGCTATATATTAATGCATTTTAGAGGCAAAGTTCCCAAAGAAACGACGATGGGTATGCTACTAGGTGGAATAATTGCAAGCGTGATATCTTCAATAATAGCACTATCAATAACGGCAATAATGGCCTACGGCATTTTCAACATAACGAAGAGCATGAACTCTTTTCATATTATAAACACCTGTGCTGGAAGACAAGTAAACTTGATAATACCTGCTAGAAACGAAGAAGAAAACATAAAGGAAATGCTAGATAAGATCTCTTCCATAAATGGTTTGGTTCAAAGGGTTATAGTTGTAAACGATAGGAGTGAGGACAAGACTGGCTTAGTGGCAAAAGGCTTCAAAGAAAAGGACAAAAGGGTGGAGGTAATTGACATTAAGGAAGTGCCCACAGGCTGGCTCCCCAAACCATACGCTTTGACTAGGGGGAGCTTAATGGTACCTATAGAAGGCTCAATGCTTTTTTTAGATGCGGACATAAAAGGGGATTATGGCAAACTTATTAAGATGTCCTCGTGTACGAAAGAGGGGGAGCTTATCTCCTTCATGCCAAGGTTTAAATGTGATAGCATTCTATGTAACTCAACCCAATCCCTCCTCTCAGCCTTGCTCCACGGCTATTTTGGATATAATAGGTCTCTGAACGAGGAAGACGCCTTTACCTTAATATTTGGTTGTTGTTTTTCAATAAGGCCATATACCTATAAAGAAGTTGGTGGGCATGCAATAGTTAAGGGGGAATTGGTTGAAGACAAGGAATTTGCCTCGGTAGCAAAGTCTAAAAAAGTTAAGATAATACCCGTGGACGCGAGGGACTTCATAGAAACAAAGTCGTGGCAGGGTTTCGATAGCATTAGAAACTTCATGGCAAGGCTTTTCTATAGCTATGCTAGAAAATCTAGCAGCTTGCATTTTTATTTGTTCTTAGTCGGACTATCGTTGCTCTTCTACTTCCCGTTAGCGTTCATCCCATTACTAATATTTAAGCTATACCTAGCTTCTTCTATTACCCTTGCTTCCTATCTAGTGGAAAACCTCTTCGTTTACATTGGTGGACTTACAAATAAAATAAAGGAACCATACAGCCTTCTCTACTTCATCGCTTCGCTTTCCATTATGCTTGGCTTAATAGATGCAAGGAGGAAGGGGTTCAGGTGGAAGGGGAACTACTATAGCTCGAAAAACTCCATCTCATCCTTGAATAGGATCAAAGAGCCTGCCCTTCCAAGGTGATACCTACTTGAGAAGAGGGTTATGACGTTATGGTAAACATAATCATAATACATGACCTCCCTGTTCTTTACCTTGCTCACGTACCTACCATCATCCCTCCATATTAAGATACCATCAACAACCTCATGCCCCCTGATTATGAAGTCCAGGCCATTTTCATTTAAGAAGTTTGTCCACGCTCTCCTTCCATAATAGTAAGAGCCCCCTCCCCTAACACTATTTACTTCAAACCACTCTATCGAACCGTCTGGGTCGTTCCAAAGCATCTGGAAGACTACCTTATCTGCGATGTGATCTCTACCTCTCTTTAACCCAGCCACGTAGCTTATCTTTAAGGCCTTCTCAACATTGATACAATCCACGCATGGCACGCCACCGTGGACAAAGAAGGCATTTTTGTTGCTTGCAGAAAGGGGCAGGTTAGAATACAATATGCCTATGTGCGGCGCTGCTTTGCTGCCAAGCTTGCTCACAAGCTCCCCATAAAAGCCGTATACCCTGTTCATCCTAAGGTCTTCATGATTCCCCCTCAGCATCACTACCTTATCTCCTTCTGAGAGGTAGAAGTTTAGTATAGATTCCAATACCTCTACTCCCTCGTATCCCCTGTCTACGTAGTCTCCCAAGAAAACAACCTTCTTCACGGAGTATTCATCTATAAGGTTTTGGAAGGCCTCAAATACATCATAAAAACCGTGTATATCGCCTATGACAGCAACTGGATAAGAGTTGCCCAAGTTAACGTGAAATGGGCCCTTCTGTAACTTCTCAACAGCATCATCTACTAGGCTAAGAAAGTTGCTTTTTGAATGCATAACTGCCACCTGTTTAGCTATGTATCGAAGGCCTCCAAGTACTTTACGCCGCTGTCTGGTATTATGGCCACATAGTCTCCCTCCTCAAGTAAACCCCTATGATAGGCTTTGAGGAAAGCAGAGACAACTGCCCCACCGCTTAGGCCTGGGAGCACTCCATTACTCCTAGCAACCAATACCGAGGCCTTAATTGCATCTTCAGGCGTCACCTCTAGGACATAGTCAGGCCTTTCTTCTATCCCCCACCAATTATCAAAGTTTTGCCTCTTTATGCCTGGTATCTTTCCATCCTTAGGCTGTACCCCATAGACCTTTACCTGCCCCCTGTTGTGGAA
>WALX01000016.1 GCA_015522625.1 Candidatus Hestiella sp.
ACCTAGCCCTAGCAATACTTCACGAGGAGACAGAACATGAGGCCTGGTTTGAAGAACTACTAACGGGTAAGCCAAGCGGCCACTTCAGGAGGAGGATCCCTGGGGGAGAACTCATACGTGTCAAAGTTCCTCAAAACCTAGCATATAGGTGGGAGTCTAGTATGCCACGCCTAATACTCTTCAAATCCAAGACTACTTTTTATGATGAGGAGAAGCATGCCACCATTTGCAGGTGCGGCTTATCCAAAACCTACCCATACTGTAGTGGAGCTCACATAAACGTGGCGGATGAAAAAGAGAAATCCATCTACCTATATGATAAAGAAGATAGGAGATTGGGCAAGGTTAAATGGATAGTGCTCGAGGACGGAGGGCGCATGGATCCAAGGTGCATATGCCATGCCTCAGGTCGCATTGCTGAGGCACATGATGATGGCTAGGATGGTGGTGAGAGAATTTGTTAGCCAAGGAGTTACTAGAAGAGCTAAATAAACGGCTAAACAGGGAGCTCTACTCGGCATATCTATACCTAGCAATAGTGCCTATTTTAACGAGAAAGGATTAGATGGCTTCGCTCACTGGATGAAGATACAAGCCAAAGAAGAGATAGAACACGCGATGAAATTCTATGAGTTCATAAACGATAGAGGAGGAAAAGTGGAACTCTACAAGATAGAAAGACCACCAGCCAATTGGCAAAGTGTCACAGAGGTGTTCAGGAAAGCTCTTGAACATGAAAAACTAGTTACGAAACATATAAACGACCTAGTAGATCTTGCAAAAAAACTAGGTAATAAACCAACGGAGGTATTCCTACATTTGTTTGTAACCGAACAAGTGAAAGAAGAGAAGACGTTCCAAGACATACTCCAAATATTAGAATTCACAGGGGAAGTCTCATAGGCTATACTCACGCTGGATGCAAAACTAGGCGCCATCACCGATCCTAGATAAAAACTCTAAGCTAACTTCATTACGGTGCTTCACCGCGTCCCACCTATGGTTTCAACTTAGTGGCTTGGGGGCCAGAGGCGTCAGCAGAGCATATACTAGTCATAGCTGCTGAATATGCTCTGCTGAATCCCTTAAAGACAAAAACTGCAGCACCATTATGAAAGAAGCATTAGGAAACATTTAATATGCTAAGACGTTTTACATACATATAGGTGATATAGTGTCCAAACTAGGGGCTTCTTATCCTCTTATTAGAGGTTCTAACCTGTTTCCTGAAAGGGTTGTAGTGGGTCCTGATAACAGGGTAACATATAAAGAAATGCTTGAAAGGATGCTGAGATTATCGAAATACCTAGAGGAAAGGGATATAGGAAAGGGAGACATAGTAGCTGTAATTGACTTCAACACAGTAAGGTTCATGGAGATAGCATATGCCTTGGCAAACCTAGAGGCGATACTATTACCAATAAACTTTAGGCTCCCACCACTCACGCTCGCAGAGATAATAAATGAGGTTAGGCCAAGGGTACTCTTCTACTCATCTCCATTCAAGCAATTAGCTGGTTCCCTAAACGTTAATGAGAAAATCCTGCTGGACGAATATGAAGGTATTATTAAGAGTAGCCCTAGAGCAACGCTTAGGAAAAGTGATCCAGACGCATATTATGCGCTCCTCTACACCTCTGGTACCACCGGGAAGCCTAAGGGTGCGCTATATAGGCAATGGAAAATGATGGAGGGTGCCCTCTCCATAGTGCACCAGCTCTCATTATATGAGACGCCAGCAAGGCTTACCAGCAAGGATACCATGCTTTCGCTGATACCTATGTTTCACATACTCTCTTGGGGCTCAATATTTATTGCACCATTCATAGGGGCAAAGCTAGTTTTTGTGGAGAAGGTTGCTTCAGAGGCAATCTCAAACATTATAAAGGATGAAGGGGTTACGTGGCTTAACGCTGTTCCAACAATGATATACACGCTTTTAGAGGCTAAAGAGCGATTTAATGGTTTGAAGGTCTTATTGGGCGGGTCACCAGTACCAGCTAACCTAGCTGAAAGGATGAAGAAAGCAGGCATGGTGTTTTCGACAATTTATGGCGCTACAGACATGCTAGCGACCTCTATCTCTATTGTTACTGATCACGTAAATGAAGATGACCTCAGGGTCATAACGCACCCAGTACCCTACGCAGAGGTAAAGGTTGTTAGGGAAGGAGGCGTTAAAGCTGGTGTTGGCGAATCTGGAGAAATATGGTATAGGTCTCCTTGGATGCCAGAAGGCTACTACATGAGCCCGGAGAAAACCAAGGAATCGTTCGTAGGCGGATGGTTTAAGACAGGGGACCTTGGCGAGCCCACAATAGATGGAGGGATTAAGGTACTCGATAGAGTTAAGGATGCAATAAAGAGCGGAGGGGAGTGGATACCGAGTAGCACGCTAGAGTCCATTATAAGCGAGGTCGAAGGGGTTAAAATGGTAGCTGTAATCCCAGTTAAAGATGAGAAATGGGGCGAGAGGCCTGTAGCCGTCTACATAGGTAATGCCGATGCTGATGCAATAAGGAAGCACATGGAAGAAGCTGTAAATGAAGGAAGGATCGCTAAGTGGTGGATTCCAGATAAGTTCCTCAAGGTAGAAGAGCTTCCTTTAACGAGTACTGGAAAAGTGAACAAAAGGGAAATTAAAGCAACGATGGAGAAAATGTTAGAAGGTGAGTAAGGTTTTAGTTTAAAACCTGCTCTCGTGATAGCATAGGTGGGTGTTCGGTGTGCCTTTGAATAGCTTGGAGCATATAAGCCTTGCTTATGGCCTGGACCATTATTCGCTAGATGAGCCATATAGGCTTATGTTAAGGTACTCATTAGGCAAGGAACCTGATTTTAAGGAGCTCGGAAAATATACGGGTAAGGAAGTATATGAGATGGCATATAGGGTAGATAGGTTTAGCTTCCCTACGCTTGTTAACTGGGGAGTTAACGAAGAAAACCCAGATATAGTCTGGCTAGACCCTATGGAAAGAGAAGTTATAGTAAATCTAGTAAAGAACCTAGGGGTTAACAGGCACCCATTCGAAGGTAGGTCCTGGCACAACCACTACGCCGGCATATACCTCATAGGGGATCCTGGCCTTGCGTGCATACTAACAATAACTATACAAACAGCATATGCCCTCTTCAAATATGGTGATAAAGGCATAAGGGATTATTATAAAAACCTTTCTGGAATTGATGAGCCGCTCTGGGGCGCCACTTGGTTTACCGAGGTCCAAGGGGGTAGCGACCTAGGGGCAAACGAGACGAAGGCTGAGAAGGATGAGAAGGCGTGGAAGCTTAATGGCTACAAATACTTCTCAAGCGGTGCAGGGATAGCTGATATGGCCCTCACAACGGCTAGAATCAAGGGAGCTAAAGGGGGTGCAAAGGGTCTCTCCCTATTTTTTGTGCCAAGGATTAATGCAAGTGGGAAGATAAACTACAGGGTCAGGAGGCTGAAGTGGAAGAGCGGTACAGTTGCAGTCCCAACTGGTGAAGTGGAGTTTATAGATACGGAGGCATACCTCATAGGGGAGCCTGAAAAAGGCATATACTACACCATGGAAGACCTTATGGTTTCTAGGCTTGCCAACTCCATGGGCGCCATGGGGGTTGCCAGGAAGTCCTATCTAGAGGCTTATGGATATGCTTCGATAAGGAGCGCTTTCGGAAAGATAACAAAGGAACATCCCCTCATGGCGAGGGATCTCTTGGAGGCTGAGCTTAAGGTAGAGGCAGGCCTAGCGTTAATGATGAAAGCGATAAGCCTTTTTGACGAGGCGTGGCACGATGAGCCGCCATATACAGATAAATACCACTACGCAAGGTTCATGACCCACATAGCGAAGAACTTTACTGCAGACATAGCGGCAGAGGTTTCAAGGACTGCAATGGAAGTATTTGGTGGCATAGGATTTCTCTACGACTTCCCTATAGAGAGGTGGCACAGGGAAGCGTTAATAACACCTATATGGGAAGGCACAAGCAACATACAGGCATTAGACATGCTCGAGGCGATGTGGAAGAAGGGTGCGCACAAAACATTTCTAGAAGACTTTGAAGAGGTTGTAAGGAGCCAAGAGGATGTAGCGTTGGCAGAAGAAGCCTTTAATGTAATAAAGGATACAATAAAGAAGGTGGAGGAGAAGCCTCAGGAAGGGGAGTGGATAGCGAAATGGGCGCTGAACAGGTTTGCAAGGGCTTCTGCCGTTATCCTCTTGCTAGACATTTCTAGGGCGCTGAACGACAATACCTTCGCTGAGGTTGCAAGGCTCTATAATGACATGGCTTTTTACAACAACGTTAGGGTACCAGAGAAAAGCGTTCTGGAATCAATAATATCGTTACGTGGAACGCTAAGCGGTATAGATTGGAAGGAGAAAGTTAAAGTCTAACTCCCTCCTTTGGGTTCAGCCCTAGGCTGGGTCTCCAATTCATTAACCCTATTCCCCTCTCAGAAGCTTGGAGTTATGTTGAGGCCTTTAACTAGGATCTTTGACTTGGACAGCTCTATGAGAGCCATACCTGCTAAGCTCAAGAGTGTTGAAACCATTTGAGCCTCTTAATTTGGAGGAAGGGAGGGCTCTTGGTAGAAAGCTCCGAAAATAGGAGGAGAATAGTCAAGGAATTCTGCGGGAAACATGGTACTATCCTTTAAAAAACCTGAATGAGTTTATGTTCGACAAGACCCATTTATTAGGTGTGTTACTATTTATAATATAGTGGAGGCTCATAGGAGTTGCCTAATGG
>WALX01000017.1 GCA_015522625.1 Candidatus Hestiella sp.
CATTAAGGACATACTCCTCCTCATCCCTATAGGTATAGGGGGAATTGGAGGAGTTACCGCCTTAAACATGTACCTAGAAGTAGACATAGACTCTATCATGAAAAGAACACAAAAAAGACCCCTTCCCTCGCATAGGCTGAACCGAAAGGAAGCAATAATTGGTATAACACTGCTTATATTAGTAGGCGTGATAACAGCAGATTTTATCAACAAATATGTGGTATTTGCTATAATATTAGGGTTGCTTTTTGATATCATAGGATACACAGAGCTGACTAAGAGGACAACACCAGCTAATATCGTAATTGGCGGTATTGCTGGAGCCATGCCCTCCTTGGGCGGATGGGCTGCTGCTACCGGTAGCTATGGAATAGGCGGCATATTAATAGTTCTGTTCGTTATAGCTTGGATACCTATGCACATATGGTTTATTGCATACTACCACAAAGAGGATTACATAAATGCATCAATACCCATGCTATCAACCATAAAGAATGAAAAGATCTTTGCCACAATAACATCGGCCTCTGTCACCTCTATGGCAATACTCACATGGCTTTTCTATGTGCTACTTGGAAGAGGGCTAATAGCAGCATCCCTCTCTAGTATCTTCGTTATCATTGCGCTCATAAAGATCGCTAAGTTTATCAGAACCCCAAACAAAGATAATGCTTTATCTGTATTTAAATTTGCAAATTCAGTCGTAGCTGCGTTCTTCATTTTTGCTAGGTTCTTCTGAGGTGAAAAGAATGCATAAAACCAGGTTTACCTATACAAGTATAGCATTCTTGATTTCCTCATTATTATTTTCATTCTCCCTCATCTTCCCACCAAAAGCCATGATATCATCTGGTATATACTTAATTTCCTTAGCAGAACCGGTGATATTAATAAATAAGAAAGATTATGTTGCTTATTTATTAATATCGCTATCCTCCATTCCTATCTTATTCATCTCTCCTTTAAAATATGTTGTGTTAGTACCTCTCTTCGCCTCGCTAATTATTTTGTCATTAAAGAACTCAAAGATGCTAATACCTTCCTCACTGTTAATAACCTCGCTTATACCTTTCATTTCCCATGGTATCTTAGAAGAAATGCTTTTCTTCTCGTTCATATTAATACCTGCCCTTTCTCTTGGGTTTGTTACTAAAAGGGTTCATTCCTTTGTAACTGTGCCACTAGCCCTTCTATCCATGCTTTTCAACCCCTATGTTGGCCTTGCGTCTTCCTCTATATTAGCATCGCTCATGGCATTTTACTTTGTTGATAAAGAAAATGTTTGCCCTTTTACCAGCGATGCCGGTCTAGTTGCAAGTGGTGGGTTTATAGCGGGAGGTTCTATTGTATTAATAATAACCCTAGGGTGGAATATATACTCCTCATCCATATTTATCTTAGGTACCGTGTTGCTTTTATCGGGTTCATTAAAGCCGAGATTCACGCCTAAAACAAGATGCTTTGAAAAATCTAGCACCTAAACCAAACATACATTAATTATCAAATAATTCGGCTAGCTAAAGAACCAAGCACAATCAAATATATTGCATATACTAGCCAAATGCTATAAAGACCAACTATATTGTATTAAATGGCCTTTACCTTATCTATAAATTCCCTTATGTAAAGAGATTTGCAGGTCTCTCTTTGTTAATAACCTGAAGCTTCTTTTTGGTATGGTAAGCCTTAACTCCTTACCATCACTTATGTAATCCTTTGTATATATTTGGTACAGGGCATAAGGCTTTCTAAGCAAATTAACTTTTATAAATGCTTCTACCACGCTTTCTACAGCCTTTTCTCTTGGACTTTCCCTTATCCCAGGGAATAAAGATACCCCTGGGAGTTTCCAATTTATGCAAGGTATTAGCATACCATCCGGTAAAAGGCGAACCCTATTGCAACCAGCACAAAAAACAGGATTGTTATAGGACTTCACAATTTCTACCCTTGTCCCATCTGGGAGTATATATACCGGTCTATTGTGCATTTTTCTCCTGAACTTCCTTGCCCCCCTTTCAATAAGCTCCTTTTCTATCAAAAAAAGGGGAAAGTGGAGCTTTTCAAATCCCTTGGCCCCTGAATTAATAGGCTGTAGCTCTATCAATTGCAAAACAACACCTTTTTGGTGGGCAAAGTCCACTAATTGCCATATTTCGTTTTCATTTAGTCCCCTCACTACAGAAACATTTATTTTTACGACGAAACCAATGCTTATGGCCTTTTCAAGACCTCTTATAGCCCTTTCAAGACCATCAATTCCAGTTATCTTTTTATAAACATTCCTTCTTAATGAATGTATAGATATGTTTAGCCTTTTAAGGCCAGCCCTTCTTAGGCTGCTGGCGTATTTTTCCAAGAGATAACCGTTAGTTGTCATTGAAATATCAGCATCTCCTACTACATCGCTTATTGAATTTATTACTTTTATGATATCTTTCCTAACAAGGGGTTCACCGCCAGTTATTTTAAATCCACTAATACCAATTCTTGTAGCAGCTTCTGCAACTATGGAGTAGTCGTGAGGAGAAAGAAGAGGAGGAAACGTGCCTACCTTTTGTGGCCCCCCAATGGGGTCACCTTCTAGGTGGCAGAAGATACAGCTGTAATTACACTCCCTTGTTACCGATATCCTCAAATTGTCCAAAACCCTACCATAGGCGTCTATCAGAGGGTGTGTTTCCATTATCTGTTCCTCTAATTTCCTTAATATACCGAGGTGTTTTAAATTTAAATATTATAAGCTCTGGCATTTATAGCAATATCGTTTTTATCAATTAGTTATGATAAACTTGAACCTTCTTAATCTCTGTGATAAAATACCAATCCTAAGATATCTACGATCGCTTATCTGATACTTTCATTGAAATAGTGACAAAATAAATATCATCCATTGAAGTTTTTATTTTTACCTATATCCTAAAGCCGAACGGAGAACTGATATGAGAGGAGAAGTAATAGCTATCCTGTCATCTGAAGGGATTAATAAGTTAAAGACTATCACAAGAGTTGATATATCGGAAGAGAAGGACGACTTATCTATGCTTTACAAAAAAGATGGTGATTACATCAAGTCTTTTTTAATTCCAAAAAAATACCCAAGCTCAATAATAAATGTTGCAAAGGCCTCAACACTTTCGGATAAGGTAGTGGTTATTCCAAAAAATAAAATGGATTGGACCGATGGAGAGTTCCTACTTGTTGCCAACTCGAGTGATTCCAAGGCTTGTGTTGTTGATAATGGAAATAACGAAATTAAAAAGCTATTAGCCGCCTCAAAGCTTAACATTGAAGTATCTGAATATGGAGAATGTTGTATAGGGGCGATTGAAAACACTGATAAAGGCTTTATATACATAGACAGGGTTTTCACTGTTAAAGGTATCGGTACTATAATGCTTGGGTTTACCCTCATGAAGGTTGAGAGGTATGATAAATTAATAGCCCTTCCCTCAATGAAAACTGTCGAGGTAAAGAACATCCAAGTGTTTGATGAAAACCAGCAATCTGTAGAACCCAAAGTAAGGATAGGTATAGCGCTAAAGGGTGTCAAGACTGAGGAGGTGAAAGGTACGTATGCCTTGATCCCTTTTGGTAAAGAAACGTTGAAGAAAGCCAAAGGATCTTTTGTGAAGTATCCATGGAGCGAAGTAAAGCAAGGTAACACATACCATTTTATATCCAATGGTATTGTTGTTACAGGGAAGGTAAAGCACAATAGTAATAGCAAGCTCGATCTAGAACTATCAAAACCTCTACCAAAACTTAATAGGCTACTAATTATTGATGTAAACTTGCCACTTGGTAGGCCCAGGATATTAGGGTATGCTCAGCTAGATAATATTTAATGGTTCTTTCTGATTATTTAGAAAATAAAGGGAAATAAATACTCCACCAACAGCCCCTTCTAGCTTATTCCTCAGCTTCCTATACTTCTTATCTAGTATGGATAGTTTTGGTAAGAAGGATTGATCATGTAGGTCTATACCTTTCATTTCCTCCACATTTAGGATATCACCTGTTATGGTTAAGTACGCCTTTACTGATGCCAACATCATGTTTTTATACTCGTGCATGTCTTTTGATAGCCTTAGCAAATAGCTATAATCCCTTAGGTTCAACATAAACCCTGTATCAATCTTTGATAATAACTCGAATAGATCACCCAAGGTTCTGTTTTCATACTCTATGGATTCCTTTGTAAAACCGGAACTAGCCAGAAAATCTGCATACCTAGATAAGCTAACATCCTCAGCAAGTTCTACTAATTGCCTCGTATCCTGAGCAGGCGTTCGATAAATAGTCCTAGTTAATAAGCTCCCAATACTATCCAAGATTCTCTCCTTTGAGATGCTAGTATAGCCATCTAAGAGGGAAAGGGTTACTGCTGCAGCCATGAGGCCAATCAATGGCTTTTGGCCCGTTATTTCATACGATCTTCTAGCAGTGTCGCTGATCAAAGCTCCAACGCCTAACGACCTAGCATCTATATTTCCTAGAGCCAGATCCCTGCCTTTCTTATATGCAACTTCCATTGTATCTAAAAGCTCTATAGATTCAATTAACCTAAGCTCAAATTCTAGGTCAGTAACAAACCTATGTATCGAACCTGGTTTGAATGACGTTAAGGCTATAAACAAGCCCCTTTTAAGATCCCTTAGCACAACACTTCCCTAACTGGTTTGTTGTTTACTTAGCTTATAAGATTATTTCCAACAAAGCTCTAAAAGCGTTGCTATTTAAGTTGCCAAGCGCCTTATGCAACTTTATCTAGAACATGCTTATTTGCTAAAGGCTATATCCCACTACCAGGCTCTTATAGTTTTAAATTTAAAGTGTAAACTAATTTAGACAAGCGGAAGATAAGATGAAACATAAAGGGAATAACCTAGAATGTAACTCACAAAACTCACTAAGATACGATATCGGCCTCCTAGAAGAACTTGATACTCTCTACGGAAATGCTATGAAGGTCATAAATGAATTAATCAAGCCACCCAAGAACATATATTTAAGGGTTAATACATTAAAGACATCAAAACAAGGGTTGCTGGAACTCTTTGATAAAAACGGAATAAAGTTCTATGAGGATAAAAATATTGATTATGTTATATACTCTCCAATCAATGGACCATTTAAAATAAGCATATACAAGAAAAAAGTTTTTGTAAACAAATACGCATCGGATTCCGTTTATATAGGGAGCGATGTTTATATTCCGGGCATAATATATGCTGATAAAATAAAAAAAGGCGACAAGGTAACGGTTTGTAGTAAAGATGGCATTCCTTTAGCCTCAGGTACATCCATTGTAAATTTTAATGAAATAATGCACCTAAGGAATGGAAAAGCTATAATAAATGAAGAATCAATATATAGATCACCCAAAATAAGAGAACTACCAGGATTTAATAAAGGCTACTTCTATTCGCAGAGCTTACCCAGTATATGGGCTGCTGAAATAGCTGTGATAGAAGCTGGCCGTGTCATTATAGATATGAATGCAGCTCCTGGAGGCAAGGTAGGATGTGTGGCACAAAAAATCGGGGCAAAAGCAAAGATAATAGCGATAGATAGGCCGAGTAAGAAGAAGAAGCTTGAAGAAAACATGAAAAGGCTTGGCTATCATTGGGTAGAGATAGTAGCGTTGGATTCTAGGTATGCAAGCTCCGACCTAAACATGAAGGAAAAAGCTGATATTGTAATCGTAGACCCTCCTTGCACAAATATTGGCGTGCGTCCAAAGCTTTCTGATAGAAAAACGCTAAGAGATGCAATCATGCTAAGCAAATACCAGAAACAATTTATAGGTGAAGCGTACAGAATGCTTAAACCTGGAGGTACGTTAATTTACTCAACATGTACAATTACATACAGAGAAAATGAAAGCAACATAAAATATGCTGAATCGATAGGGTTTGACGTAGAAGATATAAAAATTCTTGGTACGACAAGGAATTCTTATGGTGTAAGGTTCAGTATAGAGGAAGGCTATACTGGTTTTTTTATATCAAAGCTAAAGAAAAAGAGGTAAAAAAGCTGAGAAAGGTATGAAGAGATGAAGAAGGTACTTATTATAGCTAGCGGAGGAGGCCACACAGGACATAGCGTAGCGCTTGCTCAATACCTAGTAGACTTGGGAGTGGAAGCGGAGTTTGTTATACCAGAAAATGACCTATGGACAAGGTCTTCTGTGAGGCCTTATGGGGAAATAGTAGCTGAGACCCCGAAATTCTTAGATCCAAAAGACCCTTTATATCTTAGCCTGTTTAAGGCACCCCCCGCTATTATAAAATCTATTAAAAGAATAAGAGGAAGATATAAGATAGTCGTGGCAAGTGGTAGTAATCATAGCATTTCTTCAGCAATATCAGCATGGTTAAAAGGCTCTGATATAGTTTCATTCGAGGCAACAGAAAGATTCCTTGAGCCTAGTAGAACCATAAAGATACTAGGAGGTATTTCTAAAATAGTTGCCTTTCAATGGGAAGAACAAAAAAAATTTAATCCTAGGGGGCTTGTGGTTGGCCCTTTTTTGGGTAAGGTAAAATATAATGCGAAAGACGAAGGGTATATACTAGTCACAGCCGGGAGTTATGGATACAAAAAGCTCTTTGATGAGATTTCAAAAACCGACCTTAAAGACGTGATTTTACAAACTGGTAAGGTTGATCCAAACCAATATAAAAACAGCCACAAGGAATGGAAGGCATTTAACTTTGACCCAGACATCGAACGGTTCATTGCACATGCGAGTGTTGTTATAACCCATTTTGGAAGGACTGCTGTGGAGAGTGCAATAAAATACAGAAAACCAACAATTCTATCGCCAAATATAGAGTGGAAATGGATGAAGAACGATATAAGGCTTAAAGAATCTGAAATAATGGCTAAAAAAATAAATGCATATTACCTAAGGCCGGATGAGGTTAGTCGTGAAAATATTTTAAATGCTATTGAAAAGGTAAAAAAGATGTCCCCTCCATTTTATGAAGATGGCGCTAAGAAGCTGGCAGATATTATCTATTCTATGTTATAGTTTTAAGCACTAAAAGATAAAATAGAAACGAGGAAAATGAGACAACAAAACTATAAAGAAAGGCTAGAAGCAGTTAAGATACTAAGATCAATAAGAAAATTTATGTCGCTGACCAGAATCTCTAGTATAACTGGCCTTCCTATATCTATGCTCTCTAGGTATTCGACGGAATACACGCTACCTTCTGAGGGAAATGCAAAGGAGATAATAGAATTGCTACTGTCAAAAAATGTTATTTCGAAAATAGTTGCTGGCGCGATAAAGGTCTATAATGGCTTCTATGATATTAGTGGAGTTACCTGGAATCCAGATGCGCTATATTTAATATCAGAATACACCAAAAAGAGGTTTAATGACGAATATGACACAGTGCTTACACCAGAGGCCGGTGGGATAAGCTTAGCAACATCGATTAGCATCAACTCAGGCGTTCCGCTCGTGATTGCTAGAAAACAAAAGCCCCCTACGAGTGAACCAGTAATAGAAGGTATATATTTTACCGGTCCTGCCTCTTATAATGTTTTCTATGTACCAAAAAGGGAATTGCAAAATGGAAGGAAAGTATTAATAGTTGATGATTTTAGCGTTAGAGGACATACACTAAACGCGCTAATAGATTTAACGAGAAAAGCTGGAGCAGAACCTAAGGCAATGCTTGTCGTTGTTGGAATAGGTAAAGATTGGAAAGTATTACCCGACTCTGATGCAATAATAGAAATAAACGGTTAATGTTTTTCATCCTATAGTGTTGCCTTAATGGCTGCTACAGCTCCCTGAAGCTGACCTATTCCTTCAATAGCCCTGCTGGTATGCCTCGTGGGTTTTTCCTCTATTACCTTTTTCCTCAAATTCCCCTCATTTTTTATATAGATAATTGCTCGGAATGCCTCTATACAGGCACAGGGCCTCAAGGCCTTTACCACCTTGTCGAATCATATGCTACTAAATAACCTAACAATTAATAAGCGCTAAGTGCCAGAAAAACCAGCAGGCTATATCACTTTGATTTTATGGTTATATGAAGCTTTATTGGGTTGATCAATTAACTTTTTCTGCACTATACTTGATATAGATGCATAGTTATGTTCTTTTTAATGTCGCTGATAAGATATATTTTAGCTAAGGCATAAATATTAAAGTCCTATATCATACAGGTATCTTGGTGGAAATAGATTGATGCATTTTGATAGAGAAGCACCATTAAAGGCATTCCATGGGACAACAACAGTAGGCTTTATAATAAACAATGCAGTAATACTAGCAGCTGATAAAAGAGCCACAGCTGGAACCCTTATAGCCAGTAGATCTGTTAAGAAAATAGTTAGGATAACAGACTACGCTGCAGTGACGATCGCTGGCCTTGTTGCTGACGCCCAGATGCTGGCAGATAGTATAAGGGAGGAGGCAAGGTATTATGAGATATCAAACAACAAGAGGATGACAGTGAAAAGCATGGCAACTCTTCTTGCCAATGTTTTGTTTTCTACGAAGTATTACCCCTACCTTGTACAGCTAATAGTTGGCGGATATGATTCTAGACCAAGGCTCTATAGCCTAGACTATTTTGGTAGCATTACAGAAGAGAAAATGACCTCGACTGGTTCGGGATCTCCAGTAGCCTTGGGGGTCTTGGAAAGAGAATACGTGCAAGATATGGAGATAGAGAAGGCGATAGACTTGGCAGCAAAGGCAGTAAAGGTAGCAATATTAAGGGATTCTGCTACAGGGGATGGTGTTGATGTAATAGCCATTACTCAAAACAATATAATAGAAAGGTTTATACCTCTCAGACAACTCCTATGATAGTAGTGAAGCCTGCTTTTATTATTTTTAATAAGTTAAAAAAGGTGATTTGGTTTGGAAGAGTCAAGCCAATCAAGGCTGATAGTCGGGCAAAGGCTAAGGTCTATGATAGTAACGGAGATACTGAAAAATGTAAAGGATGCAGGGATTTCGAGTATAGAGTTTGAAGGGCCTGAAATAGCAATATATGTAAAAAATCCTCAATGGATTCTTGAGGGAGAAGAGAAAATAAAGGATCTAGCCAAGCAAATCAGGAAAAGGATGGTCATAAGGACCGATCCTAAGTCAAGAAAACCAAAAGAGGCTACCATACAATATATAATGAAAAATGCTCCAGAGGATGCTGGCATATCACCAAGCGATATACAATTCGACGAGGTATTGGGCGAAGTAAGGGTATTTGCAACAAGGCCTGGAAAACTCTTGGGAAGGGGCAGAACCTTTAGAAACCAAGTATTGGCTTCAACTGGCTGGAGACTGGAGGTAACAAGGAAGCCTCCCTTGATAAGCAAGACCTTGGCATCAGTTCTAGACCTTTATATAAGGGCTTCTTCTGAAAGGAAGAAAGCTTTGAGAGAGATAGGTGAAAGGGTATACAGGGATATGATAGTAGGGCCTAGAAAAATAAGGATCACAGGTTTGGGGAGCTTCGGAGAAGTTGGAAGGTCATCCATATTACTAGATACAGGTGAGAGCAAGATACTGCTGGATACTGGTTTCGCGCAAAATGGCTATGGTGCAGATGCATATCCCTTTTATGATGCACCAGAGTTCAGGGTAGAGGAATTAGATGCAATCGTTATATCTCACGCCCACATGGATCACATAGGGCTGTTACCATTGTTGTATAAATATGGATACCGGGGTCCTGCATACATGACACCACCTACTAGGGACATAGCCGTGCTTATGTTAAAGGATTTCATAGACTTATTTATAAAAGAAGGGAGGGATCCACCATTTACCATGAAGGACATAAATACTATGCTTACCAGAACTATTACTGTTAACTACAACGTAGTAACCGACCTCTCGCCAGACGCAAAGCTCACCTTTTCAGACGCTGGACACATACTGGGCTCGGCGTTAACCCACATCCATGTAGGTCAAGGCTTGTTTAATCTCCTTTATACAGGGGACATAAAGTACTACAAGCCAAGGGAAGAATCAAACACTACAAGGTTACAACCCCCGGCCTCAACAGAGTTTCATAGGGTTGAGTCATTAATTATGGAAACCACTTATGGGGCTACGGATACTCCAACAAGGGAAGAAGCAGAGGCCCAGCTTTTTAGCCTGATAAAAAAGGTTTATGATAGAAAGGGTAAGATATTAATACCAGTGATGGCAGTAGGTAGAGCCCAAGATATGATGGTTTTGATAAACAGGGCGTTTGAAAGCAAAAGGGTTCCAGAGATGCCGATCTATATTGACGGTTTGATATATGAAGTAACAGCAATATATACTTCATATCCTGAGCTCTTGGCAAAACCCATAAGGGATGAAATATTACATGAGGACAAAAATCCATTTATAGGGAGAAATATGGTCTTCGTTAATGACCAGACAAAGAGAGATGAGGCCATATTTAGCGAAGGTCCAGCGGTTATAATATCAACAAGCGGTATGATGGTTGGTGGTCCTATATTAGAATATTTCAAAAACCTTGCCGAAGACCAGAACAACGCAATTGCTTTTGTGAGTTACCAGGCGTCTGGGACACTTGGGAGGAGGATAGTTGATGGGGAGAGGGAAATACAGATGATAGATGATGGACAGCTAAAAACTATCAAGGTAAACCTTGAGGTTCAAAGGATTGAAGGCTTTTCTGGTCATGCTAATAGGAGTGAATTGATGTCGTTTCTTAGAAGCCTACATCCAAAGCCTAGGTCTATAATCCTAAATCATGGTGAGCCGAGCCAGACCTTATCCTTTGCTATCTACATAAAGCAAAAATGGGATAGGCTTGGCTTCGAGAGCCAACCCGAAGTCATTTTTCCTGAAAACTTGGAAACAATAA
This sequence comes from Candidatus Hestiella sp., assembly GCA_015522625.1. Lineage (GTDB taxonomy): Archaea > Thermoproteota > Thermoprotei_A > Sulfolobales > Acidilobaceae > Caldisphaera. The sequence goes on from WALX01000017.1 coordinate 10,863, forward strand.
GGCTTCATCCGAGGAATAGCAGGATCCACTCCTTGTTGTAAGTGAATAGAGATGCCTAGCATCCCGCCAGAACTTTGTTCAAGGTGTAAAGGATACAAGAGGTTGTGTGGTCTTCCGAAGTGTCCAATTTTAGAAGGGTTTAGGTTTAGGCTAAACGCAGCATTAAGCATCTCAAATAAAGTAGCAGAAGGCGCGACCCCGCCAAGCGGGCTTGTTGGTGAGTATGGGTATCCAAAGGTTTTGTTCCACTACATGGTGCCGCCAAAGCTAAGGGGGGATGAAGCTAGGTATAGAAATAATCCTGTGATGTGGTCGATAAAGAGGGAACCTCTGGGAAATATAATAAGGTTTAGGGAGGAGTTGGTCTCTGCGTTGTTGAGGGTTAATGTAAACAAACCGTGGGAGCTTTACCAAAGTGAAATAGGGCTGGCAATAATATCGGAGAAACCCGTTGATAGCGAGATAATACTAAAACAAAATCCTTTGCCAAAACTTTCGTTTGATGGCATAACAAAGCCTTTAGGGCCAAGGGCTGAGGCGGAAAGGATATTTGTAAGGGATAACCCAAAACTGAGTTCAGCCATGGAAAAGGTGATATGGGATGACCTTAAAGCTGAATCCGCTGTGTGGAAGATGTACTCAGCTGGTATCGACGTATATATGATACAAAATATGTTTAGCCTAGGTTTTTTGGGCAAGATAAGGCAGAGGAGAATGGTTCCAACAAGATGGTCAATAACTGCTATAGATGATATAATATCAAAGAAGCTCAGGGATATGGTAAGGGACTATAATGGGGTAAATGATTATGAGCTTTATGAGGGTGAATACCTGAGCAATAGGTTCTTAACTATTTTAATGCCTGGGGAGGGATATGTGGAATGGGCAGAGGTTTGGCATCCATCAACAGTTTGGACAATGAATGCTAAAAAGCCAGTTATTAATATAATAAGGGAGGATCCCTTGGGAAGGATCAGCTCCATGGATGGAGGTTTTCTGCAGCGAGGATCTCCCTCTTGGAGTTTCTCTATAGGAAAAAGAAAAAGGCAAACGCTATTATATTGAGGGAAATTCTGCCATCGTATTATGCGCCAGTTGGCAACTGGCACATAAGGGAAACTATGAGAAACTCCTTTATTAAAGGTGCTGTAGCAAAGACATATACTTTAGATGAAGTATTATTGTTTATAAGGGGTTGGATGAAGGCTGACGCAGAGGACATAATTAATTCTCTATCCCTTTTAAGGGCTAGAAGGGATCTTACTGAATATTTGAAGTAGTTATATATCTTTTAAAGACTTGTGGCCTATTTAATATGGGTGGGAGATTGTCTAAAGGCTTTCAAGAAAAGATCGTGTTTCCAGAGATCTACTCTCTCAGCTACAAACCAAAGTCTGGGTGTGAATTCTTTGATGTTATCGAGAGGAATGGAAGTTATTTTGCTAAGTGTAAGATTCTTGACTCATTCATAACTAGGAGCAAGGTGAGCAAGTGTGAGAACTTGTGGATGGACTGCCCATATAGGAGGCTTGGCCTAAAGCACCTTTCTGGAGCCAAGAGTTAGTCAGCTTAAAGAACGGCTTGATTTTCAAGCGGTTTGTAGCAAGATTTTTAATATATAGCTCTTGGCTTCGATATGTTAGCTTACTTTAGCACTGAGACAAAAGTTTGAAGCCGAGAAAATGATGGCTACATGATTCTTATTAGGGAATGACCATAGTCCCGGAATTCCCTTCTATCACATTTACGGCATCGTCTAGGTTCCCAATTACTGCATATTTTCTTGTAGATTCCACAAACTTTATTGCAGAGAGTACCTTTGGGCCCATGGATCCTTCGGGAAACATTTTTTTATTATACAGCTCTCTGAGCTCTTTAACCCTTATCTTCTCTATCCACTCCTCATTTTCTTTCCCATAATTCAGTGCAACCCCATTTACATCTGTCAATATTATAAACCTATCGGCATTTATTTTCCTAGCTAACAAAGAGCTGGCTAGATCCTTATCTATAACTGCCTCTACTGGTGAATATTTTCCATTTTCCTTTACAACCGGTATCCCACCTCCTCCTACGGCTATTACTATGTATTTTTCTTCTAACAGCTTTTTTATAATATCAATCTCTAATATATCTATGGGCATAGGGCTTGGAACGACCCTTCTATACCCGCCTCTGGGATCCTGTTTAAATACCCACCCAAAAGTCTTTGATAACACTTCAGCTTCTTCCTTTGAGTAGTATTTTCCTACAAACTTTGTTGGCCTTGAAAAAGCAGGATCATTTTTTAGTACGGCGACCCTTGTCGGGATCGTTATAGCGTTTTTATTCAGAGAATGAAAGCAGTGTTGTAACATATATCCAATCCAGCCTTGGGTCATAGCATCAGCTATATCTAGCGTTACGATGTTTCCAAGGTTCGATTCCTGTAGGGCAGCAGCTATATAGCCTACCTGAGGACCGTTGCCATGTGTAATAACAAGGCTGTTATTTTTAATGGCTTCTGATATTATGCTTACTGCCTTCCTTATGTTTTTCCATTGATTTTCAACACTACCCTCCTCACCTTTCCTTTGTATAGCATTACCTCCCAAGGCTATCAATGTTTTCATTGATACCACCTAATTGACAAATTAATATATTGTTGACGAAGGTTTTAATATATTTAATAGCAACAATTGGCTGAGCGTTTCCCGCCTACTGTGACTCCTTTCAAATTAGGCCTCTCATTTATGATCTACAGGTTTAACAACCTATAATGCCATTAAACTATTTAAGTCTAAATAGGGTTATTAATACACACAAGGACTGCGGGGGGAAAGTTTGAGCAAACATAAAAAAAGCGGAGGCCACCTACAAACAACTTTCAAGGCTGATCTTATAGAGGGGCTTAACGGCAGGATTGGCACAATTATAGCAATCGGAATAGCTATCATAATTACAATAATAACAGTATACCTGAGGTTAATACCAGGCATATTGTATGGTACCAATATGGTTAATGGTAATGACCCTTGGATACTTTACTGGCTTTCCAACTACTTTTATCATCATGGGGTCTTTAACCTAGCTCCGCTTAAAGATGTGAAGATGTTCTGGTATCCATGGGGAAGGAATTTCTTGAAAACGGAATACATAGGCGGTGCAATGTTGGTAGCGCTTGTAACAAAATACATTACAGGAAGGTTTGGGCTCAGCATTATTCAAACCCTTGCCCTACAGCCCGTGTTCCTTGCAGGATTAGATGCTATTGTAATGTTCTTTATGGTATGGAAACTTACAAATTCAAGGTTGGCCGGGATAGCATCATCCACAGCTTTTGCTTTCTATCCCGGGGCATTTCTATTCAAGGCCTTTGCAGACTATCCTGGAAAAACAAATGCTGGTCTTGCATTCTTTACGCTCGGGTTCTTGTTTATGGTTCTTGGATTTAAGTCGTCCAAAAGGGTAAGGTCTTTAATTTACATGTATGTAGGAGGCTTGTTTGCAGGCTTCGTATCTTGGATGTGGGGAGGGTATAGCTTCATAACCCTGATAATTTCTCTTCTGTTGCTGATAGATCCATTAATGGCAAAGCCAACAAAGGATAGGTTTTTGAAGCTTCTCTTGCTCTCCCTAGGCTTTGCAACTTTTGTAATCTCTTCACCTGACGTAGGTGCACGTTACTTTACAAGAGATATAGGCTTAGCCATTCCAATTCTCTTGGCAGTCTATGCAATAGAGGCATACATGGACAAGATACCACTAGATAAAATAGGGCTAACGAGAAAATATGATAACAAGGTACAGGCATGGGTAATAATTGCTGGAATAGCATTAATTGGAGTGGCGATATATTCAAATATAGTAACGTTCCCTTCCAGGGTGCTTCTGGCCTTGGGCGTGTTGCCCTCGGGGACAAGCGTCGTTTCGCTAACGGTAGCGGAATACGCTAAGAGTTCCCTTTCTACTATATTCCAGTCATTTGGGCCAGCTATTATAGTTGCTATAATAGGGTTAATCATGTTGTCGTATCATATAATAAGAAACAAGGAAAGGAGTCTAAGCGAAACACTAATAGTTGTATTTTTCATAGCGGCCTTCATATTTCTTTACGGAACTGCTAATGAATCGTACTTTATAGCGACATCAAACTACTTCTTTGACATAGCGGCAGGGATTACCATAGGCTTACTATTTGGCATTAAGAAGAAACAAAAGGTGAAAGAGATCAGAACTAGGAGAAAGGAGGAAATAGAGCCTGCAGCCCTAGTCTTGGGTCTTCTACTCTTTGGTATAGTTGCTGGTTTTGGTGTCTACTATGCGTTCCAAGACTATGCCTCAATGCATTACATGCCACCTGCCATAAAGACCGGGTGGATGCAACCCTTGAGCTTCCAGACCCCCTCAGGCCCAAAGGTGCTAGTTCCTCTAAACAATGCCTGGCTCTTGGCCTTAAACTACTTGAAACACAATACCAGCAATAACGCCCTTGTGATAAGCTGGTGGGACTATGGATATTGGATCGGCGTAATTTCGAACAGAACAACGGTTGCTGACGGGGCTACACTAAATGGGACTCAGATACAGATATTGGCGAGGATACTAACTGGGAAACCAAACGCTTCATCCGCCCTCTTGAGGTATTTCCATGCAAAGCCAAATGATACCTATCTATTAACGTATGAGGTATTTGTCGGGGAATACAATAACTCAACAAAGAGCGTGATTATGTTCCCATACCCAAACATAGTTCCTATAAGCCAGAGCCAGGGCCTTTATGCAATAACCTACGGCATAGGGGATATGGCCAAATCCTTCCAGATGCTGAGAATTGCCTACAGGATTAACCCCTATACTCCAACTCCTCTATTTACTAACTATTCTTCAGAAACAACGTACCAAGGAGATATGTTTATACAATTTCCAGGCCTCATAGGATCTCCAAGGAAGAACGTTACTGTTGTATTAAACACGCTCCTTTACAGCATGATGCTCAATGGGATCAAAGACCTTAAGCAATATGGTGTGTTTGGCAAAAATGCGCTCTTTCTCAAAAACGCTACTTCATTTGAACCAGCAGGGATTGCATATGCTTCCAACACCGGTTTAACCCCAGAAATTATAAATCCATTTCCTTTAAAGCACTTCGTACCAGTTGCCATCTTCATATCAAATCCGGCTAACATTAACCTTGGAAAATCTGTGGACTTTTACAGCGTTGTTGTATTTATCTATAAATGGACTGGGTAATGGAGAAGCTTCATTTTCTTAAAGCATTTTTAAAAATCTTATAAACAGCAGAAAAAGGGAGTGGAGATGCCCTGGTCTATATTGGAATTGATGAGAAATGAACCTGAGGTCTTAAAGGAACACATAAAGAAGAGGCAGCTGGAACCTTCTATAGTCGATAGTGCTGTAGCCTTGGATAGTAGGTGGAGGGCGATACTAACTAAAATCAATGAGCTTAGACATCACCATAATGTCGTTAGCTCCGAGATCACGAGAGCAAGGGGGGAAGAGAGGAGGAAGCTTATAGAAGAGGCTAGAAGCCTAAAGAACAGCTTGGAGGAAGCTGAAAGAGAACTAAGGGCGATTGAAGAAGAGAGAATGAAGGCCATCAGGGGCTTACCAAATGTCGTAGAGGATGGTGTGCCTGTTGGTGGTGAAGAGGCATCAGTTCCCATTAGGTTTTGGGGGAAACCAAAGGTCTATAAGGATTATGTAGTCTCCTTCGAGGAACAAACTGAAAAATATGGCTTTATTCCCAACTATGAGATCATAGACTTCAAACCAGTAGGCCATGCTGACATGTTAGAGAACGTATTGAAGCTAGCAGATACATTAAAGGCGGGTGAAGTTTCTTCTTCAAGGTTTTATTACTTATTTGATGATATAGTCTGGCTTGACTTTTCTCTTCTCTTGTTTGCTATCGATAGGCTTACATCTAAAGGCTATAGCCTTGTTTTACCGCCATATATGCTGAGGTATGGTGTGATAAACTCTGTAATAGACCTAGAGACATTTAAGGATGCTATATATAAAATAGAAGGGGAAGACCTTTACATGATTGCAACAGCCGAGCACCCGATAGCAGCGCTATATTATAACGAAGAGATATATGATGATGAGCTACCAAAAAAATACGTCGGCTTCAGTCCAGCTTTTAGGAAAGAAGCAGGGGCCGGGAATAGGGATCTTAAAGGAATATTTAGGGTACACCAGTTCCATAAGGTTGAGCAGTTTGTCTTTTCGCTACCGGAGGAGAGTAAAAAGTACCACGAGGAGATAATAGGTAATGCTGAAGAGATCTTTAGGGAACTAGGGCTGCCTTATAGGATAGTTAACATAGCGTCAGGCGACTTGGGTGCATGTGCGACGAAGAAGTATGACCTTGAGGTTTGGATGCCATCCCAAGGAAAGTTTAGAGAAATGGTAAGTGCAAGCAATTGCACTGATTGGCAGGCATATAGGCTAAACATAAGGCTCATCAGAAGAAAAGGCATGGTGAGGGATTATGTACATACGCTGAACAGCACTGGTATAGCTTCTACAAGGGTTATAACAGCTATAATAGAAAACTACCAGCTTCCAGACGGCTCTGTTGTGGTGCCGAAGGTTTTGAGAAGGTACTTGGAGCCTTTTGAGAGGGCTCCAAAAGAAGTAATAAAGCCTAGGATGGTGAGGCCCTAGTTTTTACCTGCTCAGGATCAGCCTTTCCGTATTGAACGATTTAATCGATATGAAAATTCCTAATAATATAAATCCTACCATTATAACTAGGTTTGTTGCCATAAGCACATATTGTCCAAGAACAAAGTTCTGCAGGGCGAGTGCTGCCTGTGTAAATGGTATTGCCATGAGTATCCCTTGGACGTAGTAGGGTAGTCTCTGAAAGTCTATAAAAAGTGCGCTAAAATATATTCCTAGGGCAACCATCATTAAGAGGTAAGAGACTGATTGGGCGGATCTAATGCTAGAACTCCTTAATATGGCCGGAGTAATTATTGCAGCGGACATTATGACTAAGAGGGCGCTGACGGCTAGGTTAACTCCTATAAGCCCTGGAGTCAGCTTTAAGCTCCCTGGTGATATCATGGAAAGATATAATATAACGCCTGCGCTGTCAGCAATAGCTGTGACCAGGCCTATTGCAACAGAAGCAGAGAGCTTCCCAATTATAATGCTAGTTTTCGAGGCAGGCGTCGCCAACAACGTTTCTATTGTTTTCCTCTCCTTTTCGCCTAAGACGCTATCTCCCATTAATATTATGGCTGGGTTCGCAACGAAGAACAGAGAAAATTCCAAAAGCCTTGCTGTATATGAAAGCTTTACTTGAGACACGGGCGCCGGACTACCACTAGGTAAATAGTAACCGCTGGAAATGGAAATGGGATTTAACACGTTGTATGGCGTGGCATTTATGCCAGACTTGTTGGCTAGGATCTTTACCCTGTTAACAACTACACTTTCCTTTACCTCTCCTATGACATTTTCTATTATTGATTTAACTTCAGAGCTCTGAACACTACCAACCAAACTTTTCAAATAAAGGGTTCCAATACCATTTATGTATGTTATGTTTTTGTAAAATCCTTTAGGGATTACTAAGAGTATGTTATAGATGCTCTTTGGCGGACCGTTTGAAAGGGTCACGTTAACCCTTAGCCCATATTGCCTTGAGAGTTCTGTTACTTGGCTTGATATGAACTTGGCTATGTACAGAGATTTGTTGTCTAGAA
>WALX01000018.1 GCA_015522625.1 Candidatus Hestiella sp.
ATGCAATATATAGCACTACTCAATTTACTAAATCCTCCACAAGTACCATAAAGCCAGGAGAAGTAGCCGAAATACAGGCAACTACTACCAATACTAGTATAAGCGTACCTCCTGCAGGAACCCCTGTCATTATAGAGGTAACAACAATACATGGAGTGCAGGCAACTTATCAAGCAACTTGGCCCTAACAAAAATCTTTTTTCCGTATATCCTACCTTTTTATCTTATATTAGCAATGCCTAAGCGATGCACCCCATCTTGAAATTTTTAAAGTTCCTTAACGAAAGCCCCGAAGGCTAAAAAAGTATTTGAAAGGTTATTGCCACAAAACAGCTAACCTTCAAAACCATAAAAGAAAATTAGAAAAATAAGGCTATGGCAGCACTACTTGTATAGCCCCTGTGAAGGCTAAGGATAAGAACACAAACCCGTCTATAGCTGAGCAAACGCCGGCTGCCTTGGCCCAGTAGGCCTTACCAGTGTATCCATGAACCGCTAGCAGAACAGTTACAGGAACCAAGAGGCCTAGCGCAATTGATACAAATATAATGCCGTGCATAGCAGTATAGGCAGTAAAGAGGGCAAATAATATGCCTGTGAACCAGAGGGCGTGCTGCACAACGTAGAGGTTAGTCCCCCCAAGTATTAGTGCTATTGATATGATCCAAAGCAACAAGACGAAGGCTGCCGCAACGGTAGCATCAAAGACTTGGGCATCTTGTATTACAAAACCAAGCGCCAGCGTTTCCATTATTGCACCTGATAATATCACTATACCAAAGTCCTTTGTGTTTATCTTCTGCCCCCCTATCCCTATGTTTACCAAGCCTATCACTAATGTCATTACACCAGCTTCCCAGAACAAGGTATTCATGGCTGTATTTGCCAATGCACCCACTTTTATCTCACCTCTTTTCCTAATTTTATATGCAATATATAAACATTACAATATGAAATATACAATAAAACGATTTCCCACCAGCAACTTAGCCTCAAGGGGCCTTAAAGCCATAGCAAAACTGTTCTGGTTATAAACCCCAAGCGGAATAAAAATACTTGGGCCGTGGTAGCTCAGCATGGTAGAGCGCTGCCCTGGTAAGGCAGAGGTCCCGGGTTCAAACCCCGGCCACGGCTTCTAGACCTTTTGCTTGAAGTAGCTCGTAACGAGGGCTATCCTGCAACAACTAAGGTCCTTCATGCTCAAATCAACAACTTCTACCCTTTCCTTGTGCAATGGGCTCTCCAAAACTATTGTGTGATATTCCCCGTTTTCGCCCAATGGGTCTGCCCCATCCTTTTTGGCAAGCTCCAAGAACCAATCAACGTTCCCCTTATCAACTACCTTCCCTACGCTCTCCCTCAAGTTAACAGGCCTCGCCCCCAGAACCTTTAACCTATACCCCTCCTCAATATCATTCATGAGCAACTCCAGGGTATCTTTGCCCCAAAGGGGTTCCCTTAGCCTGCAGCCGCTCTCCCCTGCTATCCTCTCCATGTACCTTAGGTGGTCCTCAACGAAGACGTCGCCCGCAACCAGCGTATCGACCCCTAGACCCTTCAATAGCTCCACAGTCTCTTTGAACTCGTTCCCCTTCGTGAGCCTCTTAACTATTATAGGCCTTCCAATGGAGGATGCAGACGCTACGGTTGCCTGCAAATTAACTATGTGGGGGCTGGGCTCCGGGAAGTCATATATCAAGAAGAGGAAGGCATCTACTGGGTACTCCAGCTGGGCTGCCCTAAGGCCGTCCTTCCCACCTGAAAACATTGAGACCTTGATGCCCACTTTACCTCACCTACACGTTTTCATCGAAAAGCCTTACCCCCTTTTCCCTCAAGTTTTCCAGCGCTATCCTATAGATTTCGCCTATAGGTGCCTTTCCGTGATACACGTCTTCCTCGAACTTCATCTTCAGCCCAAGCTTAACCCCTATCCTGTAGGCAGGCTCATTGTCAACGTGGAAGTATGCCTCCATTTGCTTAATGCCCCTCTTATGCGCCCCCAACACAAGCAGCGCGCCCATTATCGTGCCGAGCCCCCTCTTCCTGTGCTCTGGCTTCACTATAAAAGCAAGCTCACTTATGTTTGGGTTGAATGAAAAAGTCTCGCCAACCGCTACTACCTCTCCACCTTCATCCTCGCAGACCATGGCAAAGCCTAACCTGTTCTTTTCCCCAAATATCTTCTCTACGTGGGACTCGAAGTCCTTGAAAAAGCTGAGGAACCTGTAGTATATAGACTCGTCATCCATGGAGCTGTAGAACTCCACTATCTTCTCCTTGTACTCAGGCGGGGCGTATTTAAACAAGTACTTCGATTCGTTGAAGCTATACTCTGCCACTACGCTGCTCAATCCAATTCCCTCATGTTAAATTATGGTTACAAATATTTATCTTTAAATATGGAGCAAAGAACTGCTAATACCTTTGAGGGTTTTCTTTGAGCAAACCTTTCACCACCTTCCCAAGGGAGTGGTAAAGCAGTATAAAGCCAATAAACGCCGTTATTCCGAGGGGTATTGCTATTAATATACCGCTGGAGCTTACCGTGCTGTTTTTGTAGTCTTCTCCTAAGTTATATATGCCTACACCCAGCAGTATTTCACCTATTAATAGCAAGGCTGTGCCGATCATCGTAACGAAAGCGCCGAAGGGGCCTGCATAAAAAAAGAAGGGCGATGATAATATGTTTAGGATTGCACCCGCCAAGATTAGTGTGGTTCCGATGTAGCCTATGTTTAGGTTTGACCATCGATCCTTAAGGGCTGAGAAGCCTTCCCTAATCTTTATCAGCCCTATCAGGTAGAGGACTGACATGGAAATGATTATGGATATGAAGAATATAGCTATTGCAATGCCAAACCCAAAAGCCGTGGGAAAGTAAGTGTTGTGCATGCCATAAACCGTATAGTGTCGCGTTATTGTATAGTAGCTCGTCGTCGTTTCTACGCTGTGCGGCGATACTGAATAAGAAGCCGTGTATGATGCTATGAAGAAAAACAGCACGGCGAAGGCAAACTCTAGTATCAGCAGCAAAGAAGAAACTATGAAAAACATTGACCCCTTCCTTATGTCCTTGATTGCATGCACCTCGCTTTCCACGCTAGTAGAGCCTACAGGCACGTGAACCACCACCTCATCATAAAATGCCCCCTTTAAAAGCCCTTTTAACTTTATCGGCGGGAAGTCTCCATGCGTAAGCGTGGGGATGATAGCCAAAAAATATATAGTTTGGAATATATATAGTTTCAGGGGGTTGATAATAGCTATACAATACAAGCTTAATAATTGAATCGCAAGGCGAAGATGATGCTTAGCTATAAATTCCGCATGTATCCTTCAAAAACTGTTCAAGCAAAGCTAAGCGAACAGCTTGAGTTGTGTAGATTGTTATACAATCGTTTGTTGTTTGAGCTAAATAGTGCAAAGGAGGAAGGTAAAAAGCTAAGACAAGACAAAGTGATACACAAGCCTTAATTGTAAAGTTAAAGGAGGAAAATCCCGAAC
>WALX01000019.1 GCA_015522625.1 Candidatus Hestiella sp.
ATATCGGATACGTGGAGTTGCCGTATCCAGCTCCCCAAGGAGCCTATATATTGCTGGTAAACTCTACAGTGGGTAGCGTCTATTCCTATGAATATTTCGGCCAATCAATAATCAGTGCATTTGTATTGACGCCTGTAAACGATGGGTTGCCGAGTGTTTCCCCTGGAGAAAGTGTTATACTTATGGCACAGGTCATTAATCCTACAGGATACGGGATGTATACAAGTAGTATAGTTGCAAACATCTATAACTCTTCTAACCAATTGGTAAAACAAGTGCCATTAATGCCGACTGCTTCTGGAATTCAAGTAGGCTTCTATACAATACCAAGTAACATGAAACCAGGATTTTACAACGTTGTATTCGTTTCTTACAATAATAGCACACTTGGTCCTCTATATGGATACTATAACCAATCCTTCTATGTAGCACCTTCTAGCCTATATTCAATGGTTAGATCGGTTCATATAGCATATGAAGGGCAAAACATCATAGTCACAGCAAACATAACATATCCAAACGGGACTGAGGTAAAATATGGTATGTTTGTGGCAACGTTAATTCCTGATCAACAATACTCGAACTTATTGCTTATGAGCTTCACAATAGGGATACCTCTGCAATACGTTCCATCAATGAATGAGTGGATGGGCAAATTATCATTACCTTCACTAAGTAATCCAGGTTTCTTCACAGGTGAAAGCGTTAGCCAGCTTTCAGGTCCTTGGTCAATAACGATCTCTGGAGAGAGCGCTAATGGATATGATGTGATATCAATGCCATATAACGTTTATGTCCAGCCCTATACATACATAGGCCCTGCAAAGATATCACAAGAGACCTTGCAAACGCTACCAATGGGTACGGTCTTTGGGAACAGCATTGTAGGAGTATACTCAGAGAATTTGGTAGTGGCTAATGCCAGCATAACAATAGAAAACAGCAAAATAAGTAACCTAACAATAGAAAATTCCAATGTAACTATTCTTAACTCCGAGGTTAGAACGATAACTTCCTATAACTCTAATGTAAACGTAATGGATTCTAAGGTAGGTCCAAGCCTCGTCGGCATTACACTAATAAATTCAAGTGCTAACATTACAAACACGCTCTTCCAGAGCGTGAAGTATGCTTTCCATCAGGTCAATAGCGTAGTGCAAATAAGTGGGCTAAGTGAATATAATGTTTCCAAGCTTTCCTTAACTACTCCTCCAAAGCTAATCTCTATATCCCCATCAACTATAACTAAGCCTATTAATTATATAACGGTGAGCATAGAAGGATCTGGCTTGAAGCCAGTTAAGGTTCTGGTAGATAATGCGCCTGTTACCTTCACACATATCTCTTCTAAGTCAATGCTTTATGTAAAAATACCATTCAATTCTACTAGTTTACCTGACGGCGCATATACAATAACAGTTGAAGTGAGTAATGGCCTAACCTATTATATAAAGGCACAAGTATTTAACACCTATCACATAGAATACCAGAGTGGTGTAATAGCAGCTAACAAGAAATTAGCAACTCAAAACATACAGAACATTTATAATAAAATAGAAAGCCAGTTACTTTCAAACGTCACGATGCTAAACAATAAAATAAGCAAGCTTTCTGGAACTTTATCGATGGAATATGCTGCAGTAAAGAGGTCTATATCAACAGTTAACTCAACCCTCTCAAGCAGCATATCTTCACTCTCAGGCAAGATATCTTCACTAAGCTCCACACTATCAAGCGACGTAAAGGCTTTGAACGGCAAGATATCAACAGTTAACTCAACCCTCTCAAGCAGCATATCTTCACTCTCAAGCAGCATATCAACAGTTAACTCAACTGCTATTAAGGCAAAATCAGTAGGTGATACCTCCTTACCGTTTGGGATTTCAGGCACCATACTTGGTATAATAGGCATAATAATTGCTGCTATAGCCATTGGGCTTTTAAGAAGAAGGGTAAAATAAACTAGTTTTTTAATCATTTTTATCTCCTTTTTAGCATTGAAGAAGGATGCATATGCACAAGCGTCTCATTAAATTTAAAAGATTCATTAAGCATAATACAAGGGTGATCGAACCTTTAATTTTTGTTGTGCTATTTGTAATCCCCTTTCTAATCAGCTTTACTATACCTATAGGTATCTCTAAAAGCGTTGGTCTTAATGATAACGGAACAATTATAGTAAAATCAAAAGAGATCAGGTATGGATATTCAACAAAGGGGGTTTATGGTATGTTTAGCTATTATAATGGTACCTTCTATTCTTCGCCAATCGGATTAGCTGGCTTTAGCATACAGCTAAATGGTGATGTAAACATATCCCTTAATACAACTTTATGGATCCAAGACATAGCTAGGATTAAAAAGACTGGAAAAATATATTCAATAATTTTTTTAGATAACATATGGAACGTGACACGAAATAGCACGCTCCTTCACTCTGTAACGGGACACGGAAAAATTTACGGCAGGTTTTATGCATATAGAGACAAAAGGGTTTACACAACCCTTTCCCCCTTTAACGTAAGCGAGATGGTTCTTATAGCTTCGTTAAATAATAAACCAATTATTAATTTCTATTTTTCTTTTCAAAACAAGACGTATGATACTGGGTGGATATGTTTTGATTCTGTAATGATAAGAATAAATTCAATGAATCCAAACTTTATAGTTGGGGCTATGGGAGGCTTTGCACCCCTTGCTTCAAATTCTTTGTTAGGGTCATTTGTATTGCAGTTCGTTGTATGTGGATACTCATCAAAAAGTCAGCTCTACGTTAAATCTTGGAATTCATCTATGGCCCTGTTCTACAGGTATAACGGATCTTGGTACTACGTGCCTGAAGCTTTTCAAGTATCGCCCACTTTATTTGCTGGCGGAGTAACTTCAGAGTCAGTCAATCCTTATTACGGCATAGAAGAGTCTTATCAAAATGGAATAGTTTTTCAAAGGGAAGGAAAAATTAACGATACCGAGCTTTGGATCCCTAAGTTGCTTATTGTAAAGAAAAAAGGAAGCTATTTGCTAGACCCCATCCCGCGTTATTCTCTTTGGAAAATTACTGTAAATAATAAGACCCTACCAGAGCATTTCTATTATATTCATTTGAAAAACAATACCAATATAACGGCAACCTTATATGCAGGAAATAGAGAGGTCTTGAAGCTATCTTACTTGTTACAAGAGAGGCATGTTTCTATCGAACTTCATTTTAATGCATGCGAGTATCTTTATGCCACTATTATAATAGTTATCCTGCTGGTTATATCATCATTATTAGCAAGAAAGGCAAAGGGATAGCATTTTCCCTTGCTGTACTATAGCTTGGAAACCTAATAAAGTAAACTCATAGTGGGAATTTAAGCTGAGTTTTAAAGCGTTACTAAAGTATACCTTATCTTTTTTCATTTAAGAATTGCCAGGATACCACCATATATTTATTTATATTTCAATTAACCCTTATAGTAAATTATCCCTGTATTACCTTAACAAATTCAGAGCCCAATAAATAATTGGGGATATTATTGCCTCTTCGACCTAATAAACCGGAATTACTAGGTATTGCGAAGCACTGGGTAATGCAGTATGTTTTAGTTGAAATATCCAATAAAAACTTGAAGGTAAGGTTAAATGATAGGGTCCTAGACAAGAACTTTAGGTATATTGGTAAGGTTTCCGATATAATAGGAAATGTTGAAAAACCATATGCTTTGATAAAGCCTAGGGATGCCATAAACGTTAATGACCCCATTTTTCTGATAATGGGAAGGAAAAGGAGGCGAACCCGATGAACATTAACCGTAAATGTCCATATTGCGGCAATCCTTTCCTGATTCACACATATGATGGTAAGATAGTGTGCCCTAAGTGTGGCAGGATAGTGGCTGAAGACTTGATAATTGAGAAGCCAGAGTGGAGGTCCTTTAATGAGAAGGGAATGCAGAGCACGAAGGGATTAGAGAGGGGCACTGAGACCGTTAATATACTAAGGCATGATAATGGAATAGGTAACCTAAGCTTTAACGCTCCCAGGATAAGGAACTATAGGAGGAATAAGAGGTTTCTGAGAATTAAAAACATGAGACACGCGATAAACAGGGAGGAGAGACCTCAAATACAATTGTTTACTATGGCCAATAGGGCCTCAAGCATCTTTGACTTGCCTAGGGCCGCAAGGGCTACCCTTGCTGAGATGTTGCACAAATACATCGAAAAGAGTAATGGATCTGTGGGGAAGGATAAAAGTGCTGTTGTTGCTGCGGCGCTTTCAAAGGTTGTTGAAATATATAACCTTAACATATCGCAATCGGAGATAGAAGAATTCTTTGGTATTGATAACAATAAAATATGGGTTGGTAAAAAAAGGTTAAACAACCTTGGTATACTAGATGCATATAAGAAAATGACTTTGCTTAGAGGGTCGTACTCTACAGGAAAGGATAGGCAATTAGAAAGGGTCTTATCGTATATAAATAGGATAGTCTACGATTTAGGATTATCTGACTTTATCATAGAACAATCAATAGCATTCATAAGAGAATCTACTACAATAAATAAAACACTTTATGGAAAAAGACCGGAAGCAGTAGCAGCGGCTGCTGTCTACCTTATCGCAAGGCTGAACAACAGGGAAATCAGCCAAAAAGACGTTGCAAAATCAGTTGGAATAAAGGAGTCGACGGTGAGGAAGCTGTACAAATTCCTAATAACCAACATGGCAATAGTTGTAAGCGTATGATTTAGCGGTGCTCCCTTTGAGTATTGCTGTAAATGTTGCCTTAATTGTAGCAACAACAATAGCCTTATTTGCCATCTATGCATATATAGATGTGGAAAGGTATATCAAAGGTAAAAGAACCAAGTTGCCTAGGTTTTTTAAAAATGTCTACCTAAATATGGTAGAACGAGGGGTTGAAAGGGGAAAAGCTAGCTTTTCTAGCTATGCAAATATTATCCTTCAAAATGACGTAGACCATCTTAGGATGAGCAGGATCCTAAGAAGGATAGGGTCATGCCCTAGGGACTCTGAACAACTTTCGGAGCTACTTATAAAGCTGGGTTTATATGAGGATGTGGTTTTGCTTTCTTCAAGGGGATGTTCAGTCCCCTCATCATCACTAATGGAGGCTAGAAAATCTTTGTTAGCATTAGGCTTGAAAAAATGGGAAAACAAAGCCAGTAGTTTACTTGGCCTAAAGCCTATATTGGGAGAGAAAGCCAGTTGCATTTCGTTGTATTGTTCAAGTAACAAGATAGAAGCATATTTAAATGATAGCGATATAGACATTATAATTCCTCCAAAGGGGTCTGAATGGAGGCTTTCGGACAGATTTGAATTGTTAGACTCATTAATCTACAACTTAAAACCAAGCCTTATACTCTCTTGGGGGAGTTGTGATATAAATGGTTTTAACGTTGTTAATGTAAAGGATTTATACACGATAGCGTTCCCTGACTCGCACCCAACGATACTCTCTGCGTATTATCACTTAGGCATACCATCAAACGTACCGATCTCTAAAGGGATTTATAGGATAGCAACTACATCAAAGAGAATTTTGGAGAGCCTTGATATAGATTGGGGAAAGATGCCAGAAGACTTGGTGAGTGCAGAGAGGCTTGAAGCAGAAGAAATGGTTGCAATGAGTAATAGCAAGATAGTTATAACTGATAGACCAAGATTGATGAACCCTTTATGGAAGCCTTACACTATAAGAGATCAACCACTAGCCGGAACTGGATGGGATTATGCGGCTAAGGCTTCTTTAAAGGCATTAAAAGCAAGGAATGGTGACTACTCAAAGGCTGCATATATAAAGAGGGGCAATCAATTAGATAAATCATTGCCATATATAATTTCTACCAGCATAATACCTAACAGATCCCCATTAAGAGAAGGATTCCAAGTCGAGCCGTGGGATTTAGATTGCGTAAGCGAAATAGGAGAAGTGCAACTTGATTGCATAGGAAACTCAGAGGATTGTCTATTGATGCACGGTATGACTTCCTGGGAGAAGTACTTGCGTGAACTCGGAGCATCTATTTCCTGTAAGCCTGACTTGATAGGAAATGATATCAGAGGTGTTTTGATTAACGATGGCTTAAATTTGAATGGAAAAAAGTTTAAGACGAATTCACAAATACACAAAAACATTTCGGAAAAGTTCGGAATAGAGGGAGCTGAAAAGGCTAAAATTAAAGTCATATCATATTCTGGTAAATTAAGAGACCCATTTAGCATCTCTAAGGCCTCGCTGAAGCTATTGCCAAATGAAGGTAGGAGGTTAATCATAACTCCAAACGAGGCCTTAGCAAAGATGATATCCGATCACACAGGAGCTATACTCCTTGGAGACGATGAGAAAAATGAGCTTTGGTTTTCGCTAAACACGATAGGCGTTTTATCTTGGGAAAATAACCTGCTTCACCCAGAGATTGCCTCCTTGGCTGACAGCGTAATTCTGGTGTTTCCAGAAAGGATAGCAAACCGTTCAGAATACGTAAGAAACATGGAAAAAAGGTATGATTTTTATCTTGGAAGGACTATAGAGCTTTCATCAAAATATGGAAGAAAAGTAATTTCTAGGGCTTTATCCATACGTAGCGACCTAGAAGAGGTAGAGCTTGTGGATCCAAAAAAGGAGGTCGACGTACAGGAAAAGGATATTGACTATAGGTTGCTTATGAACGAAGTCAAGAAGACCTTCCATGACCTTTGGAAGGAAAAGCCTAAATCCCATCAAGAAACAAGTATTTCATTGTTATTAAAAATGGTAAGTAGTGGAAAGCCAGCTATAGAGTTTGCAATCATACCAACAGGTGCTGGTAAAAGTGCCATATATCAGGTCTCCTCGAGAGTTTTAGCAGACTCTGGATTCGGTGGCGCTTCGATAATTGTCTCTCCTCTGAAAGCCTTAATTCACAACCAAGTAGACAACGCAAAGCTTAAGGGCTTTGTAGCGTCATATATAGACTCAAGTGTACCCCTTAGTGCAAAAGAAGATGCGTTAAAGGGTGCCGTCTCCGGCTTCTTAGACTTCATCTATGTGACTCCAGAGAGGTTTACATCGAATATGATAGATGAAATGTTTGAAAACGGCTCTCCATCGCTTTTAGTTTTAGATGAGGCGCACACCCTCTCCAAATGGGGTTTCAGTTTCAGGCCAAGCTATTTATATATGGCCACTAGGTTGCAAAGTTTAAGGGATAACGGTTTTCCTCCAGTAATAGCCTTGACCGCTACAGCCCCTCGCGATGTAATAGATGATGTTATAGAGAGCCTTGGATATAGGCCAGAAAGCACCGAGTTCCACAAGATTTCTTTGAATACCGATGAAACTATATCGATCGAATATAATGGAAATCCGGTCGTGCTAGTTGCACCCCCAATAAGGGATGAGTTGAAGTTTGATGTTATACCTGTTGGTTCAAGCAATGATAGGCTTAAGAAACTCATCGATGAAATAAATGCTTCAATCGCTTGGTCAAAGGAGGCTAATGAAAAGTGGCTTGGCCTAGTCTTTGTACCTTATGTAGAGAGCAAAAGTTCTTGGTGGTTTAATGCAGAAGACCTCTCAAAATGGATCGAGAAGAAGATAAACAAGAGGGTTTACTTCTACCACGGCAGGCTAGGAGACCATAAAAGAAGGGAAGTAGAGAAGGCGCTTACAAAGGCAAAGCACGATGTGGCGGTAGTGACAAAGGCTTTTGGAATGGGCATCGACATACCGAACATAAGGTTCATCATACATACAATGCCAAGCGAAAGTATCGAAGATTTCTATCAGGAGTCCGGAAGGGCTGGAAGGGATGGAAAGGGGGCAAAAATAATTACGTTCTACAATCCGAGCGATATAGACAAGAGGAAGTTTCTCGTAAGAAAGTCTAAAATAAGGGCAAGTGAAACGCTCAGCGTTTATAATAAAATAATGGCATATAAATCATTCCTTGTCCAATCAGTAGGAAGGGCTGATCTAATTCCAATACCATTGAAGGTATTTAACAAAGATGAATGGATAGGCGTTAAGTATTTAGATGTTTTAAGGAACTCTGGCCTCTTAGATTATTCATTAATTAAAGGGCCCGTGAAGGCTTATTCTGCGAGTAGAAAGGAGGTAGAAGCGATAGCTGGGTGGTGTGTTCAGTTAGAAAAAGGAATTTGTCTGTCTAGACATGGCTTGGAGAAAGTTGATAGGGCTTTGAACCCAATGAACGTTTCAACGGAATTGTGTATCAATGATAAAGGTAAGTTTGAAGCAACGATAGCTTTAGGTAAAATCAAAAATAAATGCAATAATTCTATTGTAGATGTATATGAAGGATTAATAGCCCTTATTTCTCCCATTAATAATAATAAGCAAGGTAACTATTTAGGTTACAATGTTTTTAATGAGGTATTGAGATTTTCAAATAGGGAAACACAAAAGATTGATGAAATGAAAAAGCTTATGGAAGAGGCAGTAGGCATAAGAACTAGGGGAGGACCAAGCAGCGTTGATAATTTAATTAAAAAAAGAATAGAGGAGTACTTAACTAGGCCCACAGGAAAATACAGGGTGATGAAGAAAATCGATATGGGTACGATAAACGAGTGCACACCCTTGCGAGATTGTGCGAATAGAATAGCAAATAACATCTTAAATATTGAAAACAACTTTGGTAAGGAAAACATAACTATAGCTGTAAACTCCCAAGCAGGTTTATATGCTATAGAAGAAGAATATAGAAAGCTTACAGGTATTACTCCAAACCTCTCTACAGACGCTTATAGAAAAATATTATCATATATAAGAAAGGGTACACCAGAAAAGGTAATGGATTTAGGCTACACAATAATAATAGCGAAGAAGAACAACAAAACTCCACTACTTATAGACTTTTTAAAAGACTATAAGTTCGCGGTTTCATATTTCTATAGTTATTAAAAATTCAACATCACATTATATATCAACACGTAAAAACCCTTTTTATTAATGAGGCTTTTCTAAAAAATCTAAGTCTAATCGGTTTTTATATAAAGAGTAGCAGGATCTAATATAGGATCGTAGAAGCATTTCTAGTTGAAGATACACCAACGGTAATACTATCTATATACCCCTAAGTCTTTTATTCAGAAAATTATTTTATGAAGGTGTAGAAAGATGTCGCTTCAATCAGTTCACCAGATATTCAATATGATGGCATCTAAGATACCAGGGATGCATCTAAGTGGGGTAAGTTATTACTTGGCATTCGCAGGTGTAGCCATATTGATAACATTTGCCATAGCTGGTTTAGTAATAGTCATAGCAAAAGGGCTAAGGGCTACTTGGAATATGACCCCGTCAGGGTTCCTGAAGCTGCTTCTAGCATTGGGTATAGCACTAGTTATCGTCGGTATTGTTGTGCCATAACTGCCTCTTCTTTTTCTTCAGCAGTAATGTGTTTTCTTTTAAGCATTTTAAGCCTTATAAAGTCCTCTCTCATTCTTTCATCTAGTACAGATGAGATATATTTTATGCTTTTGGTATAACCTGGCAGTATTACGTGGTCCAAAGCGTTAATCAGCCTTTGGGTATCTTTTAGTTCCTCTATTAGCCTTAATATGGTTTCTTCATACATAGCAAGCTTCAATATTAATGGAAGGGAATCCTTAAGCTTCATGTAGCTCTCAAAAAGATATGGAGAAACACCTAAGGGGAATGGAGGCATTGCTACTGTGCCCTCTATCGGCGTGTATGTGTTTGTTCTTATTGAAAAGAGAACCCTTGTACCTATCTTTATTTTGAAGCTTTCAGGGGTTGAGGAAGCATATTCATTTACCTTGAGAAGTCCTTCTGATGATAGACCCTTGTAATAGAGTGCAAATATTTGGATTACTTCTTTGTAGACCTCTATTTGATACCTGTTGTACTCTTCGGCCGTGTTTCTTATATAGTGTAGGAGCACCTCCCTTTTCTCTTCCATAACCCTTCTTATTCTCTTTACCATAGCAAGGTCTCTTTTCAACCTTATTAGGTTAATCTTTGTAGGCAAAATGTCTCTTGGATTTACTGCCAAACTTTACACTCCCATTGTTTTGTGTATTAAAAAATATTAAGTTTTTTACTTTATTACAAATCAGGAACATTAAGTTAAAGCTATGCAGAAATGCATGGTGTATTCAATGAAAGTTGAAGTAAACAAAAACAGAGACCAGATAACATTAGTACCAGAGGCCGAAGAAGATCTATGGACTTTAAGGCTTGTTTTAAGGAGAGGGGACTATGTATACACAAGGGTTACTAGGGACGTGTCTATAAAAAATTCTAAGGAAAAGGAAAGAAAACCAATCGAAGTAAAGCTAAAAGTAGATAATGTTGATTTCCAGCCGTTAAGCGGAAGGCTAAGGATTTTTGGGGTTATTGTGGAAGGGCCTGAAAGATTTGGTATAAAGGGTAAGCACCAGTCAGCATATATTTTTGTTGGCAGCAAGATTATTGCAGAAAGGTACCCCTCATGGGACGAAAGGACTATAAACAAGTTAAAATCAAGTGGTCCTAAGGGCAAAGCTATTGCAATCGCGATAGATTATGATGAGTATGCAATCTCTTTGATTACCCCCCTTGGCGTATATAATATAGAATATAGACCCCTCGGTTTGAGTGGGAAAGGGAGTGACAGCAGGGAAAAGGAAATAGAGGACCTTGTAAACGATTTGGCAAAGGCGCTCCTAGAATACATTAAAAGAGAAAAAACAAGTGTATTAATATTAGCTGGCCCAGGCACTTTAAAGAACCTCATTGAAGAAAAGATTAAAAAAATGAGTGATAAGATAAGGGTTGTTATAGATAATGTTTCTAATGGAGGGATAGCTGGCATAAACGAAGTTTTGAGAAGGCAGAGCGTCTTAAAAGCTTTAAAGGAATTTCATTCGTTGCAGGCTCAGGAAGTATTAGATGAATTTATGCACTATATTTCTAAGGATCCTAAATTTGTGGTATATACTCTTGAAGATGTTTATAATGCTGCAAAAATAGGTGCAATTGACAAGCTTGTTATTCTTGACAAGCTCCTATATAGCATTAATGAGGAAGAAAGGACAAAGGCTGAAGAGATACTTATTTCATCTGAAAAAAGCGGAGCAAAAGTTTTCATAGTAACAGAAGATTTCCCATCTTCTTCAACACTTATAGGACTAGGAGGTATTATAGGAATTTTACGATATAGCCTTGAAAGGTTCTGATCTCCTTGTCGTGGCAGCACCAAGGATCTTTGTGCTGTATGTAACAAACGCCCAATCAGACTATAGGTTATTCAGCGTTGTACATGATATACCTGCAAATGCTATTGCCTATTCAAAAGCTATCTCCCTACTTAATCAAGGCAAGCTTCAACCATCTTACTTAAATGGGATCATGAAGGGTATATTGCAACAAGCACAGTATGGTCAAAAGTTCCCCAACATCCCACAAATGAGCTACTATTGGAAATCATTCCATACATATGCATCTGAATTCTTTGCAAGCAAGATTACAGCTACCTAGGCAGCACAGGCCATGGAAAAGGCCTTTATACAGGCATTAATAAACAATGGTCTTTTATCTTAAACCCAAAGTGAGCCTTATTGAGGCCACAGAAATTAACTAATTTTTTTATATCCTTCCTATTTTGGCAGTAACCCTATTTCTTTTTATATTCCCCATAATCTATTCACTTTTTATATCGTTTACTAATTTAAGCCTCTTACACTTTTTCAAATACCAATATGTTGGTCTGAAGAATTATTTGATAATATTTAAGTATGGCTACTTTACAGAATTGCTTAAGAACACATTGATTTGGACTATGGGTAGCCTAGTTATAATGATGGGATTAGGGTTTGCTATAGCATTGGTTTTGAACCAAAGTGATTTAAAGGGAAAGTCTATATTCTATGCAATATTAATACTGCCATGGACATTTCCAGCCTTTATCTCTATACTGATATGGCAAGGATTGTGGGTAGATCCATATGGTATGATGAACAGGTTAATATTGCCAATGCTACACCTGCCAAAAGTAAATGCCATGACATCTACAAGGGATGCTTGGATAGAATTGTTTGTGACTAATGCCTGGCTCTCTTTCCCATATTTTATGACAGTTTTTTATGCGGCGATGCAAAGCATACCAAAAGAGCTATATGAAATAGCAGACTTAGATGGTGCAAGTGTTTTTAAAAAGTTCAATAGCATAACGTTACCAATGTTAAGGAAAACCGTTGTTTTCGTATTCATAACAAGTTTTGTCTTTACTTGGAATAACTTTTATCCTATTTATATATTGACTGGAGGAGGTCCTGGCATTTCTACTGAAACCTTTATTGTATACGCATACCAAGAAGCATTTAGTTACAGTAACTATGCATTAAGGGCTGCTTGGTCTATAATATCCACGATTTTTGTTTTAATCCTCGCGGTTATAGTTATAAAGTATACTGGCATATTAGAGACCTATATGTAGGTGGGGCTTATGGTGCTTAAATATATTATATAAAATTATTAGGTTGGGGATATCATATATATTTCTAATAGTTATGGCAGCACTTTCAATTTTTCCGCTTTACTATATTTTTATGACATCATTTAGCAATGCTCCAAATTTAATCTCATTATCAATATCGGACCTAATTCCCAAGCATTTTTACTACACAGCTTACAAATATCTCTTTACTGCAAACCTCTATGGCGGTACCTTCCCACTCTGGATCAGAAATAGTTTGATACTTGCTTCCTCAACAGCAATAATATCGATAGCACTAGCTATGATAACAGGATATGCCCTATCTCGCCTAGACATACCAGCAAAGAAGTCTCTAGCCATATTTATCTATATAGTAACTTTCTTTCCCTATACGGCTACTGCTGTTCCTCTCTATCTGCTTTTCGCTAAGTTTCATTTATTAAACTACATAGGCTTAATCTTGGCATACACCCCAGGAACTGCTATATTTACTGCTTTTATAGCAAAGCTTAGCATAGATGCGATACCACCCTCATATGAGGAGATAGCCATGATTGACGGTTTATCTAGGTTTGGTGCATTTTTAAGGATAATAATGAGGATGGCCATGCCAATAGTAGCTCTAACAGCTATTTTAGGCTTCATGGGTGCCTACTTAGACTTCGCTTTAGCATACTCCTTCCTCTTGCCTAATGTTAAGTCTTGGACAGCTATTATTGGATTATATTACATGGCTGGGCTTTTAAACCCGTCCAGTGCACCTGCATATAATATATTCGCAGCTGGAGCGGTCATAATGGGCATACCATTAATGGCTCTCTTCATAGCTTCACAAAAAATGATGACCAGTGCTTATAGTAGCTTAGCGGGGGTGAAATGATGGACTATTATGTAAAGCTAGAGGATGTATGGAAGATCTATGAGGTTAAGAAGAAAAAGACGACAGTATTAAGGGGGTTGAACTTAAACATTAAGAAAGGAGAATTTGTTGTAATTCTAGGGTCTTCGGGAGAAGGAAAGACAACAATATTGAGGATAATCTCAGGCCTATTAAAGCAAGAGAAAGGGCATGTTATCCTAAGAGGAGAGGTAGTAGATGACCTACCTCCTAAAGATAGAAGGGTTGCCATGGTTCCCCCAAAACTATGCCTTATATCCTTTCATGTCAGTTTATGGCAATATAGCATTTCCACTAAAGATATCGCATGTGCCTAAGAATGAAATCAAAAGAAGGATTTCTGAAATAACTAAGGTATTAAGGATTGATAATATTATAGATAAAAAACCGTCGCAATTAAGCGGTGGACAAATGCAAAGGGTAGCGGTTGCTAGGGCATTAGTTAAGGGAGCTGACATAATATTAATGGACGAGCCCCTATCGAATTTAGACGCTCAAGTAAGAATTATAGCTAGGGAAGAATTGAAGCAGATCCAAAGAGAGTTAGGCCCTACTATAATATATGTAACTCATGATCAGGTGGAGGCGCTTAGCTTGGCAACAAAACTTGCAATTCTCCATGAAGGAAGGGTTCAGGCTTTCGGCAATCCTATGGAAATATACAAAAATCCCAATAATATCTGGGTAGCGTCTTTCTTAGGAAACCCACCGATGAACCTTATTGAGGCAGAAATCAGTAGTGAAGGCCTGTTCATAGAAGGTTCAAGAATACCACTGCCTGATAAATACATGAAAGTGATTGAAGGGAAGAAAGATGTTGTTGTTGGAATAAGGCCTGAAGATATATATATATTGACCAAGGAAAGGGGAGACAAGATTAGGCTAGGCTTAAATTATAAACATATATCTATATTCGACAAGTCAACACAACAAAACTTGTTAGCTATAGGATTAAAGTGAAGGCAATGAAAAGTAAGTTATTTGCAATAGTCCTCCTCCTAGCTGTGGTTATGTTTGTCTTTTCTCCATTATATTCCCTATCCAAGGCTGTTTCTATAATAGAGAAAAAGCAGAGCTACAATCCTTCATTCTTATTGTTGAGTAACTGGAAAAACTCATCTATATTAATAATTACTGGCATACCTATACCCAACTCTAGCCTAAATGGCATACCGAGCTATCCTGCCTCAATTAGAAACATATATATAGGGGGATATGGCATTTTAAACCTTACATTAAATTTCAATATCTCAACAATAGGGGCATGCCTAACTTTGAGTAATACAGTAGAGTTAATGGGAAAAGAGGCAAACATAACAATTATAATACCCCCTTATACTTCATTCATTCTACTAATGATACGAGCAAAGAAAAGCACCAATATTACGCTACTATCTAACTTTAATATAAAAGCTATAAAGAAAAACTACGCGTTAATATATGCTAATCCAAGCGTCTACCTCTATACAAATGGCAGCGAGAAAATAGAGAAAAAGGAGTTGTTGATAGAATTTGGTAGAGGAGTTTATTATTTGGAGGTAAATTTAGGGGGTACTTCTTTTAAAAACATCTCAACCTTATTAAAAGAAAACAACCTTTATGTGAAAAAATGGTTGAAAAGATCAAGGACACCAAAACTCTTAACAGGTTCTTTGCTTAACGAATATTATACCTCTCTGCTATTGCTTAAAGATGATCAAAATCCATATCTAGGCACGTTTGCAGCATCCCCATCACCAATCTACCTTTATTCATGGGTAAGGGATTCTATATTTTCTGCAATTGCGATGCAAGATTCTGGACATATAGAATCTGCTTTAAGGTTTTGGCTTTGGTTGGTCAATTCCAAGCAACTTAAAGATGGGCTATGGTATACTAGGTATGGCTTCTATAGTGGAAGGCCTGATACATCGTTTGGTATACCAGAACTCGATGGCATGGGACTCTTTGAAATAGGTATATATGACTACTATAAAGTAACTGGCAATAGGTCTTTTCTGCTAGATGTTTTGCCAAGGCTAAATTCAACGATATCCTATCAGATACATTGCATAGAAGATTCAAGGTTTCATTTAATTCCGGAAGACCTTAGCATATGGGAAAATACAAAGGCATACCACTTTTGGACAGAGGCGTTAAATGACATAGGGTTGTATGATGCCTCAAAGGTATACAAGGTCTTGGGCTTAAATTACTCTGAGATATTATACTATGAAGACCTGTTAAACAAGACCATAATAAATGATTTCTGGCGCAAAGGATTTTTTGTATCAACGCTAGGAGTATCGGTTCTATATGAAAATGGAACTGCAACTGCTTCGTTATCTCCGGAACCCCCATTAATAGATTCTTCCACGTTTCTTCCTATAGATGAAGGGTACCTGCCAGTAACATCAAATTATTCTTTAAGTAACTTCAGGGTTGTAGAAAAGAGGCTAAGCGTAATTGGTGGACTTTCAAGGTTTCCTAACGACCTCTATCACTATTCAGAATACCTATACGACAGCAGTGCCCCATCCCCACCATGGGTAATCACGACACTCTTTGCTGCCACTTATTATGAAAAAGCTGGGAATTACTCCGCAGCTTTAAAATTGCTAAATTGGGCCTATGATCATTCCCAGCACTTGCTACTTCCAGAAGCCGTAGACCCTAAGTTTGGTAACCCTCTTCCAACAACCTCACCCTTAACTTGGTCATCAGCGATGTTCGTCATTGCTGCCCTAGATTTAGGTTTGCCTCAGCATAGTCCTAGCTATAACCCTTATTGGATCCTATACGTGGCAACACCTGCCATAGCAATAGCTGTGCTTGTAGCTTTGTTCTTTAGGAGGAAAAGGTTAACAAGCAAGCAATAGCACAACTAGGCTTCACTATTTAATATCTTAATTATTTTCTCTACACGCTTTTCTTCCCTACTAGCTATTACGTTACCCACGCTGCTTACCATGCGGTCATCTATTCTTAGATAATCGCCTTTCTCATTCTTTGCCAAACCTCCACACTCCTTTAAAAAGCCTATGGATGCAGAAACGTCGACATTTCTCAACTTGCCCCTGAGATCAAGGAAAGCAAAGGATCTATTTAGTGCAGTATATATAATTTCCAATGCAGAGCTACCAAGACTCCTTACCTTTAAGCCCTCCCTAGAAGCTATTTTTGCTACATCGCTTGCCTGTTCAAGTTTTTCAATATATGAGAACAGAATATTAGGGGAGCCTTTATTAGGTTTTATCTTTCTGTCGCCCTCATAGCACCCGTTGCCTCTTGAGAAGGAAAATGGGTAGCCATCCTCGTAAACAGGTGCTACGACGCCTGCAATAATGTCCTTTTCTTCAGAGAGGGCAGCTATAGATACTGAGCACCAGGGAATACAGCTCTTATAGTTAACGCTTCCGTCTAGTGGATCTATTATAAATTTGTATTTTCCGTTTCCCACGAGCCCTGATTCCTCGGTAACAGCTTGAAAGTCTATGCCGAGTTCCTTTAATGAATCAATTATTATTTTTTCAGAAGCTAGGTCAGCCCTAATCGTTTCCCCTCTTACTATCTCTAAAGCCTCATCTGTGCAAAAGTTTTTTCTTAGATAGCCTACAGCCCTAAGGGATATTTCTACTAATGACTTCCTAAGCAGCTCAGGATCAAGATTCTTCAATATCTTCACCTCTTATATTACCTTAAACTCAGGTTAATAAGTAGATCATCTATTTAAAATTCATCATGGATATACCCTACCTCTTTCGCAATAAGAAACGTGGTTGTCTAATATGTTCCCTTCACTATCAATATATTTATTATAGAATGCTACAGTAGAGGACATAAACTCATA
Organism: Candidatus Hestiella sp.; assembly: GCA_015522625.1. GTDB lineage: Archaea > Thermoproteota > Thermoprotei_A > Sulfolobales > Acidilobaceae > Caldisphaera. The sequence continues at coordinate 17,187 of WALX01000019.1, forward strand.
CCTGTTATCCCCTTTATACATCACCATTTTATAATATAATCCTTCTTTTTCTAGGGGAAAATC
>WALX01000020.1 GCA_015522625.1 Candidatus Hestiella sp.
AAAACTCCTATGGGAGTTGTTAGCTCCTCCTCTATCCTCCCAGACCTCATCCCTAAAACGTGGAGGTGAGCATCTATCAATCCAGGCATCAACACCATACCCTTGCAATCAATAACCTTATAGCCATCTGGAACAACGACGCTACCAGGACTTCCGAAATCCTTAATATATCCACCTTCTATTAACAAAACACCTCTCTCTTCTATATATCCCCTTTCAGGGTCAAGGATCCTCGCATTTTCTAATGCAAGCATTTTAGCCACACCTAACATTTTGTTTTAGAAACATTATATTTTTACAACGTTCCTATGAGCCAGTGGTTAAAAATGGAGAAGAAAATGTTGGTTAGTCATTTCTCCCTAGGTATTCATTCCAATTATATAAGTCCAATTATATAAGTTCATGGCCACACCTAAGGAGTTCTGCCTTATCCAACATTAACCCTATCATGGGTGGCATTTAAGGCTAATGAAATGGGCTTCCCATCTATGCTATCTTTCATGGGGCTTGGAGCATCGCCCCCATAGCCCATTAATTTATATTAACTTAATATAGATTTCTGTTTCACACCCCTATTAAGTTACTTATGCATATGCTGCTTCAAGACCACATCAGCCCTATCCTGTCAAAGACACCCCTCGATTCGACTTCATCTTCCTGCAATATGCCAACTATACCTTCCCTGTTCCTCATGACCACTACATATGCGGAACTTGATGATATCATATCAAGCACTAACGGTTTGTGCCGCCTTACACTTATTCCAATCTCCTTTCCCTCCTCTATTAGCTTTTCATTCAACTCATTTACCTCCTCCACGATAACCCTTAAGTCATTTACAAGGGGAACTATCGATTTTACAAGGGGTTTTAATACTTCTTCCCAATTAGATAGAATATCTGGCGCAGTTATATAGACAATGTCTTCCTCTTTCATTATCTCAACGACCAAGGAAACTAGGTTATAATACCCCTTAATCAGGATAACACCCTTCCCCCTCTCCATGCTAGCGAAGCTTTCAAGGTTGTCCGCAACCTCCAATATCTCCCTAGCCTTCCTCTTTGATTCCTCTTCGATTTTAGCTATTGCAGAAATGGCAACGCCCCTAGGGTGCACAGCCCTGTACCATCCATCAGGATCAGAAACAGCCATGCCCTTTCTCTCCAAGACCTTTATAATGTCATAAATCCTCGGTAGAGGAACACCGCTCTTTGCGCTGGCCTCCTTTGGATCCTTAGCGTTTTCAAGCAAGGCCATGTAGAGCTTCGCTTCATATAAAGTCAAATCAAGGCTTTTTCTGAGCCTCTCGATAATTTCCTCCTTACTGGACAACCTATTCCCCAAATAAAACTAAGCTTTAAAAAATGATATATTTATTTCTGGGCGTTTCATTACTTACTTGCCTACCTCAGACGCTGTGGTGCCAGTGGTAGAGGAAGAGGGTATGCCTTCTATTGACGGTATTTCTGGGAATTCTTGCTTCATTCTCTGCTCAGCCACCAAGCTGGCATCCTTTAATATCTTCCTAGCCTCTTCCGTGACGTATTCGTTCTCTAGTATTGGGACGTTTCCTGAACTGTATTGCATCATAGCCATCTGCAGCTCTTCATCTACTCCAATCAACTCAGTAAAGACGTCTGGCATCATCCCCTTCAGGTATCCAGCCACATTCTTTAATGCAACTATTGCAGGTGCGAGGTCAGCATTGACATCCCCAAATATTAGCGTGGTGTCTAGCCTAAGCTTGACCCTCTCCAATGCAAACCTAACTGTTAGCAATACCTTTGCCATCTTCCTTACTTCAGCCACTTCGTTAGCATACATGCCTGCCTTGCTTTTGTCCCCCTCAACTATGGAGTTTACTGTTTTTTCAAACAGCTGCTTGTCATAAGCCTCCAGCTTGCCCAGGTTATAATCAAGCTTACTTATCTGCATTGCTATCTTATATATAGCAGATGTTATCTGGTTCTTTAATGGAGGGGGAGGCCTTATCGTATTCATAATTTTCTGGCCTATTGTATCCTTCTTCTGCTCATACCATCTTTTATTCCAATCATTTAGTCCGCTCAAGTATGCATCACCAATGAATACTAATAAAAGACCGCTAATAAGGGGAATAACCCAATAAATAGGGGTTTCACGTTATATATTTTCTACATTAAATAAATGACAGGTGTCTTAGATGGTCTACTTGAGAATCGACGAGATATCGAGGTTCACTGGATATGACGTGCAAGATGAATATGGCAGGAACATTGGAACGGTAATAAGCATATCAAGCTCTGTTGATGGAAGGGTAGAGAACATCTCCATAAAGATAGCCGACAGGAGCTTAGAGTCAATAGATGGTGAAAGGCTAAAAATAAACGACGGGAAGGTGGTTGTGGTTCCTTTGTGGAAATTTGAAGCCAGCAGACTAATAGAAAACCTTGACAGGGCATACAAGAGGAGGAAAGCCCTGGACACAATTTCTGGCCAGAATGAGCTTCCAAGCAGCGTTATCGAACCAATGAAGAGGAGGCTTGATGAAGAGATAAAGGCACTGAGGATAAAGGCTGAGGAAGTGAAGAGGATAATAAATGGAAGGATAAGCGAAATAGAAGTTGACGAGATAAGGGTCGCAAGGGCGATAGCTAACATAGACATACTCTACTTCAGCGGGGAAGTTAGCGAAAAAGGTTACACACAAAGCATGAACCACCTAAAGAGGATGAGAGATATAATGACGGAGGAGAAGAGATCGGCAAAGGAATACCTAGAAAAGCTTGAAAAAACAATGCAGCTTGCTTTTACTGGCGATAAAGAGGTGAGCAAACCAAAAATAAACAATGAAGAGACAAAGGTACTGCAGGAACAGCAACAGGATTCGCTAGTCGTTAAAATAGAAGAGTAAAAAAATGCAGGGGGTGGGGTTTGAACCCACGCAGGCCTACGCCAACGGGTCTTGAGCCCGTCCCCTTTGGCCAGGCTCGGGCACCCCTGCTCAAGGTATCTTATAATAGCTGAGGATTAAAATCTCTTTTTGCTTTAAAAATCGCTACGATTCTTTACTTTCCTTAGACCTCGAAATTTCCTTAAGCTTCTCTAGCGAGAAGACGCTCATAGCCGGTGAAGAAAGAGGGCCAGCTGCTGGTAAGTTCACTGGGAGGAGCATCAAGGTGCTCTTACCTTCCATCCCCAACTCATATATCATGTTCATCCATCTTAACATGAACGCCTCATCATTGTTTTTATATAGAGCAGCAGCCTCTACCATTTTTTGGGCGGCTTGGAATTCAGCCTCTGCAAGCGTTATCCTTGCTCTCCTCTCCCTCTCTGCCTGTGCCTGTCTTGACATCGCCTCTACCAGATCATGTGGTATCTCAACGTTCCTTATCTCAACAGCAGTTACCTTCACCCCCCAAGTTTCTGTCTTACTATCTATTATGTTCCTAGCTAATGAAGCAACCTTATCCCTCTCAGCCAATAGCTCGTCTAGTAGCGTTTGACCTATAACCTCTCTTAAAGTTGTCTCCGCCGCCAGTTGGGTTGTTATGTTATAGTCTTCAACAGATAAGACCACTTTTTCAAGGTCTACAGGCTGGTAATACATGACTGCATCAACTATAACTGGTACGTTATCCTTAGTTAAAGTCTGCTCAGTTCTAAACGCCATCGCTTGTAGCCTTGTTGAAATCCTAAACGGTATCTTGCTTATGAATGGAACGACATAGATAATCCCAGGACCTTTCAAACCCTTAAACCTGCCTAGTATAAGTACTGGCAATCTTTCCCATTCACTAACAACCTTAATTCCACTAAGGAGAATAAGTGCAACTATCAACCCAATAAACACTTCGAGACCCAATAATATGAACACTCGCCTTCTACCCCTTTTCTTTTTGTTTAATTAAATGCTTAAAAAACATAGATAAAGCTACTGTATGACAACCTTATTATCTCATATGAACCTTTTTCACCTACGGCCTTTTCAGGCCTCCACAGCTTCAATTCATCATAGTTTTCCTTAGTTTCCCCTAATGTCTGCCTAGGAGCAGACATTGAGAACTGGGTGTCACTATGATTTTATAAGCAATTAAAGTCTATAAGTATGTTGCATCAACACAACCTCATAGCCCTAAAGGCAAGAAACTTACAGAAGCCTTAAAAGGTCTATAAACTAAAATGGCACCATAGCTCAATGCCTTTGTCTTACGTTACCTTTCTAACTATTAGCTTAATACCTTCAATAGCTATGACCTCGACTATATCATTTACCTCCGCTGTGCAAGAGCTACATATAGCTCTCCATATGATGCCCTCGACCCTTACCTCTCCCACAGGCCTTAAAGGTGCCACCACAACCCCTTTCTTGCCTATCAACGACTCTGGGCCGGCTAGCTTTTTCTTCTTCCTTATTGGGGCAGCGATCCACCTTACATATAAGCCAGCTAATATGCCCACAGATCCAAGACCTACTACCTCTAATTGAGTTGTGTATCCATTAGGTACACCACTAGAGATATATGGTATTCCTTGGCTCAGCAGATAGACACCAACAGCAGCTATTATTACTCCTACCATTAAAGAAAAACCGTGGCCCAGCTTGAGCTCGGAAAACATTATTGCAGAACCAATAACTATCAAGGAGATGCCAAGGATAGAGGCATTTATTACTTCTGCCCCAACGAGGCCGGCTATTATTGCCAATATCCCAAAAATGGTTAATATTATTGTTGGGTGGTATATATCTAAAAGAATAGCCAAAATCCCTAGAGTCATTAAAATACCATCGAGAACCGAATTACTTAAAACACTCAAGAGTTGCTCATATACATTTTCTTTAATAGTTACCTCAGGACTGTTGCTTAAGTTCCAAAAACTTAGTGCCTGTTCCATGCTATTTGATATACCATCTATCAAGTGGTATTCATAAGCCTGCTTTGCTGTGAACGCTATATCATAGAGAACCATATCCTTTGCTGCGGTAACGTTCCTTCCCCATTCCTGGGCTAGGCTCTCCATAAGGCTTATCATAGCATCCTCGGTATGGTTTTGCTCTAAGGGTGTACCCCCGACAACTATGGGGGTCGAGGGTCCTATCTCAGATCCGTCCCCCATAATTATCCCGTTAGTAGCCATTGCTATATAGCTTCCAGCCGATGCTGCCAAGCTGTTTGGTGGTACAAAGGTATAGGTAGCTATTCCAGACTTGTTAGCATCCCCTATAACATTTATAATCTTTACCATATCAGATAGGTATCCCCCTGGGGTATTCATAACAATTACTATTGCCCTCGCATCATATGCCTTGGCGACAGCTAGTGCCCTAACCATCATATCAGAAGAGCCCACGTTAACTGGGTCATTAAATTTTACCACAATAATGGGTCTTTTGCTAAATGCTGCATGCTGCACTGTCGTCATAAACGCTAACGCTACCACAGCAGCTGAAACTAATATGGCTACTACCACTTTCTCCTTGTCCATTATTCTCCCATAAATATTTGTTACTCGAAAAGATATAAGCTATAATTTTAGGCCTTGTCTAAAAAATTTCTTTAGGTATTGAACGGTATTATAAACACACTAACATATTAATTCTAGCGTAGAAAAGATATTTTGGTGAGGAGAGTGGAAAGTAAAAAGATTGTTGTTTCTATGAGCCCTCTTCCGGCTTCCTTTATTGAAAGCCTATTTACCCCATATAAAGAAAAGTTAAACCTAGACCTTGAAGTTATATCGGTCTTCAACATGAAAAAAGAAGAAATCGTGAAGGTGTTGGAAAATGCTGACATAGTTATTGGGGATTATTCCTTTCAAATGAAAATAGACAAGGAACTGTGCAAAGCAATGAAAAAAGTTAAGCTGATACAGCAACCGAGCACAGGTTTTGATCATATTGACATAAACGCTTGCTCTGAGATGGGCATCCCTGTGTCAAATGCAGGAAGGTCAAATTCCATTAGCGTTGCCGAATATACTGTAATGACTGCACTAGCATTGCTAAAGAGGCTGGCCTATGCTAACAAGGCAACTTCTGAGGGGGAGTGGCCACAATGGAAGCTCATGGATCTAGGTACATACGACCTTTATGGAAAGACTTGGGGATTAGTGGGGTTCGGCAGGATAGGAAGGGAAGTTGCAAAGAGGGTAAATGCCTTCGGTGCGAAGCTGTTATATTATGACATAAAAAGGCTTTCGGAAGAAGATGAAAAGAACCTTAATGCTACCTTTTCTCGCCTGCCAAGGCTACTAAGATCAAGTGACATAGTGAGCGTACACACTCCATTAACGGAAGAGACTAGAGACATGTTTTCTGAAAAGGAGTTGAGGTCTTTTAAACCGGGTGCAATTCTCATTAACCCCTCTAGAGGGGAGCTTGTTGATGAAAACGCACTCGCAAACGCTATAAAAGAGGGGTGGATAGCAGGGGCTGCAGTTGATGTATATAGCGATGAACCGCCTTCAAAGAACCACCCCTTATTAGAACTCGCCAGGAGTGGGAACTACAATGTCATCGTAACGCCCCACATTGCTGGCGCGAACACAGACGCTAGAACGAGGATAATAGAGCATAGTATCGGTAACGTTGTTAGGGTTCTTATCGGAGAGAAGCCAGAAGCGGTAGTAAACAGGTAGGTTAGGTGTGGTTTTATGAAACTGTCCATAGCTTCATTAATAGCTGAAACGCTCAAGAGATTAGGCGTGGGACTAATATTTGGTATAATAGGTACCTCCGTAGTAGACTTCTTTGACACGCTTTACGACAAACCTGAGCTAAAAGTCGTAACAGTAAGGCATGAACAAGTTGCCGTTTCGGCAGCCGACGCTGTTTATAGGACGAGCAGAAGGCTTGCTGCCTCAGTAGTCCACGCAGGCCCTGGCTTCTTAAATGGGCTTATCAGCCTAGGGATATCAAGCAAGGATAGAATACCACTCATAATGGTTAGTGGGGGTGTGAGGAGAAGGCTCAGGGGTAGCGATGCCTGGCTTGAGGTAAACCAAAAAAGCATTTCTGATGGCCTTGTTAAAGGATACACGTTAATAGATAGACCAGATGAAGCACCGGAAACATTATATAATACCTTGAAATCAATACTTGAACCGCCACTTGGGCCTATAGTAATAGAGGTGAGCGAAGATCTGTGGAAAAGCGAAGTTAATGTTGATAAAAGCTACTTCTCAAACATAGCAAACCATCCTAAAGAAGGTGAAGTAGAAAGAGATGGAGTTAAAGACGCAATAGACTTGCTAAAAACCTCTGAAAGACCCTTAATACTGGCTAGTGGAGAACTAGCCTATTCGCCACTATTTAAGCAGGAAGAACTAATGGCACTAGCAGAAAAGGTGGACGCTTATGTAGTCACAAGCGGCAACGGGAGAGGTGCATGTGCTGAGGATAATCCAAGGTGTCTAGGCAGGGTTGGTTTTGGGGGTGGCACGCCACCAGCTGATAAGGCCCTAGCAAGGTGCGATGCCCTTGTAGTCTTTGGCAATGAGTTTGATGATACCAGCACCTATGCATATACAAACATGCCAGAAGGAGACATCATGGTCTTTAGCATGGATCCCTCTGTCGAGAAAAGACCTGCATATTATGATACAATAAAGGGAGATCCTGTAAAAGTATTAAAAGAAATGAACAGTGAATTGGAGAGCAAAACAGCTTCAAAGGATAAGTGGGATTCTCTTATAGCTTCCTGGAGGAATGAGTGGGACTTAGCGCTCAAGTCATCGATAGAGAAAAGAGGAAAAATGGTGAACCCTTCTATGTTCTTTTATAAGTTGAATAAGACGTTGGATAGGGAGAGGATAATAACAGCGGGTCAGGGCACCCATATAATATATGCATATGATTTCCTTAAGGTTTATGCTCCTGGAACATTTCTGGCGTCTACAAACCTTGGGGCGATGGGCTATGCGCTTCCATCCGCCTTAGGGGCATCTCAGGCAAGACCAGACAAAAATATAATATCTGTTACCGGGGATGGAGAGATAATGATGGTCATACAAGACCTAGAAACTATTAGAAGAGTGAATGCCAACGTTAAGGTAATAGTTGTTAACGACAACTCCTATAGAGTACTGTACCTCAGGCAAGTACTTCAGAAAGGTGGAAGGGTATTCCAGACGTTGCTTAGAAACCCTGACTTTAAAATGTTGGGCGAATCTATGGGGATAAAGACAATGAGCCTGAGTAGCAACAGCGAAGTAGATAAGGCCTTAGAGCTAATAAAGGAAAGGGGATCAGCGCTTATTGAGTTAATTATAGACAGGGATGAAATACCACCGCTCAATATGGAATTTACCCTAAAGATGTCATCAGTTTAGCTGTTTGATACGCCTTTCTCCTTCTTCTATAGTATATATACGATTTTTTAGGCTAATGGAATAATATGCATCTACGGGAAAATTCATGAGAATGAACTATAGCACTGCTATGAGATGGGTGCATGAATCAAGCAGGATGAAGATAATCCAAGGTGTCTAGGCAGGGTTGGTTTTGGGGATGGCACGCCAAGGGAGATCCTGTAAAAGTATTAAAAGAAATGAACACTGAATTGGAGAGCAAAACAGCTTCAAAGGATGCTGCCATACCCAAGGCCCTTAGCCAACAGCGGTTGCTTTCATAAAGCATCAACAAGGGATCAGATGATTTCACTGAAGGAAGTCCCCAAGGCAATGTCATCAAGCAGGACGATGTCATTGCAGACTTTGGAGTTGGGGCAGGATGTTACACTTTTATATTTGCAAAATTAGCAAAAAAGTGTATGTCATTGGTGGAATAGAGGAAAATGTAAAATTAATAGTGGCAAGGCAAGTTCCAAATGTCTTTGCATATACAGCAGATGTGTGCTCCCCAGATTCCAGTTAAGGATTTTACGTATGCCTTTTTCTCAAACAGCCTGCATGATATGGAATGCCGGGAAGTATTGATAGATAAATTGTATGAAATACTATCTGAAAATGGAAGGCTTGCAATAATTGAATTTAAGCCGGAAACATCCTTCGGGCCTCCACACCCAATAAGGATTTCTGCCGACTGGCCTAACTAGGCGACGTTGAGTGTTGGATTTTCAAAAATGGGCACAGTGAATTTCAGGTATCGCTATCTTTCTTTAGTTTTTAAAGAAAACTATGCAATAATGATCAAATGCAAGCTGTGATTTAATATATTTTGTAGTATAACAACGTGAAGCCCAAATCGAAGACAGCTTGTGAGGAAGTTGTGAAGTATGCCTTGCCTGTGTATAGGAGCGTTATTGCGAAGGACCTTATTTATAGTTATAGGTTAACTCAGGAACAGGTTGCTAAGACGATGAAAATTTCACAGGCTGTAATAAGCTACTACATGACAACAACTGAGCACCAAAGAATAAGCTAAGGTGATTGCTAACGTTTGTTGAGGTATAACAGATACTACCGTTTGTCTCCAGAGGGTCATTCCAGGTGTTTTAGGGTTGTTCACCTCTAGAGACTTCCACCTTGTCCAAAAGTACCTGCTAATCCCTATGGGGTCATGGGCGGCATTTGTCCCCAACGGCACGAGGGACACATCTAAGTCATATCCTAAGGGGCTTGGAGCATCGCTCCCATCGCCCTAACCAACAATAAACTTTCTTAACTGACCCAATAAATGTTTCTGCCCCAAATCCAAATTCAGTTGCCATAACTGGTTTTGTGCTGGTCATTACAGCCCTGCTTACAGCTATATGTTATAGAACTATCTATCCTGGATATTCTAATGATGACACAGAAGAGTAATGACAATACTGAATAAATCAAGGTTTTTTGTTTTTTACTTCATATACAAC
>WALX01000021.1 GCA_015522625.1 Candidatus Hestiella sp.
CAATCAGCCTGAGGAAACGAAAAAGGGTTTCAGAAACGGATATTGGGTAAGCGGAGATCTTGGTTATAAGAAGAAGAAGGAGATCTACATAGTGGGAAGGAAGAAGGAGGTCATAAGGGTAGGCAGCTATACTGTTCTCCCTACAGAGGTTGAGGAGGTAGCAATGAAGAATCCGAACGTAGCGCTCGCGACCGCTATAGGAATACCACACAAAATTTATAGGGAAGTGGTGTGGCTTATCGTAGTTCCAAAGCCTGAGAAGACTGTGAATGAAGAGGAAATAATTGAAGCCTGCAGGAGAGAGCTCGCAGACTTCAAGGTGCCAAGAAAGGTCTTAGTAAGGAACTCTGTTCCCATGACCCGCTTAGGCAAAGTTGACAGGATAAGGCTTAGGGAAGTTATTTTGAAGGAGATTTCTGAATGAGTGCTGAATAAAGACTTCTCAAAACAACCTCATTTTTCTGGTTCTTTACCTCTAGCCTAAATGTAACTACTCCACTCCTTTCATTAAAGTCCTTCTTATTAACCACCTCTGCCACGGCCCTTATTGTATCGCCTATGAAGACCGGCCTTAGAAACTCTACTTCCCTTATGCCAAGAAAGGCTATAAGTGGACTGACGTTGAAGAGGGAAAGGATGACCTGGTCTATCATCCCAAGAGCTATGCTTAGGACAAGCATTCCCTGTACAATCTGCTTCTTAAAGACAGTTCTTTTTGCGAACTCGACGTTTGTATGAAGTGGGAAGAAGTCGCCAGTAAGGTAGGCAAAGGTCCACACGTCTGGCTCCTTGATGGTCCTTGAGATAGACTCAAACCTCTCTCCAACCTGAATTCCCTCGAAGTAAATAGGCTGACGCCCCATAAGATCAACACCTCAACCTCTGCCTTAATAAACGACAGTGCTTCAGTAATAAAAATGTTGAGGATCAGAACTCTATTCATCAACTTCATTGCCACCCTCTACTCGCTTGTAAACATTAGCCTCGATAGGGAAGCTTTGATAAAAACTCCCAAGGATTGCTAAGAAAAGCTTGATTATAGTCTTAGAAGCTAGAGCTTTAGGTTCCACCCTCTTATCTCTTTCTCTGGAGGAGGCCCATAGAGGAGTACTTTGCTATGACCCCAGCCAGCTAACCTCTTAACCTCGACCAACCACTCGGCTTGCTTGAGAGTAGCTAGGACAGGATCTACAACTGGAACTCCTACCGTTTCCTGAAGCCCCTTGAAGAAACAAAGAACACAGCGCATCCTAATATTAATACCCCTGCCCTTCATTAACAGCCTCCTTAGCTATTCCAAGTACCCCCTACGTAGCTCTTTGAGACTCTTTTCTTAGAGATATCCGCCCCCAGATCACTTTTGAGGCAATTCCAACATTAAAGATTACGTGGTAAATACAGGCTAAAAATATTAACTTAGACCTAGTGTAAGGTAGATGCGGAGGTCCTTCATTTCAATATTTTGCTTATTTAAACTTATTTCTATATTATTCATGTCCTATAAATCCCATGGTCTAATAGATGCTTGAAGTTGCCCGAAAGAAGTAAAGGAACATGTCTGTTAGTGAATTAAGGTCTGAGAGAGCGTTAGTAATAGGAAGCTAGCCTATATGGCGTTGGCCATTCGGCTTGTACGCCAATATGCTTGTTGACATCTATTTTAGCTTCTCTGAGTCTTCTGAAGATAGACCTAATATAGACTTATAAAGCTTTTACACGAGAACCCTTCAAGGACCCTACAAGGCTCAACGACAACAATTTTGTATACCTTCAAGGGGCTTCTACCGCTGGCCTTTGAAGCTTATTATTAATCTGGGGCTCTACAGAGGCCAAAATTAGGTATAATATTATTGAGAAGGCAAAAGAAACAAAGTAGCTGATATCGGCACCTCCTATTAGCCTAGCTACAAATCCCTCATAGGGTATTCCATATGATGTTAGGTTCATAAACGGTGCCGAGATTATTAAGGCGATACTGTAGGAAATAAGGGCCCTATAGTCAGCATTTCTAAAGCTCTGGCTAGCATTCTTTTTAATGAAGAAAGAAGCGATTAGTATCCCCGCCCATGGCATTATCCAATAGTCTAACGTAAGAAGGAAATTTTCATAATATGAAGTAAATCCAATTTCATTTCCTATATAGGCTAGTAGAAACCCTATAATTGCCCCGGCGATCGCTGCATATACCCTCTTAAATTTATAGCTTAGGGCTTGGGCTGACAGGGAATTTGAATATAAGTTCAGTGCGTTAGCTGAGAGGCCTCCCAAAAAGATGGAAAATAATGCTAAAAGTGATAACCCCCTACCGATTACCTGGGTCGTAGCCTGCATGATATTTAAGCTTGGGTTTCCTGCAACGATATAAATTGCTAACCCTGTAACCTCGGTCCAGATGCTGGCTATAGCGCCTCCAGCCATGGCATAAAAAATTATCTTCTTTGCACTCGTGTTCTCTGACAAGTACCTAGTATAGTCACTAGCGTATGGAGTCCATGAAACTAGGTAGGAAAACACAGATGCCAAAACCAAAGCAACCAAATATGGGGAGAAGGAAGCATTTTTACTGTAGTTTATCATTACCTGGCCATTTATTTTCTCAAATGACACTATCAAAAGGAACAGAAATAGAATTCCTAGGACTATTGACATGGACTTCTCAAAGCTGTGTACTACTTCTATTCCATAAATCCCTATCACAGCCATTATAGCTACTACTATTAACAAAGAAATGTAATATGGTACCTTTACAATGCTCATTAGTGCTATAGCCCCGATAATGGCATTAATAGAGAACCAACCAATCGTTGATAACCATTGAGCGAGAGAAAACGCTTTGTTTGCCTTCCTTCCAAATATCGCTGAAGATATGACCATCTGAGGTAAGCCATACTTGGGGCCCATTGCAGATACCAAGCCTAATATCAGGCCTGCCACCACATTTGAAAAGACAATTATAAAGATGATCCAGGATATGGGCAATCCATACAAAATGCTCCCTAGTGCAAAGTCTGCAATAGTAAGGTTGGATGCGAGCCATATTATGAATATAGAGATGGGTCTCCCATGCCTCGACTCTTTTTCTACCTTTTCGGTACCCCTCCACTCTATAGACAACCTCAGCGCCCCAATAGAGAACAACTGTTCTTCAAATATTTAAATTTTAACCTTTCCCAAGCTTATTAATCATCCAGCGAAACTCCAGATTCTTCTACCCCATAACCAAACATAAGTGGCTGATCCCCCGGGATTTGAATTCAAGACCTTCGGCTCCATAGGCTATCCCTTAAATGCTATTGTCTCAGAAACTATGGTATCTTGAGGCATTTTATAGTTCATTTATACTCGATAAGGTATTACATGGGACAATTCCCTGGAAGCCATAAGGTCTTTTTAATTATTAACGCGGATAACTAGGTGAAGATTGAGTGGGTTGTCTAAGGCTATACGGGCTAGGTAATGAGAAGGATATGTTGAAGTCCTTAGAGCCTATATATCTTAGGGAATGAGAGAAGGTACTTATCAAGCTTGAAAAGTATGGGAATTAAGTGAGGAAACTCCGCAAGTACTGGGGCATAGTAGGCAAAGTAATAATG
>WALX01000022.1 GCA_015522625.1 Candidatus Hestiella sp.
CTATAAGTTACTTCTTAACTATGCTCATAGCATCTTTTTTATCTCCTTTAAGACAAATTATAATGCCTTTTTACTATTTTCACTAGCCTCCATTCCTTATACTTCTTTAGTATTGTAATATTGTTCCACCTTTCTTCTCTAGAATAAAAAAGACCTACATAGAGACATATAAAAACCTTTATCCAAGAAACTGCTGGTACTCTGCCTTAAAAAGCAAATAATAAAAACGTTTAAGTCAGACCTCACACGGTTCCTCATTATTCAGGCCGAAATCGGTCATCATCCTTAAGTTGGTCAGATCTTCCATAGAGTTTTTGATATTACTTTTATCCCAGCGCCTAACGCGTCCAATATTTTAGGATCTAGCTCAACTTTGTTCCTTTCGGGGCTTTTGCTTTTACTCAGGTCCATGCTCAGGTCAAGGAAGTGTGAAAGCACCTCCCTAGAGCCCTCATATTTATTGCCCTTTATGAAGTCACTAAAGTATGGTAGCCAAGAAAGCTGCTCCCTGCTCCTTCTAATTAGCACCAGGTATCCTCCAACAGCCTTGCCTATCTCCCCCTTTAGCTTGTATGATTTGTAGTTGAGCCTTTCACTCTTGCTCTGTATTAACCCTTCTCCTTGCAATGTATTTATCATCTCATTGAAGATTTGTTCTGCGTTTCTGCCACCTATTCTGATAAGGGTGTATTCCCTTAGTCCTTTACCGCCCATCTTAAACATAATAATAGGCCCTTTGCTTGTTTTTCTCATGGATAACCTATACGATATTTTCTCTATACTCATATTCTCACCACATATCTATAAAGTAGGTTTCTGTATTTATATCTTAAGTTTAAAATTTACGTCTTAACATTAACCTAATTTCCTGACCCCTATTAGTTCGTCCCATTGTACCCCAAAAGCTAAGAGGAATTGCTCCAGCGCGGATTTTACATATTCTACATACTTCGAGGTGTCTACCTCTGAGAGCTTTGCTAACCTTACAGGCCTTACCCCCACCTTGTCTTTTGTTTTTACGAAAGAAATCACATCGCCTTTCGATATGTTAAACCCTTCCTTTTTTAACAGAAGTGCTGCCTTTACATGCTGGGGTGTGTTTCTTTCATATTCGTCCACTCCCTTGCTCAGCATAACAGTTATTGCAAGCTGATCAAGGGTATATTCTCTCCTCTTTAGCTTTTGGTATATACCTTGGATTAGATCCCTAAGCCTAGCAAGCGTTTCTTCAACCCCTTCCGGTTCTTTCAAGTTCTGTAGTATTGATAAAGCGCTTGAAAACTCTGACTTGATGAACTCTGGGGTGTTGCTCTTCTTCGCTATTAGTCCTTTTATTGTAACTTTGTTGTTATTATCGATGCCTATGTAGTTCTTTTTCAGCCCACTAAACAGCACTATCTTAAATACCTTGTCCACCTCCAAATCTAAGTCATATTTTTTCTTTACGTATTGCACTATTTCTTCTAGCTTTTCCTTAGGAGGATCCCATAGGAACAGGCTATCCGTATCTCCATAAAGTATGTGAAGGTCGAGCTCCGATGCCCTCCTAAGGGCATCCATTAGCACGTTCCTGCCTATTGCAGTGACGCTTTCCGCGACGGGTAGGCTATAGAGGCTAAAGGTTTCTGTACCGAAGACCCCATAGCTGGCGTTAATATATACCTTCATAGCAGCTTGGACTGTGTCGTACCAGAGCCTCTCTTCCTTGCTCAGTTCCTTATTTTTTGCCTTCTTTTTGTATATCTTTACCCTAAAGTCCCTAAGCAGCCCGACTATTTCGCTTGATATCCCCTTCCTCTCCATGCATATTACGTGGTTTACTTCGGGTACCCTTACATATTCGCCCTTGCAATATGGATTGTTTACTGTTTCATAGCTTATGTTCCAGTTTCTTATAATTGATGGGTATAGGCTTGCAAAGTCCAACACCAAAACATTAAAGTAGACTCCCTGCGCAGGTGTCAGCACAATAGCACCTCTATACCTCTTGTCCTTTATTATTGCGGTACTCTTGGGTGCAATATTATTAGAAGATATATCCTCTCTATTGGGTATTAGCATGTTCCTTCTCCTGTGCTCCCAGAAAAGTATATTTCTTATCCACGCAGAGACTTGGGTTCTAGAGATCTCTTCGAGCCCCATCCTGCTGATTCTCATTAGCAGCATCAGCAAATTCCAGACTAAGTTGTTTGAAAACGTTGTTAAAGATATAGTTAGCACAGAGTCCTGTAGGTTGTAGCTGGAAAGCTCATCGAGGCTAACGTCATTTATAATTGCTGTAAGCTTTATCTTTGAAGAGCCCAACAGGGCCTCTGCTACCGAGTCCAAGCTCTTCTCTCTGTATCTGTTGCCGAAGGCGTAGGTCTGCAGTGCCTTTATGTCAAACAGTTTGTGTAGGTCTATGTGTAAGGAATTTTGGAAGGTTATGTAGTCTTGATGAAAGACTAAGGGGACGTCTTCGGGCTCAAGACCTAAGGAGAGAAGCCTGTTGTACAGATAGGGTAAGTCGAAGTTGTCGCCGTTAAACGTAACAACTATTGGGTACTTCGTCACCCTCCTTATTGCCTCGAGGATCATGGCCTTTTCGTTGTCAAAGATCTCTATTTCGGCTTCTGGAGGCTTTCCTGTAAAGTATGTGCCTTCCCTATAGAGGAGGAGAACCTCTTTCTTGCCTTTGTTATCTGCTAACGCTATGGATATCACAGGGTAGTAAGCGTCCTCCGGATTAGGGAAATGACCTTCTGGTGTATAGACCTCTATGTCTATTGAGACCCTCTCCACGTTCGGGGCCTTTTCTTCGAGTATGGGGATCCAGGAGAGGGCTAGGTCTTTTAAGTTGCTTGGGAAGTTTTTGCTTATGATCCCAGTTAATGATTCATCGGCCTTCCATTGCCTTGGGTTCCACTTATTCTTGAGCTCATATGGCATGCCAGGTATAATTTGGTTGTCGTATATGTAGTTGAGGTAGTATTTTATATCGGCTTCCCACACATTAAACCCTTTCCCCTTTATTATCGACCTTAAATTTTTTACTGAAAGGGGATCCTCAACTACAACCTTTACAAGCTTTATGTTACTGTTCATTATCGGATTTTTCTTTGTTACAACCGCATAGTTACTAAAGAACTTGTATCTGCTTAAATCAACAGCTTTTTCATCATTTATCCTCATATCTGTCAAGAAGTAAGGCTTGTGGCCGGTCTTGTCTATCCATTTCTTTATCTTCCTCTCTTTGTCGTCATATATTAGCGCTACCGCCTTTCCTAGATCCCCCTCGTACCTTATCTCCATAAGGTAGCCACTAGCCTCGTCATAGTATTTGTTCTCCTCATAGGAATTCCAACGTCTTATGCCTTCGCTTTTTTCTTCTAGCTTGTAGTTTTTCTTTTCTATCTCGACGTCATGGAAATGGGTTATTTCTTTATTAGGTGCCAAGGCCTCTTCGGCCTTTTTGCTTTCTTCCGGTATTTCGCTAGGCCCTCCTCCGCCTAAATTGAGGGGGATCTCTTCGGCTTCTCGACTTAGGAATTCCGTAAGATCCCTAAACTTTGCTTTCGACCTTGATTTCTTGTTCCCTTCCTTAGCTTCGTTAGTAGTGTCTCCGTTCACTTTTTTCTTTATATCATTAATAAATTCGTCTATGCTAGTTTGCCTTTTTTTTGGCAGTTTTGGCACCCATTTTTCTTTTGGTGATTTCGCAGGATTTATATGAATTAGTTTTTGAGTACTGCTTTCATGCTTTAAATACCATTTGTTTGCAAGCAAAATACAGTAATACCGGTGCCTTTGATTGCATATATAAGCTTTTTCTTTGGTTCGGTTTTTGTATATTCATTAATACTATGCTTTTATAGTATAATAAATATTTATATCTTGGCCAGGTGCAAGGCATTGGCATACATAGGCATTTACAACTTTGTATGGGTGCAGCAGTACGAGGCGGTAGTATATGCATTTGCTGTGGCCGTAGCTTCGCTATTGCTTTATTCCGCATATGTAGGGTACCGTAGATGGACTTATGGAAACGAAAAGATAAGGTGGCCTCCTTTAAGTCACATAGCGAAGAACTTTGTCCAATACGCAATCCTGCAGTGGAAGGTGCTAAGGAAGAGGTTTCCTGGAAGCATGCATGCCCTAATATTTTACGGAATAGGCTGGCTTGCAGTAACCACTGTTTTGAGGGCGATAAATGCGCACGTAGTTGTTTTTCTGGTTGGAGACGTCTTCTATGTATATAAATTGTTAGCGAATATAGCCGGCGTTATTGCGATAATTGGTATCATTATAGCCTTTGTTAGGAGAAGGTTAAAGCTGACCCCAAACCTGCCACAAGATCCCTATTACTACCTTGTCCTTTCGATGCTACTGGTTATTGTAGTGACTGGTTTCTTCCTAGCAGGTATAGCCGCAGTTGCCTACAGGTATTCATGGGAAAGACCTTGGTTTGACCCTGTTAACTATCTCATATTCTTGTGGATGAAGAATTTTCCAATATCAGAGCTTGAGGTCATATATAGGGGCCTATGGCTCTTCCACATGACGTTGGCCATGGTGGCCATGGCGCTAATACCCTATACCAACCTATGGCATATATATGCAGCATCCATTAATGTTTCTTTGAAAAGAGAAGGCGAGATGCCTGATGGTATTAAACCGGTGTTAGATATAGATGAAAGGATAGAAAAGGGGGAGAACATAGGTATAGTAAAGCTTTCTGATACCACTTGGAAGCAGAGGTTAGACTTTGATGCGTGCACAAGCTGCATGAGGTGCACTAATGCATGCCCAGCTTACAATTCAGGGAAGCTGCTATCTCCGAGAAACGTTATAGTGGGCATGGCCGGGATGATGAGAAAGGGTATGTGGGATAGCGAGGTTGTAGGCCAAGAAAAGATTCAGATAAACCCAGAAGCAGTTTGGAGCTGTGTCACTTGCGGAGCGTGCATTTATGAGTGTCCGGTTCTCATCCATCATGTTGATACTATTATTGATATGAGGAGGGGTATGATAAGCACAGGTTCTCAAGAAGTACCTGAAGATGCGCTAAATGCGCTCTATAACTTACAGCAAATGGGCAATCCGATGGGCATGAATCCAGTAGAAAAGGAGGAGTGGATTAACGAGTTAGCAGAAAAGTATGGTGAAGACATAATAGCTAAGGAGGGAGAAGAATATGACTACCTTTATTGGATAGGCTGCGTAACGAGTTTCGATCCAAGGATAAGGCCTGTAGCTGAGGCGGTTGTAAAGGTTTTAAAGAAAACCGGATTTAAGGTAGGTATACCTATCGATCAGGGATGTTGTGGGGAACCTGCAAGGAGTATTGGTGATGAGGCTTTGTTTGCCGAATACATTAAAATAAATCTAGAGACTTTGAGCAAATACAAATTTAAGAAGCTATTAGTTAACTGTCCGCATGGCTTTAATAATTTCAAGAATAATTACAAGAAATATAAAGATTACATATTGAAGGACGAGGAGGCAAAGAAGTACGTTGATATATTAGAGAACCTTGAGGTTGAGCACCATTCCATACTGCTCTCTAGGCTGATAAAAGAGGGTAAGATAAAGCCGAATAATGAATTGAAGTATGCTATAACTTATCACGATCCATGTTATCTAGGTAGGTGGAATGGAATTTTTGATGAGCCAAGGGAAGTGATTAGCAACATAAAAGGTTTAAGGATAAGGGAAATGCCTAGAAATAGGGGTAATAGCTTTTGTTGTGGAGGCGGCGGAGGGCAGCTATTCTATGAAATAAAGAGAGGAGATAGGATAGCGACGCTAAGGGCTCAAGAAGCCTCAGAGACCCTAAATAAGATAGAGTCAAACGAAAAAATAGTTGCAGTTGCATGTCCATTTTGCAATACTATGTTTAGGGGGGAGTCCGATAAGTTTGGTTTCAAGGTAAAGGACATAGCCGAGTTGCTTGACGAGTCGCTAGCAGGGCAAAAGACTACATCAGATTCTTAGGAATCCCCAAACAATCTTTAAGCCTTCTTAACCCTTATAATTAGTATTCCATTCTTCTTTTTAACGATAATGCTTTTTGGATCCACTATATGGGGGAGGCTGTATACCCCCCTATACTCCTTTATCTTATTAGCCCAATATGCTTGGCCGAATGCCTTCCTCGCAATTTCTTCTTTTATCTTAGCTTCTATTGATATCTTATCTGGCATAACATCTACTGAAATCGTTCCAGGATCGCTACCTGGGAGGTCTATCGTTATGACAAGTTCATCCCTACCCTCGTTTATGCTTATTATAGGTGTTAAATATCCCATTGAGCTCTCATCCAGCCTTTGGCTTAATAACATGTCCGCCCTTATCGAGTTTTCCATTTTATCTAGTATGCCTTCTAGGAAGTAGTCCATGTCTTCGGCATCTATGACCATCTCCCTTATCATTTTCATTATCATTTTCCTAATATCTTCGTATTTGTC
Source organism: Candidatus Hestiella sp. (assembly GCA_015522625.1). Classification (GTDB taxonomy): domain Archaea; phylum Thermoproteota; class Thermoprotei_A; order Sulfolobales; family Acidilobaceae; genus Caldisphaera. Next base: position 6,447 of record WALX01000022.1, read on the forward strand.
GTAAAATGCCAATCTTGACACCCTTTTAACTATAAATAAGGGGTGTCCTGTACTCATATCCTTTCCCTACCCTTGCTAAGGTGTTTTTAGTCTCCTTTGCCAACCCTTGCAGCCTAAGCCTTAGGGTTTCCGCTTCTTGGAGCAACTGCGAAACGTCTATTTCTATATTAATTATCTTTGATATGGCCTTAGTTATTTCTGCAGCTGCTTCTGGATCTGGTATCTCTATAAATGCATCTGCCAGTAGCAAAAGGCTGTTTACCCTCCTTTTCACAGATTCCTTTAATATTACTGCATAGGGGCCTACTATTATACCGTCAGGGAAGAGTTTCACCTCGCTTGAGATTTTTTCTATAAGCTTCGAGGAATCCTGAGTTGTAGCAAGCCAATAGACGCTCGGCTTCTCTATTTCTGCTCTAGAAGGGTTACCTATCCCACTAATGCCTATCAAATACTCAAATCCTCTTTTTCTTGCAAACTCTACAATGGCTGAAGCCAGAGGTACTATACCGGAAGGTACAGGAGATATGTCAGTTACCAGCACCGAAATATCATCCTTGACATAAATCCTCATGGGATACTTTACGTTGCCCTCTTTTATTATGGCTGCTGGGGGTATGTACGTATAGCTCTCTATCCCAATCACATCTTTCATGCCTAGCGTTTTTACCATGTGACTTGCCACTATAGGTCCTATAATGCCGGCATCCGGTAGGCCAAGTATGAGGTACCTAGGTTTCCCTAATTCTGCATACTCAACAAAATTGTATCCGTGTATCTCTTCTTCGAGCGAATACCCCATTTTTATCCCCTTTTAGATATGGAGGTAAAAATTTATATTTCTGCCCTCTTATCACATTCAACTAATAATATTACCGCAACAAAAACATAGGATAAAAGCCTTTGAGCCTTAGAGGTCGCTTTGTATAGCGACTTCTCTTTTCCATTTTACACATAGGTTGGGCTATTTTATAGATAGTTAAAACCGTAAGCTTGGATAGTTTCACCTCATTAATAGTTAGCCGTAACTAAGCCCAAATAGACACGGATAGGCACAGTGCCTTGAAGTGTCTGATATATGCTTTTAGACCTGAAGATGTGGGGATTTTGCTGCCTCAAAGACCCTCCAATGCAATGAAGCTAAAAAAGGCAAGGTTAGCCGTAACGGCATTTACAAGCTTTACACAAGCTACAGTTAACCGGAACTGCAAACAGCCTCTCCTAGGCTATGTTTTAACTTTAGAGATAAAAGACTAAAGCGCACAGAGTCTTTCTATACGTTTTCCCACTAAATTATAAAGGATTGCGTTTATTTATCTAATGTTTTCAAAAAAAGGTTTTTATACTACTAATCCCAAGTAGGTTTTTGGCAAATAGGGTGATATGGGTTGACCTTAAAGGTAACTATAGATCCGAGGGATAATTGTATAGCAGATATGGTCTGTGTAAGCCTATGTGGCGACGTATTTGAGATGGCTGATGACGATGGGAAGTCCCAGATCATTGCAAAGTGGAGGAAGGATCCAGACAACAGGGCAGAAGGTTTCGTATCTGATGATCTAAAGGACTGTGTTGATTCGGCTGCACAGAGCTGCCCAACCCAGATTATACATGTCGAGCCAGCATAACCATCTTTTTTATTTTTCTTTAATAAAAATTTTTATAGACAGTTTTATTAGTCGGGCAACGAACTATATCGTTAAATATTGCTTGGCAAACAAGATAGGTAATATAATAATTAGAGAAATTAAAGAAACCAAGCAGAATATAAACTTAGGAAAAGTAAACAACCAAAACATCCAAAATGTACCTTGAGGGTTGTTCAAGTAGAAGCTTAGGTTTAAATGCGAATATTATGGAATTAACTTTAGGGAAGTTGATGAAAATGAGACATCAATAACCTGTGCTAAATTTTGGTATAAAAACAAAATGATTGAAATGAATACCTAGGGAGAAACTGTAGCTCACAGATTTGAATACATGTAAACCTCATAAGGATGTGGCATGGCCCTTACTGTATTGCTTTCCCTTCTTTTGGCCTCTATGTAGCTTTCTAATAGATATTTACTAAAGGTCGGTTTTAGGTACTCGTAGTCACTTTCTAATTCGTCTAGCGCCTCATCAAGGCTTTTTGGCAATGTTCTAATAGACTTTTCGTAAAGCTCGTTTGGGGTTGCTTGATAAACGTCACCTTCATAAGGCTCTCCAGGATCTATTTTTTTCTTAATGCCATCAATTCCAGCCAGTAATGTCGCAGAAACGGCAAGGTATGGATTGCAAGAAGGATCTGGGCTCCTGAATTCTATCCTCGCAGAACTTCCTTTGTTTGAAAATGACGGGATCCTTATAGCGACGGTCCTGTTGCTGTGTCCCCATACCAAATATATGGGTGCTTCAAATCCTGGTACAAGCCTCTTGTAGCTGTTTGTCGTCGGCGCTACAAACGCTGCAAGACTCCTACCATGGTGTAAAATTCCCCCAATGAAGTATCTAGCTATCTGTGATATTTCATCTTCTTTTTCATTAATGAAGAGGTTCTTGCTTCCATTGTAGTCCCATAGGCTTATATGAAGGTGCAACCCGCTCCCATTATCACCATAGAGCGGCTTTGGCATGAATATAGCCGAGAGTCCGTTCTGGAAAGCTGCGTTCCTAGCGATATATTTAAATGATATTATTTCATCGCCTATAAAGAGTGGGTCTCCGGCTTCGATGCTTACTTCGTTTTGCGAAACGGCAACTTCATGATGAGAAGCCTGAAATCCATATCCCATACCCCTTAATGCATCTAAGATCTTTGTCCTGACTCCCGCTATCCTGTCACTTGGTTCGGTCATATGATAAGATTTCCTTATCATCAATGGAATCCCCGAAGTATCCCACGCCTGTTCAAGAGAGGTTAGATGGTATCCCATGCCCCTAGCTTTGTTCTCCACATCAATATCAATAGAGCCTAGTATAAAGAACTCCATCTCGGCCCCAACAAGGGGTTTAAAACCTAGGCTTCTTATGTATTCATCAGTCTTTCTGGCTATAAGCCTGGGATCCTTTTCGTATCTTTCATGCCTATAGTTGTATATTTCCGATAGCACCCTAGCCCTTCTATGATCCCATGGTATAGGTGAAAACGTGTTTTCGTCTGGTTTTAGGAACATGTCGCTCTTGTTTATCTTTTCGAACCCTTCAACGCTGCTCCCATCAAATACTGCTACGTAGCCAGGTTTTCTGCTTACATATGTCCTATAAGATATTGTTACAGTCCTCAAAAAGCCAACAAGGTCTACATATTGTACATCTACAAAATCGATATCGCCACGCGTGCTCAACTGCCCTCACAGGCATGATATACTGTAGTTTGTTAGTTAATAAGTCTTTCTGTGCATATATAGATATATACTAACAATAAGATCTAGTTTATTAACCACGATACTTTTTTAAACCCAAAATTATATATTGTAAATATGGTGGGCTTTCTTGAAGGAACAAAATGGCTCGAGGTATACCGAAAAGGTGTTCCAGAGAAAGGTACAAAGGTTAGGCACTTCATCAATAATAATTACCATACCGAGGGAGTGGGCACGCAGGCACAAGATAAACGTGGGTAGCCAAGTAACTATATTTGAAGATGGAGAGAGGCTGATAATATCGAATTCGTACAGCGGTTCCTTGCTGAAATCCTCTTTCTCAATACACCACAGCAATGTGTGCAGACATGCTGGTAGGGTTGTTTTATGCTCTTATATATCAGGCTTGGATTCCTTGATGTTTTACTCGAATAGGCCTTTCAAAAATGACCTTTTGGATAGGATAATTCAAACAGCTGAGAGGTTCCCAAACACCGAAGCCGGGTTACTTAGTGAGTATGAGCTCGGGATCATATTCAAGGACAGCCAAATGGATGTAAGCGATACCTTGTTAATTTACGGTAGGGATCTAAGCTATATGATTTCTAGGCTTGCATCTTTCTTAGATGGTGGGAGGCTAGACAAGAATGAAATTGATGCAAGGTACAATGACTTAAAGCAGTATAACTTCAAGATGCTCAGGTATGTTAGCAGGGGGAGGGGAAGGAACCTAAATAAAGAGCACATGAACAGGCTCCTATCTGCCGCTATAGGTTTATTGGTAATACTTACAGACTCCCTTTACAGGTTTGCAAAAGACATTATGAGGTTCTCAAATAGCTTGAGCGAAGATGAGAAGGAAAGGCTCAAGTTCTTGCTACAGGTTCTAGAGGTTTCCATAGTGACTTCGACATCTAGCATAGAGCCACCGAGCATAAAGAAAGAGGAAGAAGCCTATTGGAAGTTGTTAGCTATATTAAGCTTAGAAGAAGGTTTAGATGAAATAATAGCAAATTCTTCTCCGACTTTTGCCTACCTTTTGAGCGAGCTGTTTAGCGTGGCAAAGATTGTGAACGATGTAGAAGAGACACTTCTTTGTTATTCTATCTTTAATAAATATTCTGAATGATGAATCCCTTAGCTAAGCTTAGTATTTTTTAGCATTATGATTTCTGATATTGTTATGTAGTAGTTGAACAGGGTTTTTGCCTTGTCAAGCGTTGCTATGTCATTTAACGAGGGCTTGTTTTTGGCAAGTAGACTATTTATTACTTGCTTGACTGAGTTTGCTAGGTAAAGGGCCTTTGATATATTTCCGCTGTATGTTTTTGGGAGATTTAGGGCCTTTCCGTTGCTAGTTAGCTGTGCTAGTGTGGAGATGCTGCTGTTTATCTCATTTTTGGCTATTGTCAGATAATAGGCCCTTTCTGTAGTGTTTGCTTCTATTGCCCTCAGCGTTAGGTTAACTGCATTGTAGAATGAGGTGTTCGAGTTTTTGAATTCAACAATACTGTTTTCTAATATTTCCAGCCTAAGGGTTTTGTTATAAGCCTTTAGAAGCAATCCTGTTACGTTTAATATCTTTGCTGTTTCATTCAGCTCTTTTTGGTAGAGGAGAAGGGTGCTGCTCGTTGAGTTTAGGAGTTTCATGCTCTTCTCGAACTTCTGCTTATATGTCTCATAGGAGGAACTCATTTTGCTGAAGGATACATACCAAAGGGAGTTTGATATTACTATAGCAACTATTAATGCTATTGTAATATACCTAGATTTTTTATCCACAGTACCTACCCTTAGTCTACAACGTGGTAAAGTGGCTAATAAACCTTTTATAGCTTATAGCGCCTATTTTATGGCGCTAGGTGCTCATTATGGAGCAAAAAGTTTTTATATCACTATCCCAATCTAATGAATAACAGAACAAAATCGTTGGAAAAGGTGGAGCAAATGGTATGTGAAGGATCGCCTGAGGTAAGGGTAGGTAAGAAGCCTGTAATGAATTATGTATTGGCTGTGCTGACCACGCTGATGGAGCAAAACATTAATGCAGTTGTCGTAAAGGCGAGGGGAAGGAACATAACTAAGGCCGTCGATACGGTCGAGATCGTGAGGAGCAGGTTTGCAAAGAACGTAAGTATCAAGAGCATAGACATTGGTAGCCACGAAATAACTGTAAATGATCCACAGACTAACCAGCAGAGGACCAGAAGGGTAAGCAGCATAGAGATCTGCCTGAGTAAGGAGTAAGCAACAAACTAATTTTTAAGCCAATTTCAATATTCTTTTGATAAATCGCAATATAATGGTATAGGCCTCCTCTATACCAAGGCTTGAGGTATCTATAACTAAATCAAACAGGGATAGGTCCTTTATATCAACACCATAGTAGTTTTTAAATCTCTGCCAGTGCGCCAGCTCCCTCGTCGATGCTTCTTCAAGCGCTGATTCCGCTTCCATTCCATCCCTTATAGACAGCCTTTGGATCCTGTTTTCCATTCCAGCCTTTATGTATATTGTTACTGTTGCCAGATCCCTGAAAAGCCATGAAGCTAGGTGCGAGTCTATAACAACGCATCCTTTCGTAGCTTCTTCAAAGCTCTTCTTGTCTATTTCAAGGTCTATTTCAGGGTCTTTTTCTGCCAATATATTTAACTCTACGAGGGATAAGTTTCTTTCCCTAGCCACCTGCCTAAATGCCTCACCACTTGTATAGTACCTAAGGCCAAGGTCCTTTGCAAGCCTCTTTGCATAGGTAGATTTACCTGCTCCCGGCGGGCCAGATATTATTATAACGGGCTTGAGTTTCTTACAAAGGCTCTTCGGGCTTTCTCCCACTTCTCACCACTCTTCAGGTCACTTTCTATGATTACTATTTATCCTTTAAGTTTTTAGCAAAAAGGTTTAATCCTCTGCTTAAACCCATATTACGACGGTGAAACGATGCTAGGTACCCTGGTAGCACTAATGCTCACCTATTGGTGGGTAATGATAATAGGTTCGATAGTAGCCGGGGGTATTG
>WALX01000023.1 GCA_015522625.1 Candidatus Hestiella sp.
GAGAAAAGTAGCATAGGCCTCGGTATAGTAAGCTTTTTCGCTTCTGCATTGATGTATTCCTATTTTTACTTCGTTTCCCAGTACCACGAACAGTTTGTCAGCAAGTTTAACCTAACGGTAATGCTCTTAGTTCCAGTCATTATTGGTGGCTTAATTTCCTTATACTTTGCTAGGCTTGCCGATAAAGGAAAGCTAATTAAGATTTCGTATGCCTCGCTTGCATTCTTGGCTGCAAGCGTCCCACTAGTCTTCTTAGTACCGTACTTCTTTGTAGGCGGGTACTCGATTATGTTGAGTAGCATAGCTTTCTTTGCCGGCTACGGCAGCTATGAGATCGTTTTCCCAACGCTCGTCGCAAGGCTTTCCTCAAGGAACTATGGCTCAAACCTGGGCGCCTATAATACCTTACAATACATAGGGGAGCTTGTAGGGGGTGTCATAGCAGGCTATTTTGTTGGCTCTAGCATAAATTCCTTGGGCATGCTGAGCATAACGGCAGTGTTCTTAACCTTTATACTGTCGTCGTTTGCGGTACTTAAATATTCAGTTAAGAGCAACAAAGAGTTAGCCTTTCCCAACAGGAACTATCTTGAGGTCAAGGCCTAGCTCATCCGCTATCCTCTTTAGCTGTTTAAATTTCTTTGAGGTAACCCTAGCCCTCCTAGGTATCTTTATTATTAGCGTAGTATCATCCCTCTCAACCTCTGCACCCCTTATTATGTTTGAGACCCTTGCAGAGACCCTGCCTTCCTGGGGCTTCTTCCTAACTGGTATTACCATTGTTTGCTCGCCGAAGGTGTAGAGCTCATACTCAAGCTCCCCTGTAAGGAAGTTCCTCACCTCTACAACAGGCCTTGCTAGCTCTGCTTCCCTAAGGCCTGTAGGAAGCCTTACTGTTATAGATATTTCATAGACCTTCTCCACACTTCCGCTGTTTATAAAAATTACAGTATCGACGATGCTGGGTATCATGCCTAACTCTACCCTTGTAGCTATCCTCTGTATGGCATCTATGGGCGTGGTAGCGTGGGTTACCCCGACCATGCCTATACCAGCGAGCCTTAGGTCTACATAGAGCTTGAAGTCGTTGTCGTCCCTAAGCTCATCGAAAAAGGTGTAGTCGGGCCTTGAAAGGAGGAGTATATCATGCAGCTCTGAGAAGTCTGCATAAGTCTTCGAGTATTGGGTTATGTCTGCCTTCAACCTCATGTCCCTTGGAGACTCTATCGTTTTAACTATCTTCCCCTTTGAAGAATAGAACTCTGCCAGCGCCTGTGCGAATGTTGTTTTGCCTGCACCAGGCAATCCACTTATCAATATCCCCTCAGCCCTTTCTGAGAGCCTGAGCATCAGCTTCTCAGGCAAGTTATACTCCTCAAGGGAAAGCTTTGCTATAGGCCTTACAGCGGTTATTTCCCAGCCGTCGCTTAGTGGGGGCCTAGTTATTATTATCCTGTAGTCCTTTATCTGGACTATCGTTGAGCCTGCCCTGTCTATCTCAACAAAGCCCTCTTCCATTGTGTAGGCTCTCTCTATTATCTCCCTAGAGATTTCTACTATCTCATTCCTCTCAGTAGGCTTTTCAGACAGCTTTACGAAGATCCAGTTCCCTGGCCTACCTACCTTTGCAAGTGGTAGGGCTCCTTCCTTTAGGTGGATGCTCATTGTCTTTTCATCAAAGTACTCCTCAATCTTTAGCCTCCCCTTCCTCTCCTTTCCTGTAAAAAGAACCGGTATCCCCAAGGCCTCTGCGGACTCTAGCATCATGGAGTCGCTGGTAATTATGATTGCAGACAACTTCCAGGCCTGCTCCCTTATAAGCCTCTTAACCTCTTCATAGCTTTCTTCCCTTAGCTTCTTGTCAGCCTCTACCACCTCTACCTTTACTCCTCTCCTCTTTATTGACTCAAGCTTCCTTATTTCGTCTAGGCCAGTGAAGCCGGTGCTCATACCCTTCTTTGCTTGTATATAGAAGTACTCTATTAGCTCCTTTAATATCAAAACCCTTCCTACAGGTACGAGCCCCTCCTCTATCGACCTCTTTGCGCTTCCATCAAGCACCGACTCTACGTCAACCAAGTAAAGACCAACGCTTTCTACCAATTAATTCCACCGACCTTTGTTATTGTACATTCGCGAGGTTAAGTCTGTTATAAAAAATAAAAATTTAATTTTTTCACTTTTAAAAGGAGGTAATGGTATGTATAGCATAATGATAAGCGGCTCTGCGCTGTTTACTGGCGAAGAGTTAATAAGAGATGCTTACGTGTACATAAAGGATGGGATAATAAAGGAAATAGGTGAAAGGAGTAAAGAAATGGACTTGCATGAACCTTCCCTTGTCATAGGTGGCGAAAAGAGGGTTATAATGCCTGGGCTGACAGCAATCGCTTCCATTGCATCCTCTCCGATAAGGTACTATAGGCCTAGCATGGAAAAAAGGGTCAGGTTCTACAGGCTCCTCAGCGATGAAGAGCTTTTCATTTCTTCCTTGCCAAGCATTTATGAACTTAACATGCAGGGCATAACGACAATACTTGGGGAGGCAATAAACCCCTCTTTTTTGGTTGACTTAAAGGAGAAGGTTGGTGGCAACTATGGGGTGGCGATACCAAGTTGCGTAGAAGGTTTTGAGATATCCCCAGCGCTTAGTGGCAGGGTTAAGATAAGCGGGGAAGGGTGCAGGGGTGAAGGCATAGATGAGCTTTCCCAAGGATACATAATTTTCACAAGGAGGGTAACATATTCTATGTCAGGTCTTGAAAATCCCTATGAAAAGAGCGAGGCTTTGAGGAAGGAGGCAGGCCTTGCAAAAAACGTAATAAAAGAAGGTGCAGAGGCGGAGATAGTGGTCTTCGATGCGTCTAGACCCCCAGCAATGATGATGTATAAAGGCGGAGAAGATGAAGTAAAGGCGCTTTATTCGCTAGCCCCAAGGGTAGAGAGCCTAGTAGTTGGTCAGGAGCTTCTAGTAGACCTAGGGGAGCACCTGAGGATAGGGGGAAAGCAACTTAAGGTAGCTGAGGAGCTTGGTGAAAGGGTTTCCAGGGACGGAAGGATAAAAAGGGCCTTGAAAGCTAAGGAATAGAAGGTATGTAACTTTTATATCTTCCTTTCTAATAAAGAAATGGGTTAGAATGAAGCATAAGGTAGCTGTAATACACGGTACTTTCGAAGCAATGGGGGGTGGAGAAAGGCTAGTTATAGATATATTAGGTATACTTAGAAAAAATGGTTTCGAAACCACGTTGTTTACTGGAGAAGTGGATAAAGAGAAAGTAAAGAAGATATTCCACTTTGATTTAGATGATCAGATAAAAGTAGTTACAGTAAAATCATCTACAGTAAGCCTTTTATATAAGCTTAGACCCTACGATGCCTTTAGGCTTCGCAGGGTCGCCTATAGAAAATCTCTCGATAAAAAATACATGAAGGAAATCAGGGAATCTTACGACCTCTCAATAGACACCCAACTGAACATGCCTTCAAACAGCGATATATCTTATATACACTTTCCAATTACAGTTGATACATATTCAAAGAAAGGATTAAAAAGAAAGCTGTACAACTTCATTGTCTCAAGATACATCTCTAGCTTTAAGAACTCGAGACCTGGTATGGTATTGACAAACTCTAAGTGGACTGCATCAAAGGTATACAAGGAGTTTGGGATAGTAGCTGATGTATTGTACCCCCCAGTGGACATAAGATACTTCTCCAAGGC
>WALX01000024.1 GCA_015522625.1 Candidatus Hestiella sp.
CACTAAACATAGCCTATGACCTAAAGGATTCCCTTAAAAAACGGTCACAGCTATTGTAGATGAAAAGAAAATGAAGTTGGCGGGTGTGACTTGATGTAAAGTTAAAGTAGGTGAAAAAGAATGGCGGTGCCCAAGGGATCACCTAGTGACAATATGGGCTCTACTATTAATTAAGGATAGTATTTATGCCTTAATGCTACCTAGTAATTTAGAAGCATTAACAACGTTTTAACGAAAACCGTTTCCTCGTCAGCGCTCAAGGCAGAGCTTGCCAGCATCTTGGAGTTACACGAGAGAGGCCTTTAAAATTAAGGTATTAGGTAAAGCTAAAAAAGGAAAGCAGAAAAGACATTAAGGGTTAGCGGTGGTGCTTATGTCATGCACCTTTTGTGAGATAGCAAGAGGGGAAAGGGATGCATACAAGGTCTATGAAGATGATGACACGCTTGTAATACTCGACATATACCCTGTTTCAAAGGGCCACCTCTTGGTAATACCGAAGGAACATCATGAGGCGATAGAGGACATGCCAGCAACGCTCCTGAAAAAGGTATGGCTTGTAGCTTCGGCAATGGCCAAGCTCTACAGGAAGGAGTTAAGGGCACCTGGTGTCAACGTTTTAAACAATAGCGGTAGGGCTGCAGGCCAAATAATATTCCATTTCCACGTTCACGTAATACCTAGGTGGGAAGGACAAGAAATAGGGAAGCACACGAGGCACCACTTGCAGGATGATGAGGCAAGGGACGTGGTGGCTTCTGTAAAACCCTTTGCCAGCAAATACGTCTCTGAACTTTTATCATCAAGTATGAAGTAAAGATGCATGGGAGCTCCTTATCTTTATAACGCTAATCCTATAAACTCTGTTGGCTTCCTTTATAGAAGCTATCGCAATTCTAGTGTTGTTAATGAGCTTGTATGTTGTATAGGCACATTCGCTACTATCCATGAGAAATTCCGCCTCTTCGCCAACATCTAGCCTACCCAGGTACCTAAATGCTATAATCGTCGGCTCGGGGCATCCCATGCCCCTCAGGTCAATCGTTTTCATTTATCAACCCCTTTAAGGGTGAACTTGCCCAGTATCTCCTCGTCTATAACGTATTTTGCTACGCTCCTGGGAGCTTCTACCATTGCCTTCCCTTTTTCTAAGACCTCACCTATGACCTTCGGTTCATACCCTTTTAATGATAGCTCCTTCATTATTTCTTCATGGATCTCTTCTGGTGCTATTATTACAAAACCGCCGTTAGTGCCGGCTGTTGCATTTGGCATGAGGAAGCTTTCTGTTGCAAACTGGGATATCTCGGGGAAGAGGAGCGGGAAGTCGTAGACCTTTATGTGGGAATTTGTAAGCTTCGAGATCTCCCACAGGATCAATATTCCTTGGCCTGTTACATCAGTAGCGCAGGCTACGTGCTGGTCTTTTCTGTAATCTTCATTTACATCAGGTAGGTATTTTGCCAACACCTCCCCAAGCCCCTTGTTGGGGGTGGATATCATATCAAACGCCTTCTCTTTCATCTTTTCTAGTTCGCTTAGGCCTATTCCTTTCTCTTCAAGGTCATTAATGATGGATTTGTCTATGGCTGTGGAGAGATAAACGGTTATTGGGGCCAGTTCACCAAAGGGCCTCGTAGAGATTAGCTTCATACCCTTATCAACCTCTTTGTGGAAGGTTGGAGGCTTCTTATCGCTGCTCGCCAGAACTGTTGCCCCTAGGAGGAGCTTACCCCTCTTTGGTTGCTCTACCTCAACAAGCCTTGCACCTATGCTTTCTGCAAACTTCCTGGCATTGCTCATCATCTCTTCCCTTAAACCTTCGTCAGGAGCGTTGAGGAGTGGCGCAATTTTTATGTCTCTATACCCCCCATAGACGAATAAATCGTTTAAAGAGTTGGAGATGGCCCCCGAGACCTGCCTATAGTCTGCTGGGTCGCTTGTGGGGTCAATTACGTGCATTGTATCGTTGTTCGCAAGTATTACATTTTCGCCCTTCTCGTAGCTGATAATGTCTGCCATCATAAACTCATCTTCCCTAAAAGGTGTCACTATCGAATGTCCCTTTCCTATCCTTATTTTGGGCGCACACCTTGAAATTGTTCTATATGCTGGTAGCACCTTTTTAATGAATTTAAGCGGTTCATTTGCGTCCATCTGATATACTTGTATTAATATAATCGCCCTTGCGTCAGCCTTAAGCCTTAAAGTTGGCGACCTTTCTTCTCCCAGGTCTACCATTACCCTGTTTAGTGATACGGAGCTAGGATCCCCATAAAATATGTCTGCATCTTCCCTATCGGCTATGGTCACGTTTTCTAACCTTTGCCTTATCTCCTCCATGGCTGGATAAACTACCCTTAAAAGGTCTACCTTTACGGCACACCCAGTCGCCAAGGATAGCGGTTCAACGCCCATAGACCTATAGTATCTCAGCCTCTTCACTATCTTTTCTACTATCTCATCGTTGCTTTCCAAGACCTTTCACCTCAATTTCCTATGTAT
>WALX01000025.1 GCA_015522625.1 Candidatus Hestiella sp.
AATAAGAATAATCTCAATGGACAAGGTGAGATCATTCTACAAGGTTTACAATTTCGAGGATATTAATCAAGCCTACTATGACATAATGCATGGAAGTATCATAGGGAGGGCTGTGTTGAATATGGGTTAAAGACGATAGTCACTTTAACTTGTTTTTACATCATTTTAGGAGGGATAGAAATGAGTGAAATAGCCTTCATTACTGGTGGTGATAGGGGTATAGGAAGGGCCGTCATGAGGAAGTTTGCTTCTCAAGGTTTTTCTATCATCATTTCATACAACAAAAATGGGGATGAGGCTAAAAAAGCTGTAGAGGAAGCATTAAGCCTTGGTGCAAAGGAAGCATATTTTATAAAAATTAACTTGCTTTCTAACGACAGCGTCATTAATGCAAGGAAAGAGGTAGGGCAGTTCGTTGACCATATTAATGTATTGGTCAACAATGCAGGGGTTATAAGCTATACGTCCATAGAAGAAACGACATTGGATGAGTGGCTAAAAACATTAGGGGTTGACCTAACAGGTCCCTTTCTAGTTACAAAATACTTCTTGGAGATGCTTAAGAAAGGCAATTGGGCTTCAATAATAAATATAGCAAGCATTGCTGGCCAAACGGGTAATGTGTATGCAGGTATAGCCTATTCCGTCGCCAAGGCCGGGTTAATAGGGTTTACCAAGAGGCTCGCAACAGACTTGGCAAGGTATGGAATAAGGGTGAATGCAGTGGCACCAAGCTTTGTAGAGACTGACATGGTTTCTGATGTGCTCAGGGATGAAAAGAGCAGGAAATCAATAATAGACCTCCACCCACTAAAGATGATTCTCGAGCCTGAAGATGTGGCAGAGGCCGTTTACTTCCTTGCTGTGCCAAAGATGTCAAGAGGGATAACTGGTCATGTATTGAGTATAAATGCTGGTAGGTATACATAGGGAGGAACAAGGTTGCTCGGCAAGTTGAGGAAATATATTAATGAGCGGCTACCGAAAACTGTAGGAAAGGCTTTTTCTAGCGTTGGCTTCACTCCAAACAGGGCAACATTATTGGGACTCCTTTTTGCTTTCCTATCCCCTGTATTTGCCTTCTTTGGTCTTTGGTTTCTTGTTCCTGTAATGATAATATTGTCCGGGTTTATGGACATTGTCGATGGCGCAATAGCGAGGGCTACTGGAAAGAAAAGCAGGTTTGGCGAGTACCTTGACTCCTTAACGGATAGGGTTTCAGACACCCTTTTCTTCCTAGCCCTTATAATACTTGGGGTGAACCCTTATTTGGCCTTGATAGCCCTAGGCTTGAGCCAAATAGTTAGCTACGCTAGGTCAAAGGGGGAGCTGTTAGGTATAAAGATGGAAGGGGTGGGCTTGTTGGAAAGGAGTGAGAGGATATTGTTGCTTTTCCTGGCGTCTATATTTCCTATATTTGGGTTAGACTTAGTCTCTAACGTTGTTGTACTTGTTATATGTATATTAGCAGCTATAACCATCCTGCAGAGATCCTCTGCTGTGAAGAATAAGATAAGAATGGAACCTTAATCAAGCTTTGTGCGCAGCCCCAACGATTTCTCCAATGGACCTTGCGCCTATTTCTTCTCCATACTTTATCATTCCATCTATAATCTCATTAATTACTCCAAGACCCTTTTTGATTATTGCAGTACCGACTTGCACTGCCCTCGCCCCTGCCACTATCATCTCGATGGCAGTTTCCCAATCATAGACGCCTCCTACACCCATTATATCTACCCTGTATTCCTTGTAGACTTCATAGACGGCCCTTACTGCTATTGGATGTATGGCCATTCCTGAGAGCCCACCAATGACATGGCTGAGCACAGGTCTTTTTGTATAGACATCTATCTTCATTGCCCTTATTGTGTTTATTAATGAGAGGGCTTTCGCGCCAGACTCCAATACTACACCTGAAAGCCTTACGATATCATCAACTATCCCAAGTTTCGCAATAACTGGTATTTTTACAGTAGAGGTAACACCTTTCACAACTTTTCTCATCAACGAAATATCATTTAATACTTCCAGCCCCATCTTCTCGACGTGCGGGCAGCTTAGGTTGAGCTCTATGGCACTAGCCCCATATTTCTCTGCTACATGGGCGACGTGTGCAAACTCTTTTTCATTTCTGCCGGCTATGCTCACGATAATAGGGATACCAACTTCCTTTAGGGTAGAAAGGGTTTCCTTTAATGATTCAGACCCTGGGTTAGAAAGGCCTACAGCATTCAGCATACCACATTCGAGGGGTACGGCGGTTGGCAAATCATATGGCTTCCTTGGCTCTATGGTAATTGACTTCGTTACTACTGCTCCCAAGCCAGAGCTAACTAGCTCTTTTATTGAATCTATATCCTTGGCAAGTATGCCACTTGCATTTGTTATGGGGTTCTTTAGCTTAATTCCGGCAACGCTTGTTTCTAGGTTAAACACAATTAGACCCCCTTTTCTTTTAATGAATCCTTACCTTCAAAAGGGTTTATAACCGGTGGTCTTCTAATAACTTCTCCGAACTCCGATGCTAATATACCTCCAATGTAAACCTTTACCGGAAAGCCATGAAGCTCCTCTAAAAAATGGCCCGTATAGGGTGCCTTACTATACGTTTTTGTGAACCTCCACCTTGCATTACCATCTATTGCAACTATGTTTGCCCTTGCACCTTCTCCAATGTAGCCAAGGTTCTTAATTCCAAGTATCTTTGCTGGGGTAAAAGATAGTAGGTTGAAGAAATTTCCTATGCTAATTATACCAAGTTTAATAAGCTTAAAGAAGAGCCAAGGCCACAGCCCAAGCCAGGGTATTCCCGGGGGGCAAAGTATAGGGTTCTCTTTTTCCTTTATGGAGTGGGGTGCATGGTCGCTACAGACCATATCTACAGCCCCTTCGATTAACAGCTTGAAGAGGCTGTCCTTTGTAATATAGTCCCTTAGTGGTGGGTTTACCCTATATTGGCAACCCCTCATGCTACTCTCATAGAAGAGGTGGTGGGGAGTAGTATCTACAGTAAAGCCGTACCTCTTTGCCTCTAGAACCGTCGAAGGGCAACTGGCGTGGGTTACATGTATCCTCTTTCTATGTTCGCTTATTTTATTTATTATTGGAATGGAAGCAGATTCTAGGTTGCACCCTCTTAGCGTCGCCCTGGCATCATTTTCATAGTCGAAAACCCTTTCTGCTTCAATAAGCTCCGGGTGGAGTATGATCAACTTTTCCTTTTCCATAACATACCTTATGACTTCTTCCCTTAAGGATAGGTCTTCTGGGTATACTTTAAACCCTGCTATTGGCAAATCGCAAATTTTATCAACCTCTTCCATTTTCTGGGGTATAGCAGAGAAAACGCTCGAATCTACGTAAGACATTCTATTTAGCGAAGAGAGCTTTTTCTTGATATTATCTGCGCTGTTCAGCCTTGGTTTTGTATTGGGCATGTCAACCACAAGGGTTATGCCAGACTGTAGTGCTGATTTGGTTCCGCTCTCCTCGTCTTCCTTATATGAAAGTTCAAGGCCACGCAAGTGAACGTGAAGGTCGATTATCCCAGGGCCGATTATATAGCTGTTATCGAACTCCTCTACCTTCCTTGCCTTAGGTATTTTCGTTATGCTTTCTATCTTGCCATCTTCTCCTATGTTTATGCATCCCTCCCCTATGCTACCCCTATGATCAAAGAGGTTGCCACAAATCGATAAAATCACTTCATTTCCCCAGTTAGGTCTTTAATGATATCATTTTCTGTTAGTATTGAACCACAATAGTCGCATTGGTACATGATCTTTTCCCTATTTATCAGCGTAAAGGTACTAGTCACCTGTTCATCTGGTTTCCTAGTTATACACGTGGGGTTGTTGCACCTCAGAAGTCCTTTGATCTTTTTCGGTATCTCTACCTTGTATTTCTTGATGACCTTGTAGTCTTTTATTATATTTATTGTTGCATCTTGGGCTATCAAGCTTATTTTTTGTACATCTTCATCCTTTGGATAGTAGTTTTCTAGTTTTACTATGTCCTTTTTCCCCATCCTTGTGCTAGGTGCGTTCATAACTATAGCGATCCTGAAGCCTTCAGTTCCTCTTATGTTGAGTATTTTTAAAACTATCAGGGATCTGCTGGCGTTTATATGATCTATTACGGTTCCATTAGCTATTTTACTAACCAAAAGCTCTTTTCCATTATCCATTTTCACTCACCTTTTAATACAAGTGAAAGAAGGGCCATCCTTATAGGTATCCCTAACCTAGCCTGCGTAAAGTATGCCTGAAACTTTGTGTCGTCAATGTCTCTTGAAAGCTCGTCTATCCTGGGCAGGGCGTGGAGAACCTTTGCATCATCCTTAGCATATTTATCCAAAAGTTCTTTGTTAATCCTATAGCTGCCCCTTACTCTCTCATATTCCTGTAAATCTGGGAATCTCTCCTTCTGTATCCTCGTTACGTATATCACATCAGCGTCAGATATTGCCTCTATGTTTTCTTCCTCTCTAAGCCTCAGCCCCCTTTCCTCGGCTACAAGCCTTATTTCCTCTCTAAGCCTCAAGCTTGAAGGTGATATAAGTATGATTTCCTTTGGGTTAAATGCTGTGAGGCCAAATATTAGGCTGGAAACAGTCCTCGAGTACTTTAAATCACCTATGAAGGCGAACGTTAGGCCGTCGATCGTATTGAACAGCGTTTTCGTAGTATATAGGTCTAGCATCGCCTGCGTGGGATGGTGTGATTTTCCATCACCAGCATTTATTATAGGTTTTTCTGCTATGTTCGAGGCTAAAAGCGCAGCTCCTTCATATTTATGCCTAACAACTATTAAGTCTACATAGGAATCAAGCATTCTTATTGTATCTGAGAAGCTCTCACCCTTGGCTATGCTTGTCGCCTCCTCGCTTACAAATCCAACGGTCTCGGCACCAAGCCTCTTGGCAGCAGTTTCAAAGCTCATCCTCGTCCTTGTGGATGGTTCGAAGAATGCCAGCCCAATTATTATATCCGAAAGCTCATTTTTTAACCGGTATTGGTTTTTTCTCATATAGTCAGCTTTTTCGAAAAGAACCTCTAGGTCATTCCTGGAAAAATCTAGGATGTTTATTACATCTCTACCTTTCCACAAAACTCTCACCTCCATAGAGATCTAACCATAGCGATTTGAAGGTTTCTTCGTTTAAAAAACCCTGTCTCTTAAAGCTAATAATTATGTCTTTCAGTGAAAAGAGGTACCTCAAGCTTACACCTTCCTTTCTAAGGTTCTCTTCAGCCCCTTGAGCCCTATCTATTATTACTATGGATTCCTTAACATATCCCCCATTTTCTCTAATAAACTCTATTGTCTCCATTATACTCCCTCCTGTTGTGGAAACGTCATCAAGCACTATGCATTCCCTGTCCTTGATATCTATTCCTTCAAGCCTTTTCTTCAGTCCATGCTCCTTTTTAGGCCTAAAATATGACATCGGGAGCCCCAGGCTATAAGAAGCTATTGATGCCCAAGGTATTCCTCCGGTAGCAACGCCTACAATAATGATATCTTTCCTAGATATTTCCCTCAGTTTATTGATTAGCATTTCTCCAATAGCCTTAAAACCGTCGGGGTAGGCAAGCATATTCCTCATATCGATATAAATCCTGCTCGTTTTGCCACTGGCGAGCAAAAAGTTTCCAATCTTCACAGAACCTGTTTTATATAGAAGCCTAGACACAAGGTCTACTTCCTGCACCTGTCTAACCTCCTCTTTTGCTCATAAATTATCAGCTTCGTCGTTTCCACAGGGTTTGAGGAGTTTGTAATGTATCTTCCTACTATCTCAAAATCAGCGCCGTTACAGAGGGCCACACCGGGCTTTACTCCTTGTACTCCGACCCCCGGTGAAAGTATCTTTATTTCTTTACCTAAGGATTCTCTCAGCCTCCCTATGACTTCAGGTCTCGTTGCAGGGGCTACTATACCCCAAGGGTTTATACCCTTTATCACGTCAGCTATGTTATCAATTTCCTTATCATAGACCTCCACCGAGCCCTTGTGGCTCATTGATGCTACTAATATGAGCTTTAAGCCCCTGCTGTCTAGGTAGCCCTTCAGGTCATCTAGTGCCCCTTCCCTCCCGATGAATGAGTGCGCTATGAATGCATCCACATGAGGTAGAAGGATCTCTGCAGTAGATATCATTATATCTCCTATGTCTGCAAGTTTTAGATCAGCTATTATCATGTTATTTCTACAGACCTCCCTGGCCTCTCTTGCAATTGTTGCTCCATATTTAACAAATAAGGGGATGCCAAGTTTAACTCCAGAAACCATATTGCATATCTTTGAGATAACCCCTATTACGTCCCTTTCATTCTTTGAACTTGACCTGTCGAGAGCTACTATTAATGTCAAACTAACCCACTTTGAAAGTTCTCTTCTTTCATACTTATAAGCTTAGATGCTGGAGAACCATGACATAAAGGAGTTGTGGAGTATCCTTAGGTCACTTTGCGACGGATTTGACATCCCATTAATGCTTAATATGCTGTCAATTAAGTTACTTGGCAGTTCATCAAACACGTTATACTGCAATTCTCCATATCCCTCGATCCTGTAGTTCCTAGTGAAGGGTATATATTCACCGCACCTCATGTTGGGATTGATTTTAAATGGTTCGAAAACAGCTACCATAGGCTTTCCATAGTATCCTGCGATGATAGCAAGGTTTTTTGAACCAACCTTGTTAAATACGCAACCATCTATTGTGATATTGTCAGCGCCTATGAGTATGATATCAGATTCTTCAATTCCCGCGCTCGTGGCGGAGTCCGGAAAAACCTTGGCTTCTACTCCCATCCTTCTGGCCTCTTTTGCAAGGTAAATGCCTTCCCCACCCGGCAAGGATTCTGCAACGTTTACCCTATTTATAAAGCCTTTGTAGCTCTTTATGATTTCGAATACGTTGCTACTATTGCTTATAGTAAAGATTGTTACCTTCCTTCCTCTGAAAAGCTGTTGCGCGTGGTCAATTATGTTCTTCTTTGCAAATTTAATATATTCTATGAACCTTTTCGCTCCCCATGCAAGATCTTTACCGGAGCTACACGTTTTTCTCAACACAAGCGACAAGTTATAGAGGCTACCCATAATTGGGTTTACCTTTGTTATTGTATTGCTGAGGCTTTCCAGCTCTTCACATGACAACCCCTTTTCGTTCTTGATTATAGCCCTTGCCATGGCCTCAGAACTCCAAGTAGCCCCCCTGATCCTTTCCCTTGCAACCTCCTCAGCGGCTTTAATTATGTTTTCCAAAGCCTTACACCATATAATGTATAGTTAGGGCAAAAGCTTATTAGCTAGTTATAACTGGATAGGGTATCCAGGAGAGAAAAGTTGGACAGTAGTAAGCTAATAGTAGCGTTGATAGTAATAATAATTGTAGGGTTTTCAGTGCTTGGCTACTCAATGTATTCCTTATACAACAGCGTGCAAAGGAGGGTTAGTAGCCTAAACTCAACCATAGTAGAGCTGAGCAACTCTACGAATGCTAAAATTGCCTATGAGATAGCTGGGCTTGCTTCAAAAATAGGTTCCTTGAGTTCTAACCTTGCGACAATTAACGGGACGTTGAGTAATAAAATAAGCACATTGGAAAAAAGGGTCGATGTGCTTTCAAGTAGCTCATCCTACTTCCCAGTAACCATAATGAGCGCTACAAACACAAGCGTTACCATACCCTCTTATCCAAAAAGGATAGTATCGCTAGACCCTGCAACAACTGAAATATTAATTGCAATAGGTGCAGGAAAGCAACTGGTTGGCGTTGATAATGCAAGCCTCCACTAC
>WALX01000026.1 GCA_015522625.1 Candidatus Hestiella sp.
AGTCTATATCGAGCACCTCTGACAGGTATTCCTTTTTACCATTTAGTAGGAGGTCTAAGAGCATAAGCGAGATATCGGTCCTAGTAATTGGAAGCATTATAACATCATAGCCTAGTTCATCAGCTACCTTCAATGCCCATGCCCTCTCAAGCCTAATACATTCTTCGAGGGAAAGTGAACCCTTTATGGAAATATCTACCCTTACCCTTTCTATGCTTTTTATGTAGCTCTTCTCCAATTTTTGGTATATATCATTATAATTGTAAACCTCTGGTATCAATACTAATATAGTTGTATTGAATTTTCTCTCAATCCTAGATACCATATTTGCTAGTACTATTGAGGAGCCAGGAGAAAAATGTACTATTGGGATGATTATTCTGCTATCATATTCAAGTGCCTTTGCCTTGTTAATTCTCCTCTTCACGCTCCTCTCTATCATATTGCTAAGGCACTTAATGCAGAGGTTTTTTCCACTATAGGTGTGATGATAGACCGCTTGCCTTTTTCCACAAACTGAGCAAAGAGCCACCTAAGGATCCCTCCGTGTTTTGTTATATGCGAAAAATAAAAGTTCCATGAAAACCATTTATAAATAATGGAAAAATATTAGGTAATACCGCCTCTATACTATAAATGGAAAAAGGAGGGCCGGTCATATACGTTTGACCTTATTTACTCTGGTCGCTATTTTTTAAAATACGCGCTACCTGCGCTAGTGAAGATATAAAGGGGTAGGACCTATGCCTGCTGATGAGGCAGAAGAGCTGGAGCTGATAAGGAAGTCCGTATTTAAACCAGAGGTAGAAAGGGAGGCAAAGATGCTCTTGCTAAAAGGAATTTATGAAGACGTAAAGAAAGGGTATTCTAAAGAGGCACCAAATGGCGGGGAGCTAGCGGATATACCCCAGTGCGTTACTGAATACCTAAGTGGTAAGAGGAAGGAGCCTTGTGAGGATGACATGAATTTTACCTTTAACGCAATAAAGGTGTTGCAGTCAAGGTATATGGTTAAGAATCCCTTCCTAATCCACATGGAAACCCCTTCAATGGTAATGAAAAGGGTTGCACAAGGGTTCTCTTCAAGGGTAGATGCTAAAAGGTTGTATGAATTGCTAATAAAAGGAAGGTTCATGTTTAATTCTCCTACGCTGTTTAACATGTATGCTAACGGTGCAAAGGGGGCCTTAAGTGCGTGTTACGTGACCCCCGTCTTTGATAGCATGGAAGGCATATTGGAGGGGGTGAAGATCCAAGCCTTAACGTTTAAGTATGGCGGGGGTCAAGGGTTTAGCTTCTCGGAACTTAGGCCTAGGGGGGATATAGTAGCAGGGACTAGTGGAGTTGCAAGTGGTCCCCTAAGCTTTATGAGGCTGTATGATGTAGCAACCGATGTAGTAAAGCAGGGAGGGAAGAGGAGAGGTGCAAACATGGGCATATTGCATATATGGCACCCAGACATCTATAACCCAGACTATGACGGTTGGCAAGCGCTATCAAATACGTTGCCCCCACAAATAAGGGCATTTATAAGGATAGTCAAGGATGCCCTTGACCAGATAGAAAGTGATGGGCTCTATGAGGTAAATCCTTTGCTAAAAGAAATGGCTCAAAGGCTTTCCGCACCAGGCCTTTACGTTCCTGAAGATGCAGGCTTTATTCAGGCTAAGAAGAGCCCACTACAAGATTCGTTCTTAACGAACTTTAACATTAGTGTGGGCATAAATGATGCCTTCATGGAAACAATGATAAAAGCAGGAGATTGGTGGATGGTAAATCCGAGGTATAGCGAAGATAAGAACGGCGTTTATAGGATACATTATAGCGTCAGCAAAGCAACGGGGCTTGGTAGGCTTGGAAAGCTGATTGATAAAGATGGGAAGCTACTAGAAAACCCCTATATAAACATATTTGAGGACACCTTAGAGGCATCTAAATCACGCGCTATAGATGACTTGCTTAAGAGCAAAAAGCTGAGGGGAGAAGAAGCGGACTTTGAAAAGAGAAATACTAAGGCCTGGAAGTACAACGCTAGGCTCTTATGGGAAGAGATAGTGAAGGCTGCATGGGAAGGAGGAGATCCAGGCTTAATATTTCCAGACAACCACAACAAATGGAACCCAACACCATGGCTTGGGATGGTTGTAGCTACTAATCCTTGTGGTGAACAGCACCTATATCCCTTCGAAAGTTGCAACCTAGGTTCTATTGACTTGAGTAAGTACATAAAGGATGGTAAGTTTGACCTAGAAGCGTTTTCTAGCGACATAGAAGTGATAATGGATTCTATGGATGCTGTTATTGATTTGAACAAACATCCAGATGAAAGGCAGTCAAGCATAAACTTGGTAACAAGGAAAATAGGCCTTGGAATAATGGGGTTGGCGAATGCCTTAGCAAAGCTTAGCTATCCTTACGATAGCGATGAGGCAGTTGCCTTCACCTTAGTTGCGATGGCTGCGTTAGAGGTTTTTGCATGGAAAAGGAGTTGGGAGCTTGGAGCTAAGCTAGGCCATGCACCGGCCTTTGAATGTAAATCCTGGGACTGGAAAGAGATGAAGTGCTTAGAAAAAGCGAGCGTTGACGAAACCGTAGCCTTACACACCCCTGCGTTGATAAAGGCAAAGGAGGTTCTATCGGTAGAGGATGGATGGATTAAAGTAAAATATCACGACGTTAAGATACCGGCAGAAATTAAAAACAGGTTGGTAGGTGAAACTAAAAACAGGGTTCAGCAAGATG
>WALX01000027.1 GCA_015522625.1 Candidatus Hestiella sp.
ATAGTAAATATTGTGCTCTTTGTTTTTCTTTTATGTATATAATAAAAATATTTATTAGGTTCTGATCTAACAATGAATTAATGTGATGCGTTATGTTCGAGAATGAAGTAATTAAGGATCTTCTTAAAAAATATAAACGGTTATGGGCTCTTGGTCATGCAAGAGCCCTTATGGGTTGGGATAATGAGGTAAATATGCCACGAGGGGGTTCTGAAGAAAGGGGTATAGCAATTGCAGAAATAAGTACCTTGAGCCAAGAAATACTTCTAAGCCCCGAGTTTACATCGTTGGTAGAAAAGGCCTCCAAACAGGAGGACTTAAACGATTATGAAGAGGGCGTAGTAAGGGTCCTAAATAGGGACATATCAATAATGAAAAAAATACCCCCAAGCTTACTTTACGAGATATCGGAGACCTCTCAGAGGGCTTTTCATGCCTGGAGGGATGCAAGGGAAAAGAACGATTTTTCATTGTTTAGTAAACATTTGGAGAAGATAGTAAAGCTAAGTATTGAATTGGCAGAAAAACTAGGATATGAAAAGGAACCTTACGATGCTTTGTTAGACCTATTTGAAGAAGGACTAAGAACGGATGACGTGGTTAACATATTTAGTTATTTAAAACCTAATATGAAGAAAATTGTAGATAAGGTATTATCCGAAAAGTATTATTATTTCGATTCACCTTTAGAAAAGGAAAGGTATGATATTGAGAAAATGAAGCAGGTAAACAAGGAGGTATTAGACCTTCTAGAGTTCCCGTGGGATAGAGGAAGGCTAGACATAAGCCCTCACCCATTTACAAATGGCCTCGGACTTAACGATGTAAGGATCACCACAAGGTATGAAGGCTTCGACTTCAAGAGGTCGTTATTTAGTGTAGTCCATGAATTTGGTCACGCTACGTATGAATTACAAATAGATCAAAACTTCAAGATGACGCCGCTTGCCTCTGGAGTTAGCCTTGGTATCCATGAAAGTCAGAGTAGGTTCTGGGAAAACATTATAGGGAGAAGCAAGCAATTTACTGAGTTGATAAAGCCAATCTTGGACAAACACTTAGGCTTTACTAGGAACTATGATACTGAAGACATTTATAGATATTTCGCATTAGTAAAGCCGAGTCCAATAAGGACAGAAGCCGATGAGTTGACCTATAATTTCCACATATTGCTCAGGTTTGAACTGGAAAGGCTAATGCTCAAAGGGGAGATCAATATAAATGATTTGCCTGAGTTATGGAATGATAAGATGGAAGAGTATCTTGGTATAAGACCAAAAAGCTATAAGGAAGGCATTTTACAAGATGTACATTGGTCTCATGCAGACCTTGGCTACTTCCCCACATATACACTTGGAAACATAGTAGCGGCGCAGATAAGGGAACATCTTCTTGGGAATAACTTTAATATATATGAGCTTGTGAATGAAAAACGTATTAGAGATATAAAAGAGAAATTGAAGGAATTGATACATAAATATGGTTCAACGTATAGACCAAAGGACTTGTTAAGGAAACAACTTGGAGAAGAATACAACCCAAAGTATATTATAGATTATTTTGAAGAGAAATATGTAGGCCATTAACCTTTTTCTATATTTTATACCATCAAGGGGTTATAGAGGCTATTATCTTTTTGATTTTTTCCTTTGTTTCTAACCCTTCTTCCATTAACGGCCTCCTCACATATGGTTTTATTGGTGCGCCCATGATTTCCAGCGTTGCTTTAGTCGCGCTAGAGTTTGATAGCCCTATATCATATATCTTTGAAATTTCAAGTATTTTTTCATATATTCTTATTGCCTCGTTTATGTTTCCTTCCAAAAAGCTTTCATAGAGATCGACGTGGACTTTTGGGAACGCATTTCCAAGACCAACTATACCTCCGTCTCCTCCCATTATTAGGTTTGGGAGGAGAAGTTGGCTCATACCAGTTAAAATTTTAAATTCCTTTCTTATGCCTTTTATGGTCAATATTAGCTTCCTCAGATAACCGAATGCGTCATAAGTAATTTTTGTGCCTACTATATTACTATGCTCTCTTATAAGCTTCTCATATAATTTAATGGGGATCACAACCCCTGTGGTATAAGGGTTGTTGTAGATTATTATTGGTTTGTCTAGCTTTTCAGCAATAGTTGAAAAATGCCCGTAGAGCTCTTCTTCCTTTACCTTATAGAAATATGGTGGCATTATTATAAGGCCATCAGCCCCATAGTCGGTAAATTTCTTTCCGAGCTCTAATGAAAGGCTTGTTGAGTTTGTTGTTATCCCGGGCAGTATCATCACCTTATTTGATGCTATCTCTATCGTCTTTCTTACTAGCTCTTCCATTTCATTTGTTGATAGGCTCACAAATTCTCCTGTGGTCGAGTTCGGAAAGAGGCCGTTGACTTTATTATTTACCAGGTAGCTGATGAGCCATTCAAGTCCTTCAAAGTCTATTTGCCTGTTTTTGCCAAAGGGTGTGATCATCGGCACTATTATTCCTTTTATCTCCACTCCTACCACCACTACTTTTATGACGTTAGCTACCTAATATCAATTTGTCTATTTCTTCTATAGGAATGTTTCTCGTATCTTTCCCTTTAATGTACCAAACTATACTCCCACTTAGGCCCA
Organism: Candidatus Hestiella sp.; assembly: GCA_015522625.1. Classification (GTDB taxonomy): domain Archaea; phylum Thermoproteota; class Thermoprotei_A; order Sulfolobales; family Acidilobaceae; genus Caldisphaera. The sequence continues at coordinate 2,623 of WALX01000027.1, forward strand.
AAAGCCAGAAAGTTAGATCATATAGGATCAGTTCTATAATGGTAAAGTTTATTATTAATACAGAAGAGAGTGCATACGCTATCCAAGCAGACGCCCTAATTAGGGATATGCTCGTAGCTCTATACTTTGTTGGAAAAAGTTCGCTTTCAAGTACTAGCCTAGTACCCCATGTGGCTTCCGCAAATATCCCGTTAATTATTAGCAAGGACAAGAATATCCATATCCCTGTATGTGATAACAGCAGAATTATGGTGATAAATATTATTGTTAAAAAGCCTCCAGCAAAACCGGATAGGATAAATGAATTCCTTGAAAGCCTCTCTATTATAGTGTATGCTATAAAACCCCCTGCTATGTTCCCTGCGTTATATAGAAATATTATTAGTGATGTATAGGTA
>WALX01000028.1 GCA_015522625.1 Candidatus Hestiella sp.
ACTTTATGTAGATATCACGTCTAGGTCAAGGGAATGGTCTAAAATGTATACTACTCTCCATAACATCAGACGTGAATTAATCTACGCAGTATCAATTTCATCAATTGCACGGGTAGCAGGACTATACAGGCTGTTTAAAAAGGTAATTGAATACATCGACAGAGAAAAAGCCAAGGATATACTTAATTCTTGGGTTTACGGTGGATCAGATACATATGCCCACATCATGAGGTTCAGGAAAACCGGGTTCAAAGTGAAGTATAGAATCAAAGGTAATAACTATATAGAAGAGGATGATATTGGAATCATAATTAGAAATGCCAAAATTAATAAGATTAATGAGAATATCTTAGAGATAGATCCATGGAATGCTCCAACAACAGTCAAACAACGTGATATAGTATTTTTAGATGGTAGCACAATAAAAGAAAGATTAGTCAAAGGCAGGATTATGCTATTGAGCTTCCTTATAGCGAAACATGGGGTAGAGCTATTCCTAGACAATTCCTCAATAAAACCAATATCTGACGTACTACTATACATCCCCTTAACTCCACCGCCAGAAGATTATAAGCTATTTATAGTTCAGAGCGGTGAGGCTGTTCTAGCTGATATAGATAGGAAAAAGACGGTAGCCTATTTCTTATGAGGCGTTAAGAAGAAAGTAGCCTCAACTCCTTGTATTAGCAACGCCGAGAACCCTTAGGTCTTTAGGAAGGGACTATCCTTTTCATTAAGCTCTTAAAGGCTTTTTTACTTAGACAAGTTCAGGGTTCACCCATCAAACTACAAAAAGCCTCTTTACTTACCTAAATAAAACTTTATTTGGAGGAAACAGGTATCTTTTTAAATAAAATTTACTTATTTAAGAAAGGAGAAGTTCCGGGTGTTTGAAGCTTGTTGAAGCTTACATATAACAGCAAAGGCTTAAGGCATGCCTTTTTCCTTTTGGAGGAACCAAGCGCTTTAAAAGGCAAGCCTCCGCTACCCTTCGCCACAAGGGCCCTACGCAACTCTTCAAATCATAGGAGGTAGCTTTTAATGAAGGAGTTTGATGTAGCTATAGTCGGGGCTGGGCCAGCCGGCCTCTTCGCGGCACTATCGCTGGCTAAAGGAGATGGAAAGGTTAGGATAGCCCTCATAGACGAAGGACTAATGCCTTCCCAGAGGAAATGCCCCTTAAGGGAAGCAGGCATGTGCGCTAGCTGTAAGCCCTGCCACCTGCTGCAAGGCATAGGAGGGGCAGGCGCGCTCAGCAGCGGCATAATAAACTTGAGGCCAGACATAGGTGGCGACCTTGGTGCAATAATGAAGAGCTGGAGTGAGGCACAGAAGGTAATAGACTTAATAGACAAGACCTTCGTTTATTTTGGGGCCCCTAAGGAAAGGCTCTTCGAGCCTGATCCCGAGAAGGCTTCTGAGCTAGTAAGGATGGCACTGAGGGCAGGGGCTAAGTTCATACCGGCGAGGCAGAGGCACATGGGGACTGAAAACACAATTAAGGTAATAGAAAAGATGGCAGGCTACCTAGAGGCCTCTGGCGTAAATCTCCTTACATTAACCAAGGTTGAGCGCGTTGAAAGGAGAGGTGGCTTCTTCGTGCTCCATACGCCTAGAGGAGAGCTGGAAAGCAGGGTTTTGCTCCTAGCCCCTGGTAGGAGCGGTTCCTCGTGGCTTGCAAGGGAAGCGAAAAGGCTGGGAATAGAAGCTGAGTATGGCCCGATAGACGTTGGAGTGAGGGTTGAGGTGCCATATGCAGTAATGGAACCCCTAACGAAGGTTGTATGGGATCCAAAGCTCATATTCTATACTAAGACCTTCGACGATAGGGTGAGGACCTTTTGCACAAACCCAAGGGGGTTCGTGGTAGAGGAGTTCTACGATGACGGTTCTGTAGGGGTCAATGGGGAGACCTATGCTACAAAGGAGAGCCTAAACACTAACTTCGCCTTCCTAGTAACTATAAGGCTCACAAACCCTATGGAGGACTCTCTCGCCTATGGGAAAAGCATAGCAAAAATGGCAACCAAGCTCGGGGGAGGAAAACCTCTCATCCAGAGGCTTGGGGACCTCCTCTCGGGGAGGAGGAGCACTTGGGAGAGGATAGAGAGGAGCGTGGTAGAGCCTACGCTGAAAGGGGCAACCTCTGGAGACATAGGGATGGCGCTCCCTCACAGGGTCTTTGTTGACGTGCTCGAGGGACTGGAGAAGCTTGATGACCTAGCCCCAGGGGTATGGGGGAAACACACGCTCCTCTACGCCCCGGAGGTAAAGTACTATTCACTAAAGGTAAGGTTTAACTGGAAGGACTTGGAGACGAGCGTACCAGGGATATTTGTAGCAGGCGATGGGGCTGGGTTGAGCAGGGGGATAAACGTTGCAGCTGCTACTGGCTACCTTGCAGCGAAGGGCATTGGGGAGAGGCTGGGGGTTGAGGCCAGGCTCCCAGTTGAAAACAGCTATTAAGGGTGAAGGCTTTGCCTTGCAAGGATTATGCATGCGTCTTCGAGTGGAGGTATGGTAGCGCTGAGATGCGCGGCCTGTTCTCAAGGGATAACATAGTTGAAACAATGAAGTTCGTTGAGGTAGCGCTTGCAGAGGCCCTAGGAGAGGCTGGGGTTGCGCCGCCAAGCGTCGCCGAGGAGCTAAAGGTAGCAGCTGAGAAGGTCACAGCTGAGATGGTCTATGAGGAGGAGAAGCGGACTGGTCATGATATAGCAGCACTTGTTTTTCTGCTTGGAAGGTTCTCCTCTAAGGAGGCCTCTAGGTGGGTTCACTTCGGAGCTACTAGCTATGATATAGTAGATACGGCTTGGGCAGTCATACTTAGGGAAGCAATAGGCATAGTAAAGGAGAAGCTTAAAATGATAGCTGAGAGGCTATCAAGCATTGCACTAAAGGACCTGCCCATGCCAGGGAGGACCCATGGGCAGCACGCAACCCCAATAACCTTGGGGTTCAAGGTAGCAAACTATATTTATGAGCTTGGTAGGAGCTATGGAAGGATCTGCGACCTTGAGAAGAGGCTGCTTCTCGTAAAGCTCGGGGGAGCTACTGGAACGATGGCTTCCTGGGGAGAAAAGGGGTTGAAGGTAAGGGAAGGCGTAGCGAAGAAGCTTGGCATAGGCTACCATATAATATCGACGCAGGTGGCTCCAAGGGATGGCATCGCAGAGCTCATATCATCATTTGCAATACTGGCCTCTCAGCTCGAGAGGTTTGCTGTAGAGGTGAGGGAGCTGGCGAGGCCTGAGATAGGGGAGCTGTGGGAAGAAAGGGGGGAGAGAATAGGGAGCAGTGCCATGCCTCATAAGGCAAACCCTGTAACCGCTGAGAGGATAAGCGGGCTTTCGAGGATCCTCAGGTCCCTTGCCTCCGGGGCCTTTGAAAATATCATCCTCTGGCACGAAAGGGACCTGAGCAACAGCAGCTTTGAGAGGTTCCTCTTACCGCACTCCTTTCTAATAATGGACCAAATATTGGAGGATATGATAGGGTTGCTCGATAGGCTTGCATATGATCCTGAGAGGATGAGGATTAATCTCCACGCCGCTAATGATATAGAGATGGCAGAGGCATTGATGAACGAGCTCATTTTAGCAGGTTTAACTAGGGAAGAGGCCTACAATGCTTCAAAGGAGGCTTCTAGGATTGCCTTAGAAAAGGGCCTGAGGCTCTGGGAAGCCGCTTGCTCTATAAACAAGGTTAGGGAATTGTTGGGGTGCGATTCATTAAAGCGGGTGCTTAATCCTGAGGGCTACGTGGGGCTATCGGAGAGGCTTGCTAAGGATGCAATAAAGTATTTCAATGAGCAAGCAAGGAAGTGCTGAAGGACCCTACCATTATTAAAAAGAACTGCGACTCCTCAATCATTTTGGTCAAGCTGTAGCCTGCATAAGCCATGTGAATTTCATTACAGCTAATATTATCTCCTCTAGCCTTATTGGAGTTTTGACAAAAACTCTTAACGCCTTCAGGTTTAATTTATAAGTGCTTCAAGACGCTTTGCTGTTTGATTGGTTACGGCCAACTTAAGATGGCTAATAGAAAAAAGCTCCATCTATCGCCACCTGTGAGCTGCTCTGCCTATGTATCCTCTACCATTTCACCCTTTACAATTAATGGCTTCATTTTAGAGCTCAGGGTTATCTTGTATAGCAGCCTCATCCCATTAAGGCATGGACCAATGCTGTTTTCTAATCTCTTCCTCAACGAGGTATCATTAGAGCAATCTTTGCTAGGGCTTAAAG
>WALX01000029.1 GCA_015522625.1 Candidatus Hestiella sp.
AACTACGCAAGCCTATACAAATACATCAGAAGAAAGCTACTAGGATTTAAGGGAATGGTGCTATTAAGTAGCATCTCATCAGGGTTCTTTACCGGTCTAAGCATTGTAGACTCTAGGAGGGAAAACAAGGAGAAGGGGATAAGCGCCTTAGTGGTTTCCTACAATGAACCATATTGGATCGAAATATCTTTAAGGAGCATCTCAGACCTAGTAAATGAAATTGTCGTGGTGGATTCTTCCAATGATGAAACAGTGGAGATATTGGGGAGGCTCTCCCGAGAGCTTCCTATAAAGCTCATTAGGCAACCTCTTCTTGGCGTAAAAAAGGCCAGAGAAACGGCCCTTGCCAATATAAGCTTTAAATATGTACTAGTTTGGGATACAGACTTCATAGCGACGCAAAAGCTGAAGGAAAGGGTAAGGTCTTTCGTAGAGAAATCTAATGATAGGTATTATTATTTGGTTTATTTCCCCTTTATAACGCTCTGTGGAGACCTCTCGCACAGGTGCAATGAAAGGTATCACATTGAGCACTGGCTCTATACCTGGTCCAAAAAGCTCAAGTACCTATGGGACGGGTCTATGGAGTATCTATACGCTCCAGTATATTATAAAAGGGTGACATTAAATACCGAGCCCCTCGGCTACCATTTGACAGGCATAAGGAAGCCTGAGAGGATGGCACTAAAAACTCTATATAGGATCTCGAAATACTTCGACATCATGGAAGAGAAGGGGAAGGATGAAGCAGAATCGGCGCTAAAAAGCGTAGCCCTTGAGAGGTTCGGCACACAAGACCTAAAGGAGATAGGATATATTATCATAAGTGATATGATAAAGGGAAAGCCTTGCTTCGATTATAGAAAATTACCAGAAGAGGTTTTGGAAAGGGCCAAAGAGCTCGGGGTTCCCTTAGGAAAATGCGATGACAATTAGATAAGGGTATAGCCTTTTAAATTTTCATTGTATAATGTAGAGCATGGGCCCGTAGTCCAGTTTGGTAGGATGCGGGGTATGCCTCTTAGGGCACCCGACTCGGGTCCCTGTGGTCGGGGGTTCAAATCCCCCCGGGCCCATAGTTTCTGCTAATCCCTTCTAGGTAGATCTTTTTGAGCACTCCCTTAACCTTATCTTCAGAAAAGGACTTCGTTTCAGAGAGGTGGTTTAGTATGCTAATGCTCTTCTCATATAATACAAGAGATGTTGATTCTTCTTCAGTGAGGCCCCTTGAGCCCAGGTAAAACAAGAGGTTCCTTGAAAGCCTTTGTTGCGAGGCTCTATGGTTCGCAGCCGTTACATCTCCTGTATCTATTTTCATCATAGGCATCGTATATGCCCTCGCCCCATCGCCTATTAGCAATGCCTCAATTCCAAGGTCAGAAACGCTTTTCCTTGCCTCTTCACTTATAACAGCAGTGCCCCTTATCGATGATAAGGATGAATCGAAGGCCATGCCGAGGCCTGCTACGTATGCCTCCGAGCCCTCCCCTATTTGTATTGTATCCATGATGTTGTCTACCTTAAGGTTCCTATATGAATATACCAACGACCTGTGCCTAAGCCTGGAGCCTTTAAAGAGCAAATTCCTTTCCTCTATCCTGTTCATATAGCTGGAGGTGGAAAAAGTGAAGGAATTTGCACTACCTTCATTATAAATAACCTTCCTTATTATATATGCGCTCGGGAAAGATTCATCTGGCTCTAAGATTATGGAGAGCTCCAAATCAGCACCTTCATCCAACAAGACCTCTATGGCTGTACTGCCAGGAGACCTCCTCTGCTCATGAACAACTATGGAGGCCTTAGAGCCTTTCTCTAATTCGAGGATTAAGTGATTCGAGACCCACTTCTTCGACTTTGGCACGCAAAAGGCTATTTTATGCCTACCAGATGATACCTTTAGCTTGTAGAGCCTTTCTAATTCATAAAAGTGGTAAGCGGCTAGCTTACCTTCATTTACCTTTATGTAGCCGTTGTAATCATAGCTAGGCTCGACGTTACCGCAATCCCCAACTAAAAAGTCGTAGTTACCTTCCGGCTTCTCGTACCTTACATCGCCCCCCAAGCCTAGGTATTTCTCATACATTGACCAGTCCGTATAGCTCTTCACCATAGGAGAATCGCTTATCTCCTGCCACTTTAGCTTCCTATAGAGGGAAGCGCCTTCTTCTTTTAAGGCATCTAAGCTGCTCATCCAACGCCACCAAGTTCGCTGAACTCTAAGTTGATTACCTTCGTTAATATGCTAACGGTCTCAAGGGGCAACTTCTTCAATACTTCCCTTATAAAACCATTAACTATTAGTGCCTTCGCCTCTCCCTCCTTTATGCCCCTGCTAGACATATAAAAGAGCTGGTCTTCGCTCAGCTTATCGACGCTTGCCTCATGGGAAACCGTTGCTGTGGGCTCGTCTACTTCATTCCTTGGTAGCGTGTATGCCCTGCTTTTTTCATCTAATATCAAACTATCGCAAGATACGTGGGAAAAGCTCCCCTTGGCCCCCTTCAATATCTTGACCAGGCCCCTATAAGTTGCGAGGCCCCCACCGCTGCTGATGCTCTTTGAAATGATAATGCTCTTCGTATCTGGGGCTACGTGAATTGCCTTTGCTCCTACATCCTTTATGTAAGGGCCGTTTGATATGCCTACGGAGATGTTCCTTGTTGTCGAGCCCCTCCCCTTCAATATCGTCGCCGGGTATGTATAGGTCACCTTGCTACCTATGCTGCCCTCTACCCACTCAACGTGAGCATTTTCATTAGCAATTGCCCTTTTGTTGTTAAAGTTTATTATGCTCTTACCCCAGTTCTGTAGTGTCGTGAAGTATATCTGAGAGTTCCTGCCAGCGTATATTTCTACCATACCGTTGTGGAAGCTGAACCTCTTCAAAACAGGGGCTGCACACCCTTCGATGAAGTGAAGATAGCTGGTCTCCCCCTTTGCATTGTCTTCCGCAACTATCAGCGTGTGCTCGAACTGCCCTTCAAGTTCACTACCTATTATAAAGTAGGCCTCCACAGGGTTTATCACGCTCGTGTTCCTTGGTATGTAGACGAACGCGCCACCGCTCCATAATGCATAGTGGAGGGCAGCTAGCTTGTAGTCCCCGATCGGGAAAACCCTGGAAAAATACTGCTTTACTATCTCAGGGTACCTCTGAACTGCTTCATCCATTGAGGTGAATATCACCTTCTTGCTTTTTAGCTCTTCCTTTACCTTTGTCACCAGATTTTCGCTGTCGAAAACCGTTGTTATTCCTGAGAGGGCATATGCCTCCGCTTCAGGGAGGCCCAGCTTTGTGTAATATTCCTTGAACCAATCTGGTAGCTGGTTCCATTCCTCTCCCGGTTGCGCCTCTGGTCTTACATATTGATAGAATTCCTCAACGTCAATGCTTTCTATCCCCTCTACCCAGTTGGGCATTGGTAACTTCTCAAACAGCTCAAGTGCCCTGAGCCTCAGGTTTAGCATCCACTTAGGCTCCTTCTTTAATTTCGATATCTCCTCTATTAGGTCCCTTCCTATCTTCCCCCTTATTTCTATTTCCTTCTTGTATTCCTTCGCCTTCCCTAAGAGCTCATCAACGCCCTTTTCTCCCATAACTTCTTTTAGCTCTTTTTCAAGCTCTATTGGGGATCCCAACCTTTTCACCTCTCATAACCTTTGTAGCCCCTGCTCTCCACCTTCTCTATGAGCTCAGCCCCTCCCTCCTCGACTATGCTTCCATTTAGCATTATCATCACCTTGTCTGGCTTTACGAACTTTGTTATCTCGGCATGATGCGTTATTATGAGGATCCCCTTCCCATTTGCCTTCAAGCCATTAACTATATTGCCTATTATCTTTATCCCGTCAACATCAAGGCCGCTATCTGGTTCATCAAGTATAAGGTACTTTGGATCCATGGCCATTAGTTGCACTATTTCTGACCTCTTCTTCTCTCCCCCGCTGAAGCCTATGTTTACCTCTCTTTCTAAGAAAGACCTATCTAGGCCAACCTCGCCCAGCTTCCTGCCAGCCCAGACTATGACCTTTGGGTCTATTTTAGACATGTCTAGTTCGCCTGTCCTCTTCTTTATTGAAATGGCGTTCAGCAAAGAAGAGAACCTTAGCCCGGGTATCTCGACGGGGTTTTGAAATGCAAGGCCCAACCCCTTTAGCGCCCTTTCGTGAGTTGGGAGCTTGCTTATATCTTCACCATCTAGCAGTATTTTTCCGCTTACGTTATATTTTGGATGACCCATTATTGCAAATGAGAGCGTTGTCTTTCCGCCTCCGTTGGGTCCCATTAATATAGTTGTTTCCCCTCTTTCCAGCCTAAACGTCACGTCCTTTAGTATCTCTTTTTCTCCTATCGAGACGCTGAGGTTTAGCACTTCCAGTGCCATGTTGCCTACCCAGAACTTTAACGCAAGTTAAAGTTAATAAATTGTAGTATAGAGGCAAAAGCTTAGCTTATAGTGAAGCATTGCTTATATAACAATTAATTAAGAAAAACAAAGAAGAATTAGATTTCCTTTTTTATCCTTTCTCCCCTTTCCTTGATTTCATCCATCCTAACCTTATAGTAGTTGTTGCCATAGGAATCCATGGTAATTATGAGGGGCCCGAATTCCTCGACCTCAAAGACCCATAATGCCTCTGGTATGCCAAGTTCTTCAAGCCAGTAGACTTCCTTCACAGCCTTTATCCTCTCAGCAGCTAAAGCACCAGCCCCTCCAGTAAAGACGGCGTAGACAGCATTGTGCTTTTTAAGAGACTCAGCAGTTTTTTCGCCCATACCTCCCTTTCCTATGACCATCTTTACTCCGGTCTTTCCTATGAACTCTGCTTCCACCCCTTCCATCCTCATGCTTGTTGTAGGGCCAGCAGCTATTATCCTCCAAGTATTGTTTACCTTTTTCGCAACAGGACCGCAATGGTAAAGCGCTAGGCCTTTCATGTCTATTGGAAGGCTCTGTCCTTTCCCTAGCGTTTCGAGTGCCATCTCATGGGCTTCATCCCTAGCTGTCACCAATATGCCGCTGATGTATACTATGTCTTCTACCTTCAGCTTCTTTATGTCTTCATCCTTTAAAGGAGTCCTTAAGTGATATTCATTTACCATAATGCTTCACCCCACTATATGCTTTGAACCGTTATTGCAATAAATGTGCTTGCTTGTCAGCTCCCATGAACCATCTGGGCGTATTATAGCAGAGGATCTCCTCGTAGCCCAGCAACTCGTTACTATCCCTATTGCAAACGTCGCCGGGTGCCTGTGTGAGTAGTCTATTTTTACATCAAGGGCAGTGAGCTGTCCCCCGAAACCATGGGGGCCTAGCTCAAGCTTGTTAAGCGCGTTAAGAAGCTCTACCTCCATTTTTGCTATTTCCTCATCCTCATTCCTCTGGCCTATCGGCCTGAGGAGCGACCTCTTCGCGAGGCTCATCGCTATGTCCCCGCCAGCGGCAACAGCTATGCCTATTATGAGGGGCGGGCACGGCAAAGGACCATATTTCACAACTGTATCTATTACGCCATCTTTAAGCCTCCTAAAGCCCTCTAGTGGGGTGCTCATTATAAGCGTTGAGGGGAGCTCGCTTCCACCGCCCTTTGTCATAAACCATACTTTCAACTCATCCCCTTCGACTATGTCGTAGTGAACCCATGGTATGTACCTTCCAGTGTTGTCCCCACTGTTCTTCTTCTTAAAAGGGTCTACGGCATTTGGCCTCAGGTAGCCTTCTTGCGTTGCCTTCCTCAAAGCACCTTTTATAGAATCTACTATCCCTGCCTTTACTGGGAAATCTTCACCAAGTTCCAAGAAGACGTATGGGGTTCCTGTGTCTTGGCATATAGGTACACCCCTTTTGCAAGCTATCTCTATATCATTAAGTATTGCTTCTAATTGCTTCTTCGCAGCTGGCTTTTCTTCGCTTTCATATGCCTTTTTGAGGGACTCATAGACATCGAGGGGTATCGTAGTGGAAGTGGTCTTTATCATCTCATAAAAAATTCCTGTTAAGGTTTCCTTATCTACTTTTTTCATTTACATCCCCAATATTTTAAGAAATTCTAAAATTATATCTTTTAACAATAAAATTGTAAATACTAAATTTAAATACCGAAATTCCTCTTTTGAAGGGAGAACCAACCTATAGACTCTTTCAGCTCTTCTTTGCTGAATTCAGGCCAAAGGGTCTCAGTAAAATAGAGCTCTGCGTAGTTTACAAGCAGGGGGAAAAAGCCACTAATCCTCTTTACCCCCCCAGTTCTCACTACAAGGTCTATTGGCTTTAAAAACAGCGAGGGAGGGGTAATGCCATTGGCTATCAGCTTCCTCTCCCAGTCCCCAGAGTAGCAATAAGCTAGCGTAAGCGTGCCCTTCTTCCTCCCTTTCGTTTCCTCCTCCGCCTTCTCTATTTCATTTAAAACATAACTAGGGGGTATTGATAAATCTCCTATAACCTTTACGGATATATCGTTTTCGTTTAGCTTTTCATTCTTTCTTATATAATTAAAGCCCTCCTTCGACAAGGAAAAGAGGAAGGATAGCTCCTCCTTGCTTCTCCTTAGGCAGTTCTCATAGCTCAATATGTAGACGGAAGCATTGTATATGCCAAGGTCTACTATGTTATCTAGCACTTTTTTCAGGTTGTCAAAACCTTTCCTGTATGCTTGGAAATAGTCCATGCTCTTCTTCTTCGCCCACCTTCTGTTCCCATCCGGTATTATTCCGATGTGGTTTGGTATGCGCTCCGATATATCTCTTCCCCCACCTACATAAATTGAAGAGAACAAATATATTTTTTCGTATTTTAACCCTTATCGACAATTCCTTTATTAGGAGGTAATATGAGGAAGTGGAACGAAACGCTTACTAAGCTGATGAGGCTTGCTGGTAATGAGGTCTGCATTGCATATGATGCTTGCCCCCTTAATGGACTTTTGCTTAACATAGATGGCTACTCCATGAGAAGGAGCATCCTTCCCTGGATGAGCTACAGCGAATGGGCCTATAAAGCAACGATAGCATCCATGAGCGATGTTATAGTCTCTGGAGGCAAGCCTATGGCAATACTCTATAGCGTCGGTTGTAATGAGGAATCCTCGCTAATAGAAGTAGCAAAGGGCGTAGGCGAAGCAAGCTCCTACCTAGGCTCTCGTGTGCTAAAGGGGGATGCAAACAAGGCGGAGGTGGAGCCATGGATAGACGTTGCTTCTGTTGGTAGCGTATACAAGAAAATTGTTTGCAGAAAGGGGGCCAAGGAAGGGGACATGCTCCTCCAGGTAGGTTACCTAGGCTACGGCACGCTTTCTGAGAAAATAATGAGGGGCGAAGTAAGGGATATTGAAGAAAAGGCTTTGGAGAAGACAAAGAGGCCACATCTAGAGGTAATGGCATATAGGCCCATATCGCTCTTTGCTACCTCCTCTTCAGACAACAGCGATGGATGGATTTCCACCCTTTATAACATAATCGACTCCAGCAACGTCAAGGTAGAGCTCGAGAGGGTTGTAGTAGACCCTGACCTAATGGAATACGTAAAAGAGGAAGAAGCAATAAAAAGCTGGGAGGACTATTCCTTCGCTGTCACAGTTCCCCCTGAAGGCTTTGAGGAGTTTATGAAGGAGTGCAAAGCGCTGGGCATTGCCTGCTTCTCCGTTGGGAGGGTCTCAAAGGGCTATGGCCTTTATTACAAAGGCGTTCCTGTGAAGGACGAGGGATGGTCATGGTGAAGGTCAACTGGGAAAACGTTGAAGGGGTTGCAACTTCCCTCAAAGCGTTTGGGCTTAGGAATGCATTGCTTCTAGAGGAAAGGCTGGACCCGCAGTTCTCGGCAATAAATGCCCTCTCCTCTAGAATAGGCAAAGGATACTCAGCTGCCTATGCCTTAGCTGTATCGCTAATTTCCTATAAGCTAGCTATGAAAGGCGAGGATTGGTGGGCTTGCTTCTCTTCCTTTTTCTCGGAGAAGGGCGTGCCGAAGGGCTATGAAGAGCTTTTCAATAACGTCGTGAATTTTGTGAATTCGTGCAGAGGCTCTATAATAGGCAGGGAAAAGAAGCTCAAGAGGGTACGCCTCTTTTTTGCTAACGGAAAGGAAATTGTTTTGGAGGTAATAAAGAGGCCTGAAACAATTCTAGAGTCGCCAAGTTCCCTACTAAAGAGGGTGGCAAGGAGCGTAAACAGTAGTGAGTGGAGGAAGACAGTTACATTTTCAATAAAGATGGCATATTATGCTATAAAGGAAAGGGGAGAGATGAAGCCTCTCTATGCTGAGATCCCAATTCCTATGGACTCAAGGATCTCTTGCATTACATATACTAGCGCTTTGGTAGACTCAAAAGGCTATAAGGAAATAGTCTCAAACCCAAGACCGGCGATAGAAGCTTGGAAGGCAGTGTCTAAGGGGAGCGGGATACCACCCGTCCACTTGGATACGCTGCTTTGGGTAACTGGGTGGGCCCCTAGGGACCTTAGCCCTGATGCCGCTAAGGAGAGGGTTGCCGGGGTGCTTTCTAGGGTTTCTAAAAGAGAGGTAGCAATTAGTGTTGCAAAGTGCCTAGTTAAAAGGCCTTGCAAGTAGCTTAAGGGAAAGATTTTAAAATTTGATGCTTTAAAATAGATTAGGAGAGGTAAAATGGGAATCTATCAATACAGGGACCTGAAAAAGCCTAGTGGCGGGAAGAGGCACTTGAACAAGAAAAGGAAAAGGAGGTATGCTATGGGAGACCTTTTCGTACCAACAATCCTAGGAGAAAAGGAAGAGAGGGTTAAGAAGAATTGCAGGGGAAACACTACGAAGGTTACGCTTAGGAAGGCGAGGAAAGTGATAGTTAGCGACAAAAGCAGCGGTAGGGCCGAGGTTGCAGAGCTTCACAGGATTATAAGCACACCTGCAAACAGGGAGTTCGCAAAGAGGAGCATCATAACAAAGGGGGCTATAATAGAGACGAGCAAGGGAAGGGCTATTGTAACGTCTAGACCAGGGCAACAGGGCATAATAAATGCAGTTCTCATGGAAGAGGCTCCTAAAGGAAGCAAGCGGTGAAGCTTTTGCCCGAAGAATTTAACTGGCACTGGATTATAGAGTGGAGCACCCCCTCTACTGCTCACATGCACGCAGTTAAAAACGTCTACGCCTACGGCAACTCAAAGTACCAGAGGTGGGCAGTTGTTGAATACGAGGACTTCGGCAAGGCACTTGTAATAGATGGTAAGATACAGTCTTCCATAATAGATGAATATGTATACCATGAATCTCTCGTTCACCCAGCAATGATCCTTAACGGTAACCCTAGAAAGGTTCTCATACTGGGGGGAGGAGAAGGGGCTACTGCGAGGGAAGCCCTTCGCTTTAAGAGCGTTGAAAGCATAGTGATGGTAGACCTCGATGAGGAGATAATAGAGGTAAGCAAGAAATACCTAAACGAGTGGCACAGGAACTCCTTTTATGACAAGAGGTACAAGCTTGTCATAGGAGACGCCTATAGCTACATAAAGGACAGCAAGGAAGCCTATGATGTGATAATATCTGACCTCGTTGACCCTGAAGAGTATGGCCCTGCAGTAAAGCTATACACGAAAGAATTTTATGAGATGACCTCGGAGAGGCTAGGCGAAAGGGGCATCTTTGTCACACAGTCAACGAGCCCCGTATCAACGCCAACAGTCCACGCAGTTATCTACAACACCATAAAGAGCGTCTTCAAGTATGCTATATCATATTATGTATATATCAGGAGCTTTGAGAGCATATGGGGCTTTGTTATGGCATCAAACGAAGTAGACGTTTCAAGAATAAAAGGGGTAGATATTGAGAAGGCCGAGGAGGGTCTTGTTGAAGATAGCAACAGGTATTATGATAATGAATCACACTCACACATGTTTTACATACCAAAGTACATCAGGAGCATTCTAGAGAGGGAAAGGAGGGTTTCAACGCTAAAGGATCCTATATACCTTCCTGCATAGCACTTTCGCATTGCCCTTGCTTTTTAACCAAAACTTATAAGCGGGGTACTTGTGGATATATTGAGCTTTGTGCAGCAAGTAACGGAGAGGATAACAGCGCTTGCATGGGCCCTTTTCCTTTTGACTTGGAGCATAGGCTGGACCCTTAGGGGCGCCCCTCTCCCAATAAGCAGGCTAAAAAGGATAGGTTCTGGTCTTATTGAAGACAGCATATGGGCAGCCTTCTGGCTAGCCATTGGCTCATCCCTCTTCAGCTTTATTGTGTATATAGTAAAGATGATAACCGGGGGGTAAGGCTTGCATTCCTCCAACTACTACTACCTTTTGACTGTAAACCTTAGCTTGCTTTCGTTTTACCTCGGCGTGTTGATATACGCAATACCAATACCACTCAAGGGGTTTAAGAGATGGGGGCCAACGCTAATAAAGGATGGTCTCTTGTCTTTTACATTGCTCATAGCCCTCCCTTATGTGCTTAAGTTTATAAATGATGTAGCATCTTCCCTTGGGGGTTCTTGGTCTTACTTCAACCTCTGGTTCTCCGGGTCCTTAACATTTGCCCTATCAGGAAAGGCAATAGTATTGACGCTTTCCTCCATTTTTTCCAAGGTACCGGTTTTGTCTTCTGCAAGGTCTATAATAACTCCTATAAATGAGGCCTTAAACCTAGACATAATTTTTCTTGGCGGTATCTGGGCCATCTATTACATGGTAAAGGTCCTAGGGCACTCGCTGCTCATCTTTGGTATTTTGCTTTACTCCGTACCCTTCAGGATATCAAGGGATGCTGGGGCATGGTTCATATCGTTTATATTAGTATTTACAATAGGGTTGCAGCTAATGCCTGTTTTCCTTAGCTCTTTAACAAGCTATACATACAATGCTTCAACAAGCCCTATGTCGCTCGGGTTGAAATACGTTAGCGTCAAGGTGGAAAATGCATATAGCAAACCAGTCCCAGGCTCATTGGTTCTCTTTTTCATAAAGAGAGGCAACACCTTTGTAGAGGTCTCTGCCTATAGGGCTAATAGCAATGGTTTCCTTTACAGCCCGGGCTACAATTATAGCAACCTCGTCTCGTTGCCAAGCAACGTGCCCCTATATGCCTACTTGGAAGAAGATGGCGTTGCCTTCAAGCTGTACCCATACCCAATAGAGCCCTCATCATTCAACGGTACATCGCTGAAGCTTATAGCTGAAAACTTGTTTTATTCGAGCAAAGGCTACACAATAGTTTTCTCAAATTCAAAGGTGAACGTTAGCGAAAGCAGCAATAACGTATCGATGACAACTTACTCAAGCGGCTACGTAGATGTGCGCTTTGTAGATGGGTGTGCGCAATCATTTTCATATAAAAACGCTACCCTTAGAAAAACGCATTGGCATTGGGATAACCTGCAAGGGTCATCGTATAACTTCACTTTATCAAAGGGCTCGTACATATCCTTCATCTCTAAGGGATCGTGCAGCATTAGAGGATTTAAGGCAAAGTATGTAGACTATGCTATGAACTTTATAAAACTACCAAGCCTCATTTCCCCCTCGCTCCTTAAGGATATAATACTCTACTACCTCACCTTTCCATTCCTCTACTTCTCCCTCCTCATTTCCATCACATATGGCCTCTCAAGGCTTATCGGCGGCAGGAGGGGAATAGTCCCGAGGGTGCTTTGATGGTATCTTCATTCACGTTTTTTGATATTGCTATAGGAGGGATAGCCTTCGTTTCCCTCTTCCTTGTATTCAGAAACATGAAGGTTGGAAGCAACTTTGGCTTAGGCCTCCCCCTCAGGGCAAGGAAAGGAGACGGAGGGATAGAGGCCTTCATTAATGGAAAGTGGTGCAAAGGAGTTGCATATGCCTCTCAAAGCCTTCCAAGGGGAGGGGAGGACCTGCCGAAGAGGATTGTAAGGCTTGCAAGGTCATCAAGGATAAGCGTTTCCTTTGTATCGAATATGTATAGTGTAGAAAAGGGACCGCTAATCAAGATGATTGAAGATGAAATTAAGAGGGCAGAAATGGGCTTCTCATCAACCGGAGGAGTTAAGTATAGGGAAAGGATGAAGTTTCTTGAAGGCCTCTACAAGGAAGTTGCAAGGAGCAGCTTCCCCTACGTGGGGAACTTTGGCTTTATAGTTTGGGTAGACCCGGATGACAAGGATTCAATTCTCTCTGCTGAAGCATTTAGAAACCTGGTTGAGGCCGAGGCACAGGTAAAGGTGAAGAAAGTAGATGGGGGTATTGAAGAGGTGCTCTCCCTAAAAAGCACTGAAGGTATTTTGGGTAGCAATGACTCCTTCCCTTTAGCCTCGGCAGAAGAGGTAAGCGGATACGAAGGAGTAGTTATTGGCGAAGAGGAAGGGGAGCCAGGCAAGCTTGTTACGCTACC
>WALX01000030.1 GCA_015522625.1 Candidatus Hestiella sp.
AGCCCCCTCTCTGCCCACCTAGGAGCGGATACCGGGAACTGGGGATCACTAATGACTTTATAGGCAATTTTATAAACATACCCGCATTAGCATACCTAATAACCCTAAAGGTAAGAGGCCTACAGAGACCTTAAAAGACCTACAAATCAGAAAAACATCCTAAGGCTAGCCATTTGGGACGTTGCATATGTACGTTACATTAACATAGGTATTTTCATTAACTAGGATAAGGCCTGTTTGCGGATATGGTACGCATAGGCCGACCCTTTGTCCATTTATTATAACAGGTATCGATGATATGTTGTAGTAATAATACCTACCAGAAGGTATGTTATAAAAGGTAACCCTTAGTCCCGACACTTCAGTGTAGGTATAATTGTACGTGTTGTTCTGTATTGTTATATTGCGAATTGTTATATTGCGAATTGTTATTACATTATAAATTATTATTATATAGTAATAGGTTTCTGTGCTCTTGTTGTATACATTTATATTTTCAAAATATCCAATAATAGCCTTTGTGGCGTTATCAAAGGAAACGGAAAATGTTCCCTTAAGGTTTGCGTTTGCTGGAATGCCTATAAATCTCACGACCTGAAAGGTAACGTTAAACTTCTTGTTATAAACCAGCTTTGTCGATGGCACGATGATCTGTGGCAAAAGGGAAGAGGCTAGCTGCTCTATGTTTTTTGCTGAGATCGCAGCAACAGCTTCTCCATTTTTAACGCTTATTGAAACGCCAACAGGTGCGCTTTTAAGGTTTTTAATTTCTATGAGGGCTGAGGAGTTTGGAACCATCGCAACAGGTAGCGAATTATAAGATGCTTGTATTCCATTTTCATTAACTGTTATGTTCAGGTTACTGTTATTGCTGCTTTGATCAAATATCAAATAGCTTCCATTGTTTAATATTATTGATATGCCAGATATATAATAGGAATATGGAAAGAGGCCACTATGGAGCGTTATGTAAAGGGTTGTATCGTTGTAGTTATAATAGGCTAGCAGGCTTTTTTCTAAGAGGTTTGCCATCCTCTGCGTTTGAATAGAACTCTTCTGCGTCATATATAGCCTTTGGTTGTCATTAATTAGTGCTAACATGACACCAGCTATGATGAAGAGGGCTATTATGAATATAACCGTTCCAACAATGGCCGACTGCGACCTCTTATGTTGGACTTGCTTCAACCTCCACCTCTCCTCCACTATAAGATATTGTTATGCTGGAAGGCAAGGAAACATTTTGGCATTTGATAACGGCAATAGTATTTTGTGGTAGGGTATAGGGTAATGGGTGCCATCCATTATTGTAAGAAACCTCGCATGAATTTATAAGGGAATTATTTACAAAGACACTATAGAGCTCTTCCCCCCAAGGGCCTGTATTAAATATAACATACAGGGTGTTGTTATGTATATAGGCCCCCATGGGGATTATATACTGCTTTATGTTTAGTTGCTGTTTGCTGTTTTTGACGTTAATTATGTTTATAAACGACGTGCTGTATGAGGATAAATATGCTATTACTATAACGCCCACAGCTAACACTACTAGTATCATCATTATCTCTGCGACGATATCGCTTACGAGCCTTTTTTTCATCTTCCTCAAACTTATTTTAGTCTATAGGGTTAATTTGTTTTTAAGCGTTTTAGCTCCTTGCTATGATCCTTGGTGCATTAACTCTAGTACTTTCGCAACTCGCCCATTCATCGCTTAGATGAGCACAGTTTAATCCAAAGTCCCCTTGATAAGGCTACGCTAGGCCTCTCGCAAAATGCTTTATATTGCTAGTGTATGAATTTTGGCCCTGCAGCTAATGCTATCATCATTGTTACGGTCCCTATTAGCGTTAAATAGATGAAGTACTCACTAGCCTTTAGTGCATGATCATAGATAACCTTCGCTATTATGTAAGATGAAGAGGCTGACAGGATGAGGAGCGAATAAAAAAAGATGCCTATGATCCCGTGCACGTTTATCGTATACGTTGTAACCTTGGACAGGCCAAAGGAGGGGGTCTTTTTTAGTATTTCAAGCATCACAGAAGTCATGCCGACTGAGAAGCCGAAGACTGCTGCCCCCAAGAATATGACCGTAGAATACGGTTGTAACCTATTCCTTAGGTAAAAGTCCATCCTTTGAAGCTCCGAGGCGTATTTGCTTGTCACGCTCAAAACGTCTTCTGACCTGCCCCCACTCCTGGCTGTAGTCAGTATAGAAGTAAGCAAAAGCCTCACGCTTTTTGGCGTCTTTGAAAATATCTTTAGAAAAGACCCCTCCAAGTCTCCGGTCATATTATAGAGGTAGGCAAAGGCCTCGAGGTAATCTTTAAGCGGTTCCTCAACCAAGTCTAGGGATGCAATTATTGCTTGAGAAACCGAAGTCATTGAAGCCTCTACGCTTGGGTAGACTTGGAGGAAGCTTCTTGCCTGTTCCTTAAGCTTCTGCGTATATTCTATGTAGTTTCTGGCATAGATAGATATTGGTGCCAATAAAAATACTATAAACAAGTCTATGTAGATTATTGTGATGAAGTTCCCAGGAACTGGTAGGCCTGAATATTCTATAAACATGGGGAACTGCCTTGGAAACGTCTTTGAGAAGAGCACATAAAATATGAAGAGGGAGGCTATTCCAGACGCAGGGCTAATCGCAACATACTTTAATGCTCTTGGCGGACCTATCCTCCTCACCATTATTCTCACCTACAACTTTAGCTTGCTCGCTTGGTTATCCGCTAACACCGCAGTTATTAATGAAACAATAGGTATCAGCAGGAAGTTGACCATTAACACAAGCGAAGAGAAGCTGAGCCTGGTAACAGGGACTACCCCGAAGAGCATACCCATAACCCCTACCAGAACTGGACCTATCACACTTACTACCAGGAATGATTCAAGGAGAGCTCCAATACTCGTTGAGATCTTTTCCACGAGCGAGTAGTAGAAGTTCAGGTAAGTATCTATAGAGTCTTGTGCTATCCTGACTAGGTCTGTCCCAACCCTTTCTCCCCTTGCTAGGGATTGGCTAAGTATCTTTAAGCTTGGAGAGGGGGTTATCTTTGAAAGCTCGTAGAGTATGGTTACAGGGTCTACGTTCAGATCGCTCATAGTCTTTATGTAGTCCATCTCGACGCTGAACTCCTTAAGTTCACTTGCATATTTTTCCGAAAACATCTTTAGCGAGGAGGCAAGCCCTCCCCCTCCGGCTAGGAAGGAAGTTAGGGAGGAAGCGAATATGTGGAACTTTGCCTCGAGCAGGTCCTTCCTAGAAGAATACCTGAAAACCGGTATTGCATAGCTCACGAATATAGAGATAAAGTAGCCTATAAGGGCGAATACCGATGAGAGGAGGATCCTTTCATTAATGCCCAGGCTTGTCTTGAATCCGAGGTAGATGTAACCAAACATCCACAAGAGGATCGGCAAGGATATATAGGTCGTAAGGGACTTCCTACAATAGCCTATAATGCTCTTGCTGATGCCTGAGCCAATAATTATATACCCTATGTTAGCATTTAACTTATTTATTATGTTACAGGGGCTGGCATAGCCTGCTACAACTGCGATATAGGCAAGGAGGATTTTGTAGGCTTCTTTATTTTTCAGCACCCTCAATTTTTCCCTGAGTACCTTAAAGAAGTCTTTCAAGGGGCATCCCTCATCTCTATATTATATTTCCCTGATGCAGAAACAGCCTTCTTATAAAGCTCTACTGGATTTCTCCTATACAGCCTGAGGGCCTCGTTTAGCAAAATACTATCAGCATTTATATCCGCAAGCCATTTCAGCACCGTTGCCCTCCTCTCCAAATCAATAAAGACTTCTTCATAGGTAATTAAATTGAGCTGGGCCACTGACCTTAGCAAGTAGCTGTCCTTACCTATCATATACCATAGATCCTTCTTCCTATCCCAGAGCACCTTTTCCTTTAGTATAATGCTATTTGTAGTAATATCATAGCCCCAGGATTCATCGATCCTCATTACCTTCCTATATACATTTCCCCCTTCTTCTATCCTCAATATGTTTACAAAAAGCCTTGAGGCTGCTATGAGGCTTGCTGGCACGTTCATTGGGGGTGAAACAAGCCTCTTTATTAATACATCAGCAGATTCTGCGTGTATTGTAGTAAGCCCTCCATGTCCAGTTGCTAGGGCTTGGAAGAATGCAAATGCTTCCCTGGACCTTATTTCACCGACTATTATAACGTCTGGCCTCTGCCTCAGTGCGGCCTCTACCTGCGATTGAAGCGTCACGTTTTGGACTTTTGGGTCAGTGGAGGTTCTAGTCATCATTGCACCCCAGTTCTCGTGAAAGGGTAGGTAAATTTCCGGCGTGTCCTCAGCGGTAACTATCTTATATTCCGTTGGCAATAGCATTGTGGTAGCGTTTAACAATGTTGTCTTCCCACTTCCGGTAGGGCCATAGATGATTATTCCCTGTTTGTTCTCGACGGCTAGCCAAAGTAAGGATGCAACTAAGGGGTCTAGGGTTCTAGACCTTATAAGTTCTATTAGTGTAAAGGGTTCTGCTCTAAACTTTCTTATCGTAAAGCTGTGGCCCAGCCTAGAGATTGTATCTAAAACCAAGTTCACCCTAAAGCCTTCAGGCCTTAAGACGCCCTCTACTATCGGATTTGCTATGGACGCCTCCTTGCTGCTCTTCACGCCTAGCTTAGAAACTATTGAGTTCAGCTCTTCCTCGTCATTTATCACAACGTTTGTCGTTAGCCATTCGTATTTCGTATGGTACACAAAGACCGGTATGTGAAGCCCATTGCATGATATGTCTTCTATATAAGGATCCTTCATCAATGGCTCGAACTTACCATAACCTACTAGGTCTCTAGAGACGTAATATGCTGCTATTAGTGCTTCCTCCTCTATTTTCTTCTCATCGTACTTTACCTTTCCATTTTTTCTAAAGAAGAGCCTAGTCCTGAGCCTTTTTGATATAAGCTTTTTTGCTATTGGAATGACTACCTCTATTCCCTCTTCCAAGCTTTTTTTACTGCTTATGTTTTTTGAGAGATCTAGGTCGTAGGTTACCTGCTTCAGTATCTCTTTGTAGGCCCATGTAGAAAGCTCGCTCAGCTGCGGCTCCATTACATTATAAAACCTCCTCCTTTCCTTATCTTCATATATTTTAATGGATATTCTGGGGTAGCCTATAACGTCGTATTCCTGCAGTACCGTTGCTTCTTCTTGCATAAGGCTACCCCACTTTTCTGTGTTAGTAATACAAGCTTATTAGGTTAAAAAGGGTTTTAGGTAATCGGAATCTCCATTTATTACCTCCTCTAGTATATTTATAGAGGCTGAAAAATATTTTATTATGGGAAGGCCTTTGCAGAGGTCGCAGGTAAGGATTAAAAGGAGGGGCATATCTAATATAGTAGCCGTTATCATGCTCATAATTATAGCGATATCTTCTTCCATCCTTATATATACATGGATGAACGGTTTCGTCGGGAGAATGCCGAAGAGGATGAATCCTTCTACCTTAACACAGGCAGACGTTTTGGTAGCAAACATTTCCGTAAATGGTGATCATTCTTATGTTTATGCCTACGTTGAAAACCCTGGTTCCTTACCAATAAAGGTAGAGGGGGTCTATGTAGTAGACCTTTTAAATAGCCTCGAAATAATTGGAGGGCCTCCCGCAGGAAACTTAACTATACAGCCCAAGGGGGTAGGTTTAATAGAGTATGACAACCTACTTATTAACCCTCCTCCGCCTGGAACCCCTGTTATGGTTGAGGTTGTTTTAAAGAGTGGTTTCCAAGCGTCTTATTCCTTAACATGGCCCTACTATTCGTCTTCAACAGGAAAAAACATAACGCTTGAAATTTATAATACACAGGACGACCCGACGCCGAAGCCCTTCCAGCAAATGATAAACGTGTCTATATCATGGATAGGTGCTTCTTTAGCACAAGATACCATAAAGGAAAATTGGACAAACATATTCTTTTATAATATAAGCAACGGCAAGCTCCTCTACAGCTGGCTGGAAAACTACACGTCGAGCTATGCAATATTTTGGGTGAAGCTCGAAAATGGCTTACAGGCAAAGGGGAAGGTAAAGATAGGCATGTTTGTTGCAAAGAGCAGCATAGTTTCAACCTATTATCCCTATACAGGCATCTCGCCCACTATATGTTATTTAGGACACTATGGAAAATATGATAATGGAAGGTACGTCTTTAATTATTATCAGAGCTGGGTTAATCTAACTTCTTTACCTCCAGGGTGGCAAAGAATTCGATGGACTACATGCGACTTTACCCCTAGATATACCAAGATCATCTCGCCTAGGCTGTCAAGGGCTTGGTATGGCATATATATACGCTCCTTGGGTTCTTCAGGTCCTTCAAGCTTTATGTCCAGCTTTCCAGCAATAATAGAGTTTTATGGTAATATTTCCAACCGCTTCGGTACAGTTGCCGCTGGTCTTTCTAAAAGTAGCAAGTTTCATAAGGATAAAGCTGCCTATATTATATATGATAAGCATGGCGAAATATACATATACAATAACGACCATACTGAAAACAAACACGTTTCAGATTTTAATAGCAATAAAATCTATAGCTTGGTAATAATAAATAAAAGCTCTCTAGAGATAATGCTAAATTACAAGCAAGCCTTCATAGAAGGAGACCTAAGCTACGTCAAACCAGATTATTTTATATTTGGGGTTCTGAATGAATGGTATTCCCGCCCAAGCATATACCTATATTGGATTCGAGAAAGGGCTTACCCACCAAATGGGGTCATGCCAATGGTTTTCCCGTAACGTAAGGAGTGCCTTTACTTTAGAAAGAGTAATGTTGCTTTTTACGTAGCAGTACGGAGGTTTTGTTGAATAGTTTCAAATTAAATAGCTCAAATCCCCAGGAATCCTTGGCATGGCACCGGATACCTCAAGGATCTCCTTTTCTAATTCCTCGGGTAGCGCTTCAACATCTTTCAGATCATAGAGCTTCTGAACCCTCCTCCCTCCTTTGTAGATGGATGCAGTAAACTTACCTTTCTCTATCTCCCTCTTGCCAACGTATATTATAACAGGGGGCTTTACCCTGCTTTCTATGAGCCTCACGTCTCCTGAAATGCTTGTCCTGCTCGTTTCTCTATATGCGGACCTGAACCCAAGGTTTATTAATTCTTCATGCAGGTGCTTGGCAACCTCTTCAACCTTTTTGTCGCTTTCATCGCCAGCCTTTATGGCCAAAACTGCGAACTGAAGAGGTGCTATGGTAAAGGGGAGCCTACCCCTAAAGCTCTCTAGGTATACCCCCAAAAACCTCTCTATTGAGCCTAGAAGGGCCCTGTGTATTATGTAAACGTCTATACCCCCAAAAACCTCTCTAATAAGGTCATATATTTTGAACTTCCTTGCAAGGTTGAAGTCGAACTGTATTGTTCCTAGTTGCCATTCTTTTTCCCCAATTTTCATCAGCACATCTATCTTAGGTCCATAAAATGCTGCTTCTCCCACAGCCTTTGTATAGGCAATCCCATACTTTTCCTTTATTTCGTTTGCGGCCCTTTCCAAGAACCCCTCTGCCCTTTCCCATTCTTTGTTATCGCCCATAAATTCCTCCCCTATTTTATCCCTCTCAGAGAAGCTGAGCCTCAGCCTCACGCTACCGGAAGAGACCTCTAGCCCAAAAACCTTTGAGTAAAGCGTTAACATCTCATCGAATACCTCTTTTACTACATCTACAGCGTTTTCTCCGGGGGTTATTATATGGGCGTCGTCCTGCGTGAAGGACCTTGCCCTCAACAGGCCGTAGACGCTACCGCTAGGCTCGAGCCTGTGAACCCTTCCGAGCTCGAAGATCTTGAATGGGAGGGGCAACCTACCTCTGTATTTCCCAAGCTCATTAAGGAATATCATTAAGTGGAAGGGGCAGTTCATGGGCTTTATTGCATATCCTCTGTTCTCAACCTGGAAGAGATACATGTTTTGCTTATAAAATCCTAGGTGGCCGGAGAGCTCGAATAGGGAAGAGCTGCTTATTATCGGCGTTTCTGCAATGTAATACCCCCTCCTTGCGTGGAAGTTTACCAAGATCTGGTATATCGAAGATCTTAGGTATCCTCCTCCTATGCTGAAAAGGGGGATGCCGATCCCCATGTAGTAGCCGAACTCCCTGTTAAGCCCAGGAACCTCCGCTTCTGGCCTCACTATTATGTCCATGTCGTAGGCGTAGTCCATGTGATCCTTTTCTTGATCCAATTTAAACACCAGCATTAATCTATGCAAATGGGTTTAAAATCTATTTTAATAAATAGAGCTGGGGAATGACATGGAAAAGGCAATACCGCTACTTCACAACGTGAGTGGGGTACAAAAGGTCTTAGATATGGCAAAGCTTGCATTTGCGCTGGGATTCGATGAGCTAGTATTAACAAAGGTCTATGGCGCTGCCGCTCAAAGTGGCGTTGCAGAGGCCTTCAAGATAGCCTTAAGGGAAGGAAAGGGGCTCGTGGTTCTACCAGAAATGAAGGATGCCTTAGAACTATATAGGCCAGATACCCTTTATCTTGTTGATAGAGACCATGCTAAAGAAGAGGTAGATCCATTTGCTCTGAAAGTTAACGGCTTAGTGATGATAGCCTTTAACGGTTCAGATACTTCATTTTCACCTTTAGAGCTGTCCTTAGGAAAACCTATCTATTTAAAAAATTCCAAGAGGTTAGGGTGCATTGCTGAAGCTTCGCTAATACTCTATGGAATAAAAAGGTAGGGATATACAAGAAAAAAGATAATTTTGTTAGGGCCAAGTTACTTGATAAGTTGCCTGTACTCCGTGTATTGTTGTTACCTCTATAATGACAGGGGTTCCTGCGGGAATGGTGCTACTTACGCTACCGATTGCTTGTACTTCGGCTACTTCCCCTGAGTGTATTGTTTTTGAAATACTACTGTTACTATATATTGCATTTCCATTAGAAGCATTTATTACGCTCAAGCTGTTTATTTGAACTGTTGATGACCCTAGGTTTTGCACGTATGCCGTAATATTATAGTAATGTTGAGTTTTATTTGCACTTGTATTTGTTATGCTTGCAGAAACTATTTGTATCTTTTCATAAAGCCCTGGGTTTGACTTGTGGAC
>WALX01000031.1 GCA_015522625.1 Candidatus Hestiella sp.
CATTGCTGTGTCCTTGGGGATGATTATTAATGAATGGCGGATCCCACTCTTCATATAGTTTATAAGCCAAATTGGCAATGGTGGAATTGATAGGCCAAATGTTCATGGCTTCTTTCAACACCTTTTTATTGGGCATGCCATTGTAGCCTGCATAGTAAACTTGTGGTATTTGAGAGAATACAGGTATGAGGCTGTTTGTCAGGTTTCCAACCTTGTAATACAACAATGATAGCAAGAGGGAATCGTCACCAAACTCAAGGCTTTCTGCCATATATTGCTGGATAGCAAAAGTATCTATAGGGGACCATTTCTGAGGCAAATAGTTTAGCAATGTAAATATCGTAGGCAATTCATGGTGAGCTTCTGCATAGGATATGTAATCGTTAACGCCTTGTGAATAAGCTTCTAATGCTGCAACTGTCTCATTTGCAGTTTTGCTACTATTCGCTAAGAGAAGCGTTTCATTCCAATCTTTTTCTGCAGTAATGAAGTTTCCAATCTTTAGCTGAAACAAATCATATGAATCATAAGATGAACCTAATATCGGGGAGAGGTTTCCTATGGCTGCCCTCCTCATCAGGTCTAGTTGTGTAAGCCTGTTTTCAGCCTGTATGAAACCAAATGCAAGGAATAGGTCATGGGTGTTGTTAGCGTAAATATGATAGACACCATATTTGTCTATTACAACCTTAACAGGGCTATAAAGCCCTTTAATCCTTAGTGTTTGGTTCTTTACAACGGCATTTAATGAGTAGCCGTATATCCCTTTATAAGGATTGGATGAACTTACTAGGGTTCCAATAGGAGTAAAAAGGGATGTCGCAACAAGGATTATTATAATTACTATAGCTGAAGCCAAGGCTGCATGATCCTTTCTGCTAGGTTTTGAACTCCTTTCTTTTAGGATTTCTGTCATGTTATCCCCTCTATATACCCACCTTAGATTAGGGCTTTGATTTTAAAAAACTTTGCGCAGAATATCATTATACTTAACGGTTAATTGTAATCCTATTAAGGCTTATATCCTTAAGGTTAATGTTTTTAAAATTGTTCTAGACCTAGCAATTATTTTGTTCGAAGATACCTTGGTTTCACAAGATCAATCATTTTAAATCGATGCTACTGCCTCAGCCTAGCTATAGCGTAACTGTCAAGCATTACCTTTAAGCTCACTTTTTATTAATAGCTTTCTGATTTCTACCAACGCTAAAACTTCTATCAAATACTCTAAAAGAGGCGCTTTTTATGACGAGGCTAGAGCATGTATAGGTGGTATAGGAAGAGCTTGATAAAAGGAGATTCAATAGCCGATAGTTTTGTTCTCCTTCAAGACTATCCCTATGCCTTTTTAATATCTTGCTTTGGATAACAAGGCATAGTACATAGTGTCATTTAACATCTTTATACACCAGCCCATCTGATAGAGGTATGGAGTTGCATAACAGAGATAATAAAGGCAGGTAATTAGATTAGGAGCAACTACCTATTCATAAAGCCCAATGAGAATCCATTATCACCTAGCCAACAACAGCAAGCGCAATAGTTGCTAAATTACCTTAAGAAATTGTTGCCCGGAAAAGTTTATATTTTGATTGCTCATTAAAAAATCGGTGAAAGTTGGAGAGAATACGTGACGTAAACGTCATTATACCAACCCTAAATGAAGGCGACGCTATAGGTCCTACTATAGATGAGATAATGCAATACATCCAAAAGGAAAATATAATTGTTGTAGACGGGAACAGCACTGACAACACTAGGGAAGAGGTTGAAAAGAGGGGGGTAAGGTTCTTTACTCAAAGCGGTAGTGGGAAGGCAGATGCGATAAAGCAGGCCTTGAAGTATGTTGATAAAGAATATGTCTTGGTTATGGACGGCGACTATACGTACCCTGCGAAACACATAAAGGATTTATATAACACTATAAAGAGCAACGATGAGATAGACCACGTTATCGGCGTTAGGAACAGGAAGAGGCAAAGCCTTGTCTACAGGTTTGGAAACTGGTTCCTCACCAAGTTCTTTGACATTTTGTTTAACGTCCACCTAGATGACGTGCTGAGTGGTATGTATATCGTTAGGAGAAAGGCCCTCGAAGGGGCGGTATTTGAGATGAAGGGTTTCAGCGTTGAAAGTGAGATAGCTGCCCACATATCGTCGCTAGGCAACAAGATAGCCCAGGTGAGCATAGAATACAGGGAGAGGCTAGGTAAGAAAAAGCTTGGCGTTAGGCACGGCATAAAAATAGCAGTAAATATAATAAGGCTTTCGTGGAGATATAATCCAGTCATGGTCTTCTTTTTGGCCGCTTCCCTCCTGATGATACCAGGGCTTATAATAGGCTCATACACAGCTTTTGATTACTTTTTCTTGCACGTAGACCACTTCGTGAAGGCAATAATAGCGGTTGTTCTTGTCGGAACCGGGTTCCAGAGCCTCATGCTTGCCATACTAAGCTTCGCCTCATGCTTGCTATACTAAGCCTCTACTTGAGGAGGGTTGAGATGAGGATCAAGGGCTATTTGAAAAAGCAGTAGACCAGAGCAAAGGAGGCTATCGTTGCAACTGAAAGAATTCCTTTTGGCCTTTTAAGACCAAATTCTATATCTTGTAGGGAAGCCTTATTGCAATTAGTTAAACACAAATCCTCTTAGCGCTTTGTAGAGGCTTCATATTCTTTCTTTAGCGTTTCCAGCGAGTTTTCCGTGCTGTAAAAATCGGTGTCTATGAACTCCTTTGTATGGGAAAAGTTTAGTGAGGAGTCTAGGGGCCTCTTCGCCTTCCACTTCATTTCTTTAGCGTAGGACTCCTTTATTAGCTTCTCATCAAACCCGAGCTTCCTTGAAAGCCTTACTGCAAATTCATACCTGCTAAGCCTCTCGCCCGCGACGTGGAAGGTTCCTACCAGCCTCTTTTCCGCAACCTCTATTAGGGCCCTTGCCAGCAGGGTCGCGTTCGTAGGCGAAGTGAACTGGTCGCTTACAGCCCTTACCTCCTCGCCCTTGCCAAGCTTTTCCAGCAAGAACATTGCAAAGTTAGGCCTCCCCATGCCTATCCCGTAAATGGTGCTCGTCCTGACTATTGCGTAGTTGCTCAATGATTTAACGACGCTTTCCCCAAGAAGCTTTGTTAGGCCATAGTAGTTTATTGGGTTTGGCGTCTCATCTTCTCCATAGTTGCCCTTTTGCCCATCAAAAACATAGTCCGTGGAGAGGTATATCATGTATATGCCAAGGGCACTTGCTATCTTCGTTAGGTTTAGCGTCGTAAGGTAGTTAAGGGCATAGCACTTCCCCCTTTCTTGCTCGCATCCATCTACATTACCCATACCAGCTATGTGTATTATTGCATCTGGCCTTTCCTTCATAACGGCATCATGCGTTTGAATTCTCTTAGTCAGGTCTAGGCCTAAGACCCTTACCTTTAAGCTTGGAACCCTTTCATGATAAACCCCTATTACCTCATGGCCCCTCTTTATTCCCTCGAGAACCGTTTTGTAGCCTGGCAAGCTGCTTATCCCAGTTACTAGTATTTTCATGGCCAATCAACCTTCCATGGCGCTTTTCCCAATACCTTATCGTTTATTAAAGGCTTCCACCACCACTCGTTTTCCATGTACCATTTTACGGTTAGCTTCAACCCATCTTCAAAGGTAAACCTGGGGCGCCAACCTATTTCCTTTCTTATCTTCTCCGAAGTAGTCCTATACCTAGTGTCGTGACCAGGTCTGTCCTCGGTAACTTCCATCAAGCTTTCATTCTTGTTAAGGATCTTCAGGATCTTCTTAACGACGTCTACATTCCTTATAGATTCGTCGCTTGATATGTTATATATCTCGCCCACCTTACCTCTTTTAATTACACTGTAAACGGCCTCGCAAGTGTCTACAACAAAAGTCCATTGCCTCTCTTGCCAACCACCGCCATAGAGGGGTATTTTCTTGTTGCCTAGGGCCATAATAATCGCTTTTGGAATTAGCTTTTCAGGGAATTGATAGTAACCGTAGTTGTTCGAAGGCCTCAATATAATAGAATTGATGCCATAAGTCCTTGCATATGATAATATAAGCATGTCTGCAGAGGCCTTTGTAGCGGAGTAAGGGCTTGATGGCCTAAGCGGGTAGCCTTCGTCTGCAACCCCCTGTCTTATATCACCATAAACCTCGTCCGTTGAGATGTGGACTAGCTTTACTTCATCCTCTTTCTTCTTCCTCATGGCTTCTAGAATGCTGTAAATTCCGATCAAATTGCTGTGTATGAAAGGCTCCGGGTTTGATATGCTCCTGTCTACATGGGTCTCAGCCGCAAAATTAACTATCACCTCAGCGCTATTAATGAGCCTTTCCATGAGCCTCCTGTCAGCAATATCGCCCTTTACAAGCTCATAGCTCCCCTCTAGTCCCTTTAAATTAAGTTCGTTTGACCCTATACCCCCATAATCAACTATCATTATTTTATCGTCTTTCTCCTTTGCAGTAGAAAGCAAATACCTAACAAAATTGCTTCCGATGAAACCCAAACCCCCGGTTATTAAATAGTTCATAATGCTCACCTAGAGCTCCAAATCAGAGTAGTCACCAACGTGAAGCCTAACGATTCTCCTAGAGTTCTCCCTTATCTTAGCCCTCCTCCCTATGAGACTGTCCTCTAT
>WALX01000032.1 GCA_015522625.1 Candidatus Hestiella sp.
CTGCTAGGGAATTCAGGAGAATGATCAAAATGCTAAGCCATGATAAGACTGTCTTCTTTACAAGTCATTATATGGGAGAGATTGACGAACTTTCTGATATTGTATTTTTCATAAAAAATGGAAAAATAATACTTAAGGGTAGTGTTGAAGAGCTGAAAGAGAGGGTAGGGAAGGTTATAGAAATTATAATGCCAGAAAGACATGTAAATAAAACCATAACTAGGTTTGTGGTAAATTTAAGATATGGTAAGGCTTACTTGCGGATACCAAAAAGGTGTATCGATTTCATTGATCCAATTAAAAATAATATGGAGATAATAGGAGAAAGTGAGCCTAGTCTAGAGGACGCTTATGTAATCCTGGTTGGCGGTCAAAACTGAAGACCGTACTAGGGTGCTGATAAAATGAAAAGATTTAGCTCGACAATATCTCGTCTATACGCATTCATATATTTAAGAGGATTTAAGATATGGACAAGTTATAAGACGCAAGTTATATTGAACATATTGAGTTGGATAATCCCTGTATTCACTTATTATTTTGTCGGCACATCTTTTGGGCAAGGTTTTGTTTCATATATTGGCGTAAGAAACTATACAGCTTTTATAGTTATTGGACTTGCTTTTCAAGGATACGTCTCATCTGTAATAACAACGATAAGTGGAAGGATGAGAAGTGAGCAACTTTTTGGAACAATAGAGTATTATATGCTATCGCCAACAGGAGTTTTCGGAATGATGATCTATTCAACTGTGTGGGGGTTTATTCTTAACACGATAAACACAGTAGCTATAGTTTCTATTGGCATTTATTTAGGCGTTTCATTTCTAGGCGCAAACCTAGTTGGTGCATTCATTATAATAGTAGAACTCTTGGTATCTACGCTTGGCCTATCAATGATTGCTGGAGGAATAATAATGGTAGTAAAGCAGGGCAATCCCATCTCATTTTTCTTTACAACTGTCACAGCATTACTATCAGGTACAGTTTTTCCAGTCAAGGTATTGCCATACTATGCGAGGTTGATAAGCTACGCCATTCCTTTGACTCCTGCCCTAGATGGATTGAGGTTGGCTCTATTGAAGGGTGCTTCACTCCATGCCTTATATAGCTACTTCATCGTTTTATTATTGTTTGATTTGGTTCTGATACCCCTAGGCTTTTTAGTATATAAGCTTGGGTTCGATTATGCGAGAAAGAAAGGAACATTAAGCGAATATTAGACTCAAACATAAGTAAATTCTGTAGGTGAAATAAGGTTGCAAGTAACGGTTGATGAGAATGATGGCATTTACAGGATACGCGTGAATACCCCCTTACCCCCTGTAGATTTTGGCTTTGATGGCAAGAATTCTGAGAAGGGGGTTAAAGACTTTTCTTTAAGTCTAATAGAAGATGGCGGTTCGATAATTATAGAGAAACCCCTTTACCTAAAAGAGCATGTCCTGGGTTTGGGCGAAAAGGCCTTCGAATTGGATAGGAGGAGGGCGAAATACTTATTATATAATACGGATGCTGGAACCTACAAAAAATTCCAAGATCCGTTATATATAAACATCCCGTTTATGATTACTGTTAATAATAGCATAGCCAAGGGCTACTTTGTTAATTCTGCATCAAAAGTATCATTTGATATAGGGTTCGAGGATTATAACAAGATCAAGATAGTTATACCTGAAAGGGCTGTGGAGGTTTATGTTTTTGATGGACCTAGAATAGAAGATGTGATAGAAAGATTTACGAGCCTAACAGGCAAACCATACTTACCACCATATTGGTCTTTTGGATATATGATATCTAGGTACTCGTATTTTCCACAAGAAAGAATTATCGAGCTAGTGGATTCATTAATCTCTGAAGGCTTTAAGGTTACCGGGGTATTTTTAGATATAGACTATATGGATTCATACAAGGTATTTACTTGGAACAGGGATAGGTTTCCAGATCCCGAAGGCTTTATAAAAGAAATGCATAAGAGGGGTATAAAGGTTATTACAATAATTGATCACGGAATAAAGGTTGACCAGAAATATGGAATCTTTTTATCTGGCCTTGGAAATTATTGCGAGACTGATAAGGATGAAGTTTTTGTAGGTAGGCTATGGGCAGGTCCATGTGTATATCCAGATTTCTTTAAAGAAGAAACTAGGAATTGGTGGGCCAAGATTGTTTCCGAATGGGTTTTACAGGGTGTGGATGGGATCTGGCTTGATATGAACGAACCTACTGATTTTACACAAATAGCCCAAATAATGGATGTGTTTAAGAATACCCCGTTGAAGGTGAACGAAGAAAGATCTTATTATATATTTCCTGAGCATGTTATGCATAGTTTTAATGGGAAAAAGGTTTATCATAGTCAGATTAGAAAT
This sequence comes from Candidatus Hestiella sp., assembly GCA_015522625.1. GTDB lineage: Archaea > Thermoproteota > Thermoprotei_A > Sulfolobales > Acidilobaceae > Caldisphaera. The sequence goes on from WALX01000032.1 coordinate 2,373, forward strand.
GCTTATCCATATTATGAGGTCATGGCAACGTTCAAGGGTTTCATACAAGCTCATAAAGAACCATTTATTCTCTCAAGATCTGGATATGCAGGAATCCAAAAGTTTGCCTCCATATGGACTGGTGATAACACCCCTTCATGGGATGACTTAAAGTTACAACTTGAGCTAGTACTCGGTCTATCTATATCCGGAGTTCCCTACGTAGGCATTGATATTGGAGGATTTTGGGGTAGAAATATGCCAGAAATTGAGAACTCCCAAGAGCTACTACTTAGGTATTATCAACTGGCCCTGTTTTTCCCTCTATATAGGTCGCACAAATCAAAGGATGGAATAGATACAGAACCTATTTTCTTATCAGAATACTACAAGTCAAAGGTGAGAGACACCATAAATATTAGATATAAGTTCTTACCATATCTATATATGCTAGCTGAGGAATCCCATAAGACAGGTCATCCTATACTTAGGCCACTCTTCTATGAATTTCAGCAGGATGAGAACACATACTCTATTGGCGATGAATATATGGTCGGTAGATCAATCCTTTATTCCCCTATTCTACATCCAAATACTGATAGGAGGCTTGTTTATTTACCTGAGGAAGAATGGGTAGAATATTGGGAAGGAAAAGTTTTAGAGAAAGGTTGGACCAAGTCTGTGAATGACGTACCTATATATATTAGGAAGAATAGCATAATACCTCTTTCAGATGGGGATATAATAGTATATGGCAATTCCAAAATCACCTATAAAGGCGTCTTGATAGAAAGTAAAGGAGATAAGATAAGCTTTTCGAAGAATTTCTATATAAACAACTTGACCCTGGTAGGGGATTTTAACAAGGTAGTTGCCGATGGAGCAGAGCTATATGGAGTAGAGAGAAGAGGAGAAATGTTTCAGGTAAGGGTAGGTAAGTGGGTTAGTGAAATAAGTTTCTAATGGAGATTATTTTATTTTCTAAAATATAAAGGTCATAGAACAGCTGGGTTGTAGAACTAATAACCTATTGCACAGGTATCATTATACAAACCTTGCATACGCACCGTTATTATCAACTTTAGATATCCAAGCCCTTCCTCCACCTATATGTCGAAGGATTTCTTCAATCCTATGATAAGCTTTTTCGATATCCTTATATAAAAATATGCCATAGGCTGTTGGGCCCCAGCTAGATTGACAGGCGCATAGTGAGTTTAACTTCTTCATTTCTTCTATAATTTTGCTGGTCTCATCGCAACAGTAGATTCCACCTTGATATTTACTCCAATATTTTCCTAAGGAACTGTTAAATTCAGTTAGTCCTTTTCCAAATGTGTAGAAGTCACCTTCCGCAAAGGATGGTAGTATCTTCATTAGAACAAGCCTGGATAAGTAAGCAGCAAAGTTGTCATCCATTTTTGGCATAGAGGATAATATAGCTTCTTCCTTTTCTTTAAGTCTAACTATGTCTTTTATAGGCTTTTCCGGTATAGCTATTAGAAGCTTGTACTTTTCATCAATAAGGCCTCTAAATATGATCGGTGCTACCTTGTTACTTTTAACTCCTCCATCAACTATGAAGCCACCATACTTAAAAGAATATAGACCCAGAGCGGAATTTCTATTTCCTCTGTTTGCTATTTCTGCTAGCTCTGTTACGTCTAGGTGCGTTTTACATAGTATGTTGAGGGCAAAGCCTATTGAGAGCGACATTGCTGTAGTTCTTCCTAGGCCTACATGCTTTGGTATATCTGATATTATCTCAATAAAGAATTCTTTATTACATCCCATATAGTCTCTGTAAAGATTTAGATATGAGAGTATTTCTTTGTCTGTACTTTCTTCTATGCTTTTGTTCTTAATCGCTTTTACTTTGATTGTAAACCTAGGTTTTTCTAGTGCAAAACCTAGTGTTCCATAAAGCCTCCCCATGCTTCCATTGAGATCTATGTTACCAGCGTGCAGATGGCTTGGTGATGAGACTATAAGGGTATTTCTCATTAAAAACACCAAGAA
>WALX01000033.1 GCA_015522625.1 Candidatus Hestiella sp.
CAAGGATGACTGTAGGACAATTGTTAGAGATCATCGCAGCTAAGGCAGGGGCGTTGCTAGGTAGATATGTGGATGGGACACCATTTTATAAAGAGGACATAAATAATTTGAAGCTAACCCTTATTAAGAAAGGATATGACCCCAATGGGAAGGAGGTAATGTATGATGGAAGAACTGGGAGGCTTATTGAAAATCCAATAACCATAGGAATCGCATTTTACCAGAGGCTATATCATATGGTCTCGGACAAGATGCATGCCAGGTCTACAGGAAAAGTACAATTGCTCACTAGGCAACCAACTGAGGGGAAAGCAAGGCAGGGAGGTTTACGGTTTGGTGAGATGGAAAGGGATTGCTTAGTGGGTCACGGCGCTACAATGCTTCTAAGGGACAGGATGTTAGAGAATAGCGATGTACACACGATGTACATCTGTACGATTTGCGGTAACATAGCTTGGTATAACAGCAAGAGGGGCGTGTACGAGTGCCCGATACATGGTGAAAATGCTGATATTAAGCCTATCAAAATACCATATGCCTTTAAGCTATTTCTACAGGAAATCATGAGTATGGGGATTAAACCAGAGATAAAGGTCTCTGATAAGATTAAAATATTGCAAAAGTTATCTGATATCGAGAAAAAGAAGAATGGTAAGAACAAGGTTGACAAAGAAGCTTCACAAGAAGAAGGGTGAGGGCAATGTCGATGAGTGGCAGATCCATGGAAAAATATGTTATAGATAAGATACATTTTCGTTTGATAAGCCCCTTAGAGATAAGGAAGATGGCAAAGATTACTGTTGTTAGGCCAGAGATTTATGAGGCTGACGGTTCTCCGGTCTCGGGCGGGTTGAGAGATCCACATTTTGGAGCCATCGAGCCGGGTGAAAGGTGTCCAGTCTGTGGGAATACTAGGGAGGAATGCCCAGGCCATTTTGGGAAAATAGACCTCTCAAGGCCTGTTATATTACCACATTTAGGAGAAAAGATAAACCTTTTGCTCCAATCAACTTGTAGAAACTGTGGGCGCATATTGCTTCCAGAAGATAGAATTGCATATTTGACGACGATATATAAAAAACTTAAGGAGAAATGGCCTCTGCTTGCGCAAAACTTCTCAGAGGAAATTGCAAAGCAATCTTCTTCTATTACCGAGTGCCCGCATTGCGGAGCAAAGCAGTATAAGATTAAGTTTATAAAACCATTTACATTTTATGAGGTGAGACCAGAAGGAGAAATAAGATTAACCCCAAGTGAGATTAGAGAAAGGCTCGAAGCCCTTCGAGATGAAGACATCTTTCTACTTGGTATGGATCCTAAGTCTGCTAGACCTGAATGGTCTGTCCTAACAGTTCTTCCAGTTCCACCACTAGCAGTAAGGCCTTCTATTACCATGGAGAATGGTCTGAGAGCAGAAGATGATTTGACTCACGCGCTTGTGGAAATTGTAAGGCAAAACGAGAGGCTAAAGAACTTTTTGTCGTCAAACGCTCCAGAGTCCATGGTAGAAGAAGCTTGGCAGACGCTCCAAAACGTGGTAGCTGCCTATATTGATAATGAACTACCAAACATCTATCAGCTATCTCATAGGGGTAGGAAGCAACTAAAGACTTTGGCTCAGAGGCTAAAAGGAAAAGAGGGAAGATTGAGAGGGAATCTAAGTGGGAAGAGAGTCAATTTTTCCGCAAGGACAGTCATATCCCCAGATCCATATATAAGCATAGACGAGGTTGGTGTTCCTGTTGATATAGCAAAGATCCTAACCGTCTCGATGGTTGTCACCTCTTATAACATAGACGAGGCTAGGGAGTATATATTAAATGGACCTTATAAATGGCCTGGGGCTATGTTTGTCTATAAGCATAAACAGGGTATGAAGATTGATCTGAGGTATCACAGAAACTACAGGCAACTGGCCGAGAGTTTAGAGATAGGAGATATAGTTGAAAGACACCTGATTGATGGGGACATAGTTTTGTTCAATAGGCAACCTAGCCTTCACAGGATGTCTATAATGGCTCACAAGGTCAAAGTGATGCCTGGTAAGACTTTCAGGCTAAACCTTTTAGATTGTCCCCCCTACAACGCGGACTTTGATGGTGATGAGATGAATTTGCACGTACCGAGGCTGGAAGAGGCTAGGGCAGAAGCCGAATCGCTAATGCTAGTAGAAAATCAAATCTTGTCACCGAGGTATGGTGGACCGATAATTGGTGGAAGGCAGGATTACATTAGTGGTTCCTATTTGCTGACGGTTAAAACAAGCCTCTTTAGGAAGGAGGAAGTTTCCTATATTCTAGCAGCCGCGAATTACTCTGGAAGGCTACCGGAGCCTGCGATAACAAAGCCTGAACCCCTTTGGACCGGTAAGCAATTGATAAGCCTTTTCTTACCCGATGGCTTCAGGTTCGAGGGCAGGGCAAAGATTAATGCTGGTGAACTAAGGTGCGATGATCTTAACTGCTTCTATGATTCCTACATTGTTGTTAGCGATGGTAGGCTGTTGATGGGGGTTTTCGATAAGAACGCTATAGGTGCAGAACAGCCTGGGAACATACTTCATTACATAGTCTTAGAGTTTGGTTCCAAGAAAGCTAGGGAATTCTTGGATAATGTGTTTAGGATGTTCATAAGGATGTTAGAAGTTAAGGGCTTTTCTATTTCATTGGCTGAGATAGAAATACCTCAAGAGGCGAAGGACAAGGTTGCAGAAATGGTACATAAAGCAAAGGAAGATGTTCAGAAGATAATTAATGACTTTAGGCAGGGTAGGCTAGAGCTAGTTCCTGGTAGAACAGCAGAAGAAAGCTTAGAACTTAAGATAATTCAAAGGTTGCAGAAGCTAAGGGATGAAACAGGTAGGCTTGCCATAGGGTATATGGATGTCTTTAATAATGCCTTTATTATGGCAAGGACAGGTGCTAGGGGGAGTGACGTAAATATAACGCAGATGGCTGTAATGCTCGGGCAGCAAATTGTCAGAGGTAAAAGGATTTCTAGAGGTTTTAGGAAGCATACATTATCTCAATTCAAATCCGGCGATCTCTCACCAGAGGCTAGGGGATTTGTGATAGGCAATTTTAGAGATGGGCTGAAACCCTATGAGCTATTCTTCCACGCTTCTGGGGGAAGGGAAGGCTTGGTTGATACTGCTGTGAAAACGTCACAAAGCGGATATATGCAGAGAAGGTTGATAAATGCATTGCAAGACTTATACGTTTCGTATGATGGTACGGTGAGGGATTCGGCAGACAACGTTATACAATTTAGGTTTGGAGAGGATGGTGCGGATCCCACATTAACATACCACGGAAAAAGTGTAGACATAGATAGGATAATATCAAAGGTAAAGGTGGCAAGCAAATGAGCCCTAGAAAGTCAAGGAAGGGATACCTTAGTAAGCTTGAGTCAGCTAGACACATACTTCCAGATAAAATATTTAGTGAACTGAAAGAAAAAATAGAAAGCTCAGGACTTACTGAGTCCCAGAAAGGTTTGGTTATTGAAGAAGCAGTAAGACAATATGTTGCATCAATGGTTCAACCAGGTGAACCTGTTGGTACGGTAGCTGCACAATCTATAGGCGAACCGGGTACACAAATGACGCTGAGAACATTTCACTATGCAGGTTTGATGGAATTTGATGTAACCCTAGGGCTTCCGAGACTTATTGAAATAGTAGATGCGAGACGGGAACCCTCAACCCCAATTATGAAGATCTATTTAGATGAAGATCATAGGAACGACCTGGAAAAGGCAAAGGAAATAGCTAGGAAAATAGAGTATACAACAATTTCAAATGTTGTTTCCGAGATCTCTTATGTGTTAGGCGAACCTAGAATACAAATAGTGCTTGATAAGGAAATGTTAGAGGATAAAGGTGTTACACAGGACGATGTAATATATTCGTTGGGGAAGTTAAAGTTAGGCGATGTTGATATTGATGAGCAAAATGAATATATAATCAACATAGATTTAAGCAGTAATGTTATTCCTGAAGAATCGCTATATGACACAAAGGCATTTAATGAAATAGTTCAAAAGATAAGGAAGTCCTATTTAAAGGGGATTAAAGGTATAAACAAAACTATGATTCAAGAAAGAACCTATGAGGAGGATGGAGTAAAGAAAAAAGAATACGTTATACTAACTGAAGGTAGCAACTTAGCAGAGGTTCTAAAGATTGAAGGAATAGACCATAGAAGAATAGATAGTAACAACATAGTTGAAATATCGAATGTATTTGGCATAGAGGCTGGAAGGAATGCAATAATAAAAGAGATTATGGATGTGCTCAAAAATTCTGGCCTAGACGTTAACATTAGGCATATTATGCTTGTAGCTGATATGATGACTTGGTCAGGAAAGGTAAGGCAGATTGGAAGGCTAGGTATTGTTAACGAAAAGCCAAGTGTTCTCGCTAAGGCAGCCTTTGAGGTTACTGTTAACAAGCTTTATGAAGCAGCAGTGACTGGTGATGAGGAGAAATTCTACGGTGTCACGGAAAGCGTTTCAGCTGGCTTATCGCCAAGGGTAGGTACAGGGATAGTTATGTTGGGCATGAGCCTGCAAGCTATTAAACCCCAAAAAAGTAAAAATACAAGTGAATAGGAATAGAGAAGAAATAATGCGGTGATATATACGATGTCTGTATCAATAGAAAAGGAATTGAAGGGGTTAATTAGAAGTGGAAAGTATTACTTGGGGGCTGAGAGAACCTTAAAGTCGATTATGTTGTCTAAAGTGAAGATGGTCATAATTGCGGATAACATGCCAAAAGGCGTCAGAAAAAAGATTGAAACGCTTACTAAATATAATGATATTCCTCTATACATGTTTAGCGGTACTTCCGTTGAGCTTGGGGCGTTGATAGGTAAACCCTTCAAAGTCTCTGCCATAGGTGTTGTAGACCCTGGTGAGTCGAAGATACTAGAGCTCTACCAAACTCCTTAGGGTGTATTACATGGAAAAGAACAGTGGTGATATAATAGACTTGGAGGAGCTCAGATATTTATCTCTTTTCCAAGATCTGACGGGTGCCATGGCCTATAGGTGCATAACCGACAATGCTGACAACAGAGTTTTTTATTTAGTCAATAAAAGGGATATAGGAAAGGCTATAGGCAAAGATGGCAAAAACGTAAAGGCTTTATCAAAGATATTGAATAAGGAAGTCGAAATTGTAGGGTATTCTGATAGGCTGGAGCCTATGATTAGAAACCTTTTTTCTGGAGTTTCCATATTGAAGGTGGATTTTATAGAAAGAGACGAACAAAAGGTTGTTTACGTGAAGGTGAGCGAAGATGACAAGGGAAAGGCTATAGGCAAAGATGGCAAAAACGTAAAAAGGGCTAGGATAATCTTGGGTAAGCTCTTCAATGTAGCGAAAGTTGTGGTGAAATGAGCCAAATGTTTTTATTCCCTAAAATTTTAGATGGTACGTAGGGAATGAGAAATGGTAGAAGGAAAGTCGCCGAACGGTCTATTTGCGGCGAGGCAGTTAAGAAGGAAAAGGATGGAATTCAAATGGTCCCAGAATGAGTTCAAGAGATCAAAGCTGAAGCTAGCTAAAAAATACGATCCATTGGAAGGTTCTCCAATGGCCAAGGCAATTGTATTAGAGAAGGTTGGCGTTGAGTCTAGGCAGCCAAACTCGGCTCTAAGAAAGTGCGTTAGGGTTCAGCTTGTTAAAAACAAGAAAGTAGTTACTGCTTTTGTTCCCAAAGATGGTGGTGTGCTGTATATTGATGAGCATGATGAGGTCATAATAGAAGGGATTGGGGGGCCAAAAGGCGGATCATTAGGGGATATACCAGGCGTAAGATATAAGGTAGTGATGGTAAATGGAATATCTTTAGATGCTCTATGGAAAGGTAAAAAGCAAAAGATTAGGAGATGACCTCCTATTAGCAAGACTACACCTTATTTAGGACGTTTTACTTAACGCCTATATGGTGCTGTTAGGGCTTAGCCTTGCTTTGAAAAGCTTACAGATTATTGTCTAGAAATGGTTTTCTAGGAACCTTCAGGAGTTCTACCTTTGTAGAAAACCTTCTAGTGAAAACCTGTTTCTTAATTATCCTAATTGGTTTATGAATTTTCTGTTTTAAATTTTATATTTACTTCTCCAGGATATATTAAAAACTAGCGTTCATTTTGGACATTTTTCCTTTCTCAATCCTCTCTTTCAGAATTCTGTTCTTCCATGTCAGCTAGCCTTTTTGTGACGTATATAGGCTTTCCTGAAATCATGGCCAAATAAATTGCATGGCTCGGTATCATTTTTATGCTCAGATTAAGCCCTTCAGCCTCAAAGTCTACAGATGCTGTATATAGTCCATTGTTCATATCAAGCTCATCTATTACTATCCTTTTTAGAGTCTTACCCAGTAAGTACTTAAACTCTTCATGATTCATTAAGAAAGAGAATATTGATTGCCTCCTGGGCGGTATCTCTCCATCGTTAAATATTCTTATCGCTTCAGCGATGTCAGGGGGTATATTGACTAAAGAAAATATACGGCCATCTTCTAACGATAAAGCTAGCCCTATTATGTATGTTCCAAAACCGCTTTCTACGTCTTGTATTACTTTGTAATAGGCTTGAACATTTGTAACCCTCAGTAAGTTATCCATATCTTGTCCCTCTCTTATAACTTTAGCATTCCAAAATTCTTAAGCTTGTAGTAGGCGTTTAGCAATGAAAATAACTTAAAAATTTTTATAATCTTCTAAGCAAAGAGTTAAGAGGTGAGAATTTGAGCGAAGATACAAAGAACAACATAGATCTAGGCCGAGTGGGGATGGACCTAGGCAAGATTAAGCTCTTCGAGAGGTGGCCCTATGAGGGAGTGGATATAAAGGATCCCAGTCTTAAGAAATACATAAGTCTTAAACCTGTTTACCTTCCACATTCTGGGGGAAGGCATGAACACAAGAGGTTTGGAAAAGCGGAAGTTTCAATAATAGAACGGTTGATTAACAGGCTTATGTACCCAGGCAGGAACGGAGGGAAAAAGATGCTTGCTTATAACATAGTAAAGAACGCATTCGACCTCATATATTTGGAAACAAAGGAGAACCCGATCCAGGTCTTCATAAGAGCGATAGAGAACGCAGCGCCTAGGGAAGAGACTACTAGAATTATGTATGGAGGTATTGTATACAGGGTTTCTGTAGACGTATCTTCTCAAAGGAGGGTGGATCTGGCTTTAAAATTCATAAGCGATGCGGCAAGGCATTGTTCTTTTGGGAGTCCAAAGCCAATTGAACAGTGTTTAGCAGAGGAGATAATGCTGGCCTCGAGAAATGATCCCCAGAGCTATTCTATAAAGCAAAAAGAAGAGATAGAAAGGATAGCCCTAAGCTCTAGGTAACATTTTCTTCCAACCATTACAGGCAAAGTATTTTTAAATCCCTGCTAATTCTAAGAAGAAGGGATAGAAATAAATAAGAGGTGTAAGAGATGCCCGAGAAGTCGCACCTGAATTTGGTGGTGATAGGACATATCGACCATGGGAAGAGCACTACCACAGGTCACCTGCTATACAGGCTAGGTTTGATCGATGAAAAGAAGATGAGGGAATTGGAAGAACAGGCAAAAGCAAAAGGTAAAGAATCCTTTAAATATGCATGGGTTTTAGACAAGATGAAGGAAGAAAGGGAAAGAGGGATAACCATAGACCTATCATTCATGAAGTTCGAGACAAAGAAATACATCTTTACAGTAATTGATGCCCCCGGCCATAGGGACTTCGTTAAGAATATGATAACTGGTACGAGTCAAGCTGACGCAGCTCTATTAGTTGTATCTGCTAGACAGGGAGAGTTTGAGGCTGGTATGAGCCCAGAAGGCCAGACAAGGGAGCATTTACTATTAGCAAAAACGCTCGGTATCGATCAAGTAATAGTGGCCGTTAACAAGATGGATGCACCCGATGTAAAGTATTCCCAGAAAAGGTACGAAGAAGTGACAAACGTATTGAAAAAGTTTATGAAAGGGCTTGGGTTTAATGTAGACGCAATACCCTATATTCCAATAAGTGCTTGGAATGGAGATAACATAATTGAGAAAAGTCCAAATCTAGCCTGGTACAAAGGCTCAACCTTGGTTGAGGCATTCGATTCTCTACAGATTCCTCCAAAGCCTGTAGACAAGCCATTAAGGCTGCCGGTTCAGAATGTCTATACCATACCTGGTGCTGGCACTGTACCTGTGGGTAGGGTAGAGACTGGAGTAATGAATGTAGGCGATAAAGTAATCTTCATGCCAGCAGGTGTTGGAGGAGAGGTAAGGAGCATTCAGATGCACTACCAAGACTTAAAGAGGGCTGAGCCAGGAGATAACATAGGCTTTTCCGTCAGGGGAATCGAAAAGAGCCAGGTGAAAAGAGGCGATGTTGTAGGTCCCTATAATAATCCTCCAACTGTTGCCGATGAGTTTACTGCTAGGGTCTTTATTGTATGGCATCCTAGTGCTATAGCAGTCGGATATACGCCTGTCATCCATATACACACTGCTACCGTAAGTGCAAGGATTATTGAGATTATATCGAAGCTAGATCCTAGGACTGGCAAGGAAATAGAAAAAAGTCCACAGTTTCTAAAATCAGGAGATGTGGCTATAGTAAGGTTTAAACCAATAAAGTTGACCGTTGTAGAAAAGTATAGCGAATTTCCACAGCTAGGAAGGTTTGCTATGAGGGACATGAACAGGACTGTTGGAATAGGTATTGTAACGGATGTAAAGCCAGCTAACGTTATGATAAGGAAATAATGCTATAAGTTTTCATGGTGAAGCTTTTTGGCATTTAAAGTGAGGATATGGCTTTGGAGCACTAATGTAAGGAGCTTAGAGATGGTAGTAGAACAAATAAGGAATATAGCCCAAAAAACAGGGGTGCCTATGAGGGGACCAGTGCCACTTCCAACAAAAAGGCTAGAGATACCTCTCTTAAGGTTGCCTCATGGTGAGGGAAGCAAACATTGGGAGCACTGGGAAATGAGGATACATAAAAAACTAATAGATATAGAGGCTGATGAGAGGGTTCTGAGAAGGTTGATGAGGATCCAAGTGCCTCATGACGTCTACATTGAAATAAAATCTGGAAGGTAGCAGTATTTTTAAATTGAAGAAGATAGAAAACTTTTTATAATGCTTATAGCAGGGTGCCGGGGTGCCCGAGCGGTCCAAGGGGACAGGCTGGAGACCTGTTGTCCCGTAAGGGACACGCGGGTTCGAATCCCGCCCCCGGCGTGCACTTTTTAAGAAAAAGTAGATGAGGGATAAGCTAGATAAGAGAAAAGTTATTAAAAAGGAAGATAAAAAGCTACTTTTTTTATGGGATTAGCTTTTAGATTCCACATATCTTATCCGTGGAGCCTTAGATTTAAGCTCTTGCCAGTCCTTGAAGTTATAAACACACCCTGGGTCTGATGCTAAGGGATCTCCATAGTACCCATATGCCCTTGCCCTGCAACCACCACATATATTTCTGAAAGGACAAACCCTACAATTGCCCTTTAGCTTGTCTCTATCTCTCAAATCATTGAGCAGCTCGGTCTTTGTCCAGATGTCCCAGAAGCTTTGCTTTCTAATATTACCCACAATTTTTGGTAAGAATACACATGGAGTAACGTCACCATTTGGCTGGATAGCTGCATATATCCTTCCGGCCCCACATCCACCAACAAATTCAGCTACAGCTTTAGTTATAGGGTCGTTACTAACTTCAAAGTGAGTAGGTGCTATATCTTCTCCATTGCTGGCTTGCATTGTAATCCTTCCATATTGAGGGGCCGTTGAGACTATTTGTAATCCTTCCCTCTTTTTCATCTCAAGGTATATATGCCTCAGGATTTTTTCTCTTTCAACAGGATCCAAGTCAAGCCATATGTTATCAAGACCCCTACCTGTAGGTACGAAATTAAAGAAAACAATCCTCCTTATCTTTAGGTCTTCAGCAAGATTAATAAGATCATCAACCTCATTTTTGTTTATATTTGTCAGGGTTATTGCCATGGCATGATCAACATCTAGTTTTACAGCGTTTTCTAAAGCCTTTACGGCCCTTTCCCATGAACCCTTTACTCCCCTAAACTTATCGTGTTTTTCGGGATCTATGCTATCTATGGATATTTCAGCATATCTCAATCCCTCTTCCTTGGCCTTTCTGAGCTCATTTATGTTGGCAAACACCCAGCCGTTTGTGGCCACAGCAGAGTGTATTCCTCTAGATGATATTTCCTTCAATACTCTATGGAAGTGTGGATGAATGGTTGGCTCTCCACCACTTAATGCAATGGAAGCAATGCCTACCTTGTCAAGTTCATCAACTAGTTTAAGCTTTTCCTCTAATGTCAGTTCATCGGGAGTGGGCTGACCAGCGCGCTGGTAGCAATGCAGGCAGTGGAAATTGCACATGTTTGTCATGTTCCACACTATCATGAAAGGTGCAGGCATTTTTTGAGGTACAGTAACGCCATACAAACCAAGGCCTTTCATTACAAGGGCTACGCCCCTTCTTATTGCTGGATCTCTTAGAGCTTTCTTCGCATCTTCAACATCCCCATGAAGTATCTTTATGCCGATCTTTATCGTGTTATTAATTATTGGTATTAGAAACCTTGCTGACAAAGGACATTCTGAGAGGGATTCTCCAACGAATTTGCTTAGTGCATGGTATATAAGTGGGGCTTCTTTTGCAGTACCATCTTTATAAATGGCCTTTGTATTCCTCGAGGCAAGTCTCAACGCTGCCTTCGTTACTGGGTTATTAAATGTAATTCTTATACCAGCAAGTAGGTGGCCTATGTTCCCCTTCTTTTCTTTCATGTATGGATTTGAATCCATTAAGTCTTTTGCCAACTCCTTGTCGTTTATATCATTTCCACTCATTCCTTATCACCTCCATTCCACCTCAAGGGTTCAAAAACATGACCAATTGCATCACCAAAAACAGATATCAACTCCCTTGTAATAACCGAAAAAAGATCACCGAGCCTATGTGCCCTGAACTCCTGTGTAACAAACTTCCACCTTAGGTAAAACTTTCTATAAGCATATACGACCATCTTTCCTAGTTGCTCAGAAGTGAAGTTAAACCCCCTTATTACCGGCCTTACTGTTGTATAGTGCTCCCAGTTGTTATCTATTATTAGGTTGTGCTCCTTTGCAAAGTACCAGAGAGGGGTTCCTGGATAGGGGGTAAGTGCTGTAAATTGAGCATAGTCTGGCTCAAGGTCTAGTGCAAGCTTTACGGTATTTTTCATGTCATCTATAGTTTCCCAAGGAAATCCTAGTATGAAGGCACCAGTGGCGAAACCTTTTAGTTCCTTTTTCCATTGGAACACCCTTTTAGCCTGTCTTATCGTAATTCTTTTTCCAATTTTGTTTAGGGTTTCTTGATTTCCGGATTCGACACCAAAATATAGGGCTGTACATCCATTATCATACAGCATCTTCATTATATCCTTGTTCACATGATCTACTCTTGTGCCGCAAGTGAAATTTATATCCACGCTTCTTGATTTTAGTTCGTTTATGAAATCTTTTAGCCAGTACCAATTGCTTGTAAATTCATCATCAGTAAAAACGATTGTGTTTACCTTGTATTTATTCTTAATGTATTCTATTTCATCAACCACATTTTTTGGAGATCTATGCCTGAACCTCCTACCCCAGTAATAGCTTGTAATACAATAAATACAGCCGTAGGGGCATCCCCTGCTAGCCATTACGTGTGCTATGTTTACAGGTTTGTTAAATAATGTATATTTGTCCATGTCTAATAGATCCCTGTCAGGCCACGGAAGTTCGTCTAAGTTAGCTATGAATGGCCTTTCGGGAGTTAAGACTGTCTTACCTTCGTGCCTAAACACAAGCCCCTTAATTGATGTAAGGGACTCATAATCATAGCCCTTCGATTCTAGCGTATTTACTAGCTCGAGCATTGTGTACTCACCTTCTCCCCTTACGACAAAGTCGTAACCTGTGTCTAACGCCTCTTCATACATAGATGTTACGTGGGTTCCTCCAGAAACTAAGGGCACGTCTGGCATCTCTTTTTTCAACATTTTTGCTGCCATATAGCCCTTAGGCGCCATTGGTGTTATCATTGAAATACCAACAATATCAGGATTGAAAGACTTAACCTCGTTTAGCCATTGATCATACTCAAGCTTTCTTGTCGGGCTGTCAACTATTTTGACTTTATGACCGGCCTTTTCCAACACAGAGGCTATGTATGCAAGTCCTAACGGGGGGGCTCTCATCCCTGTGACTTTGTAGATCTCTAGGTTATGGACGCTAGGTGGTAGTGCTAGTACTACTCTCATTCTAAACACCAATTATATAGTGTTAATCAGAATTTTTATCCGAATCTGATATAAATTAATGTGTATTTTTTATTTAAACCTGAAGGTTTTTCTAGCCTATAGCAATTAAGCTACCAATACCGTCCTGGGAGTATCGAAAAGCAAGCTGGGCCACCCAGCTTATATGTTGTGGCCGGAAATAATAGTATATGGTGTTGGCGCTTTGGCTAAGGAGAAAGCGGATGCGGACATGCCATTTATTGAGATAGCGAGGGCATTTGATGAGATGGAAAAAATAACCTCCAGGATAGCCCTGACGCAACTCCTTGTGAACCTTATAAGAAGAACTCCACCTAATGTAATAAACAAGGTGGTGTATCTAATACAAGGTAAGCTAGGGCCAGATTGGAAGGACATTCCCGAACTAGGTATAGGGGAAAAGCTGCTTGTTCAGGCAATTTCATTGGCATATAACAAGAAGGAACAAGATGTAGTCAACGCCTATAATTCAGAAGGTGATTTGGGAAAAATATCTGAAAAATATTCTCAAGAGGGTGGAAAGAAGGGTGGGTTGATGTCGTTTATTGGGGCAGAAAGCGTTGCATTAACAGTAAGGAGGGTCTTTGATTCATTTTTAAAGATTGCCTACTCGCAAGGAGAAGGCAGTAGGGATTTAAAGCTGAAGCTCATATCTGGACTGTTGAGGGATGCAAAACCCCTAGAAGCCCGATACATAGTTAGGTTTCTTGAGGGAAGGCTGAGGCTTGGCATAGGGGACGCAACCATACTAGATGCGTTATCTATATCTTATGGAGGAAGCATTAATTATAGAGAGGTCGTTGAAAGGGCTTATAACTTAAGGGCTGATCTGGGTGAGATAGCATCTATAGTTGCTAATGAAGGCATAGAGTCTGTCAAGGGCATAAAGCCAGAAATAGGGATCCCAATAAGGCCGATGCTGGCCGAGAGGCTAAGTGATCCTAAAGAGATACTTGAAAAAATAGGTGGGAAGGGCTTTGTGGAATATAAGTATGATGGCGAGAGGGGGCAGTTCCATAAAGATGGTGAAAGTATCAAAATTTATTCAAGGAGGTTAGAAAACATAACAAACATGTATCCTGACGTTGCTGAATATATAAAAAGGAACATAAAGGCAGAAAAGGCAATCCTCGAAGGGGAAATAGTAGCCTATGATCCTGATACTGGTGAACTGAGGCCATTTCAAGAGCTCATGCATAGGAGGAGAAAATATGATGTTCACAGGATGATGAAGGAAATACCTGTAAAGGTGTTTCTATTTGACGCCCTGTTAGTAGGAGACGATGATTTGACAAACAAGCTCCTACCATATAGAAGAAAGATGTTAGAGGAAGTTTCCCAAGAAGACGAGAAGATAAACATAGCTAAGTATATAGAGGTGGAAAACCCTGACGAATTATGGGGGTTTTTCTTAGAGGCGATAGCAGAAGGTGCAGAGGGGGTAATGGTTAAGGCATTGCATGGTGAGAGTGTTTATAGGGCTGGCATCAGGGGTTGGCTTTGGATTAAGCTTAAAAGAGATTATAAGAGCGAGATGACAGATACTGTTGATCTAGTAGCTGTAGGCGGATTCTATGGAAGGGGTAGGAGGGGCGGAAAGGTAGGGACACTGCTGTTTGCTGCCTACGATAAGGAGTTAGATGTATTTAGAACCGTTTGTAAAGTCGGAAGTGGGTTTACTGATGAGGATCTTGATAAAATGTATGATCTTTTCAAACCGTTTATTATTGAGCGCCGACATCCAAGGGTGGATTCTAACATAGAACCGGATCTGTGGTTTGAGCCAGTTAAGGTAGCTGAAATAATAGGGGCGGAGCTTACACTTTCACCTCTTCACAGTTGTTGCTTTAATAAGATTAGGGAAGGTGCTGGTCTTTCTATTAGGTTTCCAAGATTCTTAAGATGGAGAGACGACAAAGGTCCTGAAGATATAACTACTGAAGAGGAATTAATGGAAATGTATAAAAGGCAGTTGAGGAGAATTGAGGAGAAACAGGTCTGAGCTACGCAAGAAGGCTAGGCTTAATGATCTTGTAGTCCAAAGGATGGAAAGACTTTTTAATATCTCAAAGGAAAAGGTGAAGGAAGGGGATATAGAATACTCAAGACGGATAAGCGAGCTAATATTCAGGCTCTCTTTGAGAAACAAGATTAAGATACCAAGAGCCATAAAGAGAAGTATATGTAAGAATTGCCATGTAGCTCTCGTACCAGGGTTCACATGCACAATAAGGTTAAGATCCCAAGGAAAGGTGAGTTACTTGGTGATTAAATGCAAAGAGTGCGGGTGGGTCAAAAGGATACCATATAATAAGGTTAAATAAACAGTTGATATTTTAATTTATTTCTTAACAAAGCCAGATATAAGAGAGGAGCCTGCATCAACAGCGATAACCTGTCCAGTAATTCCGCTACCCTCATTTGATGAAAGAAATCCAACTATGTTTGCTATTTCCTCTTCCTCCGCAAGCCTATGGCTGGGAACATATGAGAGGTAGGATTCTAGTGGCTTTTTGTAGCCTATCGATTCTAGCCAACCAAAATAGCTGCTTCCCAGCTTAGTTCCGACAAAACCCGGGGCAACAACGTTTACCGTTATGCTGAATTCGGCCAGCTCTATTGCCAAAGACTTAGCCAAGCCAATTATCCCTGCTTTTGAGGCGCTGTATGCTGAAAGAAACATAACTCCATGTATGCCTGCTATACTGCTAATAAATATTATTCTGCCCCACCTTTTCTTAATCATGTCTTCAACCAAGAGTTTTGTTACGTAAAAGCTTCCAGTGAGGTTAGTTTGTATCTGCCTTTGCCATGAATCATAATCTATATCAATAAACCTAGATGCAAACCCAACACCAGCATTGTTTACTAATATATCGACTCCATCTACACTCTCCTTTATCTTCCTAGCCATGTTTTCCACATCTGCTTTATTGGATATATCTGCTTTGACTACCTCTCCATCCCAGCCATTAGTCTTCAATATTTCCAGGGTCTCTCTTGCTTTTTCCTCCCTTTTTCTATAGTTAATGATTACATAATTACCCATAGAGGCCAGCTTAATTGCTATGGCCCTTCCTATACCTCTATCACCGCCGGTTACCAAAGCAGTTTTCTTCATTTTGGTTCACCATGGGGTCATGCAGCTTTTTTCTACATACCCTTTCGGTTCAGATCCCGGATTCTTATTCATACCCAATCTTATAATTGTCTTCCTGGAATATAAAGCTTTAAATCATTTAACCCTTTAAAATCAGCTTATTTTTTTCTAAATTTGAATCTAGTTAGTAAACAGGTTTAGTATTGAGAGGGTTGAGATGAGGGCTTCTTCGCTTCTAACAGTAATTGTTCCCTGGTTAATAACAGTATTTAAGACGTAATCATATGTTCCTTTATTTATGTCTATACCCTTATAGGGTCCACCTACTACGAGGGCTATTCCTTTTTTCTTAGTCAGCCTGCTTTCAACCTCATTTATTAAATCCTTGGTGATGCACAAACCCAACCTGCTTGTTCCTATCACTAGGTATCCGTCTCTACTTAATCTTGAAGTAATCTCTTCCACTCTCTTAGATCTCCTTACTTTATATCCGGTGTATATGTCTTTCCAATCAGATTTCTTTAAATATATCTTATTTCCTGCTATTTTATGGATTTTAACAGTTACTATCTTTCCTTCGCTTTTTATATTTCCATCTATCCTTAGTATGCCTTCACTGAGCTTTCCTAGAAAAACATGGCAGACACCTTCTCGGCAATTTTCTATGATTCCATCCAGTACATATCCGACTCTAGCCTCTTTTGGCGGATCGTGGTTAGGTAGCCTAACAGGGGGTAACAAACCAGCATACCTTAATAATCTACTTTTTTTGAATAGCTTCTTTTTTATATGTGGTGGGGTTACTTGGTATTTTAATATCAGTTCTAGGAACTTGGCATCGAAATTTGTAGAATTAGCATCATTGTAAACTATAACCTCATCAACCCTATAAAGGGCTAGGGTTCTGGAGAGGTATCCGGCTTTATACGTCTTTTCTAGGAGGCTACTATCAACAGATAATATACTAGAAGGCATTAGGGTTACAATTTTTTTCTTCCTTTTTAGAGGAGGCCATCCAAAACAGCTCACTTCTTTTTCCCTTTGTTTTCCTCCTCCTTTCTCCCCATACTAAATAGAGTTGATTTTTGTCTACCTCCCATATCTAATCACCTATTAATATAATGGTGTTACGTTCTGTTATAAGTTTTTCCGATTTAATATAATGCTTATTAATGCAATTATGTCGTTTAGTAAATAGGTGTGGTATAATGTCATTCCTATATAAAAGAAGGTTAAATAATCCGGGTGAGGCCTTAAAGGATCTGATTACAAAGGAAGATATAGTTGTTGTTCCTGGGGTTTTCAATCCAATCTCTGCCTTGCTCGTGGAAAAACTCGGGTTTAAAGCCGCGTACCTTTCTGGAGCAGCTCTTACAGGAAGCCTAGCAATGCCAGACTTAGGATTAATAACATTTACTGAATTATATGAAGCAACTAGGAGGATTACTGGTGTAGCAAACATTCCCCTGATAGTCGATTCAGATACTGGTTTTGGGGAACCGTTAAATGTATATAGAACAGTTAAGGAACTGGAAGAGGCCGGGGCTGCGGCAATACAGATGGAAGACCAGCTAATGCCAAAGAAATGTGGCCATCTCTCAGGTAAAAAGACGATACCTCCTGAAGAGATGGTGAAAAAAATAAGGTCAGCTGTTGATGCTAGAAACGACGCCTTAATTATTGCAAGGACAGATGCAAAGGCAGTTGAAGGGTTGGAAAGTGCTATTGAAAGAGCAAAGTTGTATATAGAGGCCGGGGCTGATATAATATTTCCAGAGGCGCTATCAAGTATAGACGAATTTAGGTATGTTGCAAAAGAGCTAGGCAACATCCCTTTACTTGCAAATATGACGGAGTTTGGAAAAACCCCATACATAACAGTAGAGGAATTTAAAGAGGTCGGGTTCAAATTGGTAATATTTCCCGTGACAACATTTAGAGCGGCCATGAAAGCTATAAAAGATACATTGCTGGAAATTAAGGAAAAGGGAACCCAAAAATACATGCTCGAAAAAATGATGACTAGGCAAGAATTCTATGAACTTATTGGGTATGATGAATATGAAAAAAAGGATAGTGAAATTGCCAATAGTAGCGAAGAAATTCTCAGGAGATTTAACAAATTTTAACGCATATTGATGCTTTCATGTTAATTTTCGCTAGACTTTTGCTATCTAGGAGATGCGGGGGGTGGGGTTTGAACCCACGCAGGCCTACGCCAACGGGTTCTAGGCCCGTCCCCTTTGGCCAGGCTCGGGCACCCCCGCGCAAATAGTCTATGTAGATAAAAGGAATAAATATAATTTTCCTATATTGCTATGTAGCAATTAAGGAGGAGCTTTCGGACTTCTTTATGTCGCTTAGTATTTTGATTCTTTCAAGAACCAATCTCATCTTTGATGTTAACAGGTAACGTAATGGATAAAGACCATTAATCGAAATATACATAGATTTTGCATCCTCAAATCCGCAAAGCTTACATTTTACGCTGTATTTGATTTCTATAAAAGATTCGCCATCTTTAATTACTGGTCCTTCAATTTCATATATATAGTCCGCGGGACCCCCACAATTTGGGCAGATGCCCGTTTCTGTTATTCTATCTTTTTTCAAGTTTTATCTCCCCACCCCACACGGCTATAATTTAAAAACGTAGGGTTTAAAGAGAGTAATACTCTTTTGTCGAGAACGTAAAAAGACCTTCTTTAAATCTATTAACTTCTAAGTTAGTATTGTTATGCAGGGATAAGAATGAATATTATAGTAACAGGCGGTGCAGGGTTTATAGGTTCGCACCTATCAGAATATCTAGTAAAAAAAGGACATAAGGTTATAGTAATAGATGACCTAAGTGGCAGTACGACTGACAATATAAAGGGCCTGCTAGGACTAAATAGCTTCAACTTTATTAGGGCCGACTTATCAAACCCAGAAGTTGCTGGAAGATACATAAAAGATGCCGATATGGTTTATCATTTGGCAGCGAATCCAGAGGTGAGGATAGGCTCCCAGTCTCCTGAGGAGTTGTATCGATTGAACCTTCATATGACATATAACGTATTAGAGGCCATGAAGAACAACAATATTAAGGTATTGGGCTTTACTTCTTCGTCTACTGTATATGGAGATGCAAAAGTTATACCAACCCCAGAAAATTACGGGCCTTTAGAACCAATAAGCATCTATGGTGGAACAAAGCTGGCCTCTGAAGCCATGATAAGTGCTTATTCTCATACGTTTGGCTTTATATCCATTTCCTTTAGGCTGGCTAATGTAGTTGGAAAGAGAGCAAACCATGGGGTGATCTATGATTTTGTTAACAAATTGAGGAGGGATAAAACTAGGCTTGAGATCCTAGGTGACGGGACACAGAGGAAAAGCTATATTCACGTTAGTGAAGTTGTTGATGGTATGTACAATATCGTAGAGAGGGCTGCAGAAGAAAAGATTCCTTATGATGTGTATAATATAGGGAGCGAGGATGACATTTCCGTAATGGAAATCGCAAAGATTGTTATTGATAAAATGGGATTGTCTCCCAAGATAAAAATAACAGGCGGGGTGGATGATGGCAGGGGGTGGAAGGGAGACGTAAAATATATGAGGCTGTGCATAGAAAAGGCTAAGAAAAGGGGGTGGATACCAAGGTTAAACAGCCGCGATTCTATTAGGCTTGCTGTGGAAGAGATTCTGTAGGTTGCTCTTGGTGTTCATAATGGAAAAGGGTGTGGGCAAGGAGAAGATTAAAAGGAGTGCGGAGAAAGTAAGCTATGAGCTGGGGAAGTGGAACTCTTCAAATTACTTAAGGTTTTTGAAGGTGCTGAGAAGGGCTATAATTGCTTCTCAATGTTCAAGGAAAAGGATTATGGTAGTCCTGAGCGGATCTGATCAAGAAAAGGTTGCGCTTTTGACCTCAAAGCTACTTATATATTATGAGGAAGTTTTAAGGGAAAACTGGCTTAAGAAGAATAGACTAGACTTTCTCTATCCCTTTTATGATTCCTTTGAAGAATCAAAGCTAAAGAAAGAGGCCGTGAAAAAGGCAGTAAAGGAGAGAGGAGGAAGGCTAAGGCTAGTGATTACCAGGATTGAGGATTCTAAAAAACTGATGGGTGAAACCTATCAGGGTGTCGTTATCGATCTATTTAATGACTTAAGACCTAACTACATCGGTATATTGACAGGCCTTGTTGAGGGGGGAGGGCTAATTGTAGCTCAGGTACCCCCATGGGATGAATGGGATACTGCATTAACAAAATTCAAAAAGAACCTAGTGACGTATGGGTATGAAAGACCTAGGGATGTATTCATAAGGTGGTTCAAGGCAAAATTGATAAAACACAAAGAAAACATATTCATTTATGATGCAGACAATGATAGAGCTATATCTATCGGAGAAATAAAAACATGTGAAAAGCATAGTCAGAAAGGAGTAGAAATTCCTAGAGATGTTATATTTCCTAAAGGCCTTTATGAGCTTGCATTAACAAACGACCAAGTTAACGCTATAAGGGAAATCGAATGGCTAAAGGAACGTTCAGACAAGAAGAAGGTTTTGGTTATAACAGCTGATAGGGGAAGGGGCAAGAGTTGTGCACTTGGAATAGGCATCGCTGGTTTATGTAGGCTGTTATCAGAAAAGAAAAGGGTAAAGATAATAGTAACATCTCCAAGTCTAGAAAGTGCTCAAAGTCTGATGAAACTTGCTAATGAGAGCATGAAGGTGCTAGGTTTCGATGCAAAAGCATTAGAAATTGCTCAGAGATTAATAAAATCGATACTTTCTCCGGAATGCAATATTGTTTATAGAGAGCCTAGAGCTGCAATAAACGAACCAGCTGACATCCTTGCTGTAGATGAAGCAAGCGGCCTTCCAGTACCAGTCCTTTATAAGTTGTGGCTTAACCATAGGAGACTCATGATAGCTACAACTATACATGGTTATGAGGGCGCTGGTAGGGGGTTCAGCGTTAGGTTCTTGGGCTCAATAAAAAACAGTCCAGGTACAATACTAAAAATGGTTGAGATGGGCGAACCTATTAGGTATGCTAGGGATGATCCTATAGAGAAGTGGGTCTTTGATGCCCTTTTACTCGATGCTGAGGTTGCTCAACTAGACGAACAAGATATAAAAGATGTAGATGCTGGTAACTTAAATTATGTAGCTTATGACCCAGAATACCTTTTCTTCCATGATGAAAATGTCCTTAGACAGATATTTGGAATATATATTCAGGCTCATTATAGGAATGAACCTGATGACGTTGCATTAATAGCAGATGCGCCTCACTATGCTATAAGAGTAGTGTCGACAAAAAATGGAAAAATAGTTTCAGCGGCCCTTGTAGCAGAGGAAGGCGGCTTAAGCGAGGAATTTAGCAAATTTCTTCTACTAGAAGATAAGACGAAGGGAAACATCATACCTGACAGGATTATAAAGCATTACAGGTTGCACACCTTCGGTATCTTAAGGGGGTGGAGAATAGTTAGAATCGCTACACATCCAGAGATTCAAAATAAGGGCATCGGTTCATTCCTGGTTTCCAATATATATAATGAGGCGGTAAATAAGTATGATTGGATAGGTAGTGGGTTTGGTGTTAATAAAAAGCTATTGAACTTCTGGAGAAAGAATGGGTTTGCTGTTGTTCACATAAGCCCTGATAGGAACCCAGTAAGCGGAGAGTACACTATTTTAGTCCTGAAGTCAATAAGTAAAAGATCAATTAAAATGCAGGAGCTTATCGCTAGAGTATTTAAAGAAAAGCTCTTAGATAGCCTTTATGACACCTATAGGTCAATGGAAGATGAAACGGCAATAGCCCTGTTAGAATCTTTTAGCCTACAAGAGCCTATAAGGCCTCTTACCCCTTTGGAGAAACAGAGGCTGTGGGCATATCTTTATGGAACGATGACCTATGAAACTACAAATGATATCATTTATAGGGTAGCGAAGAATTATGTAGAGAGGCTACCATTAGGTAGCGATCTATTAGACTATAGCGAAAAGAGGATGATAATATTGAAGGTTATGCAGGGAAGAAATTGGAGGGATGTGACCAGAGAATTAATGGTTAGCAAGGAAAGGTGTGAGTTAATATTGAAGAGCTCTATAAGAAAAATAGCAAGAAGCTTCTATGATATTGGAGACTCTTCGTTTGGTTATGTCGGATTTTTGTAAATTCATTTAAAATTTAACATAATAAATATTAAATATGTATAAGCGTGATCCCTTGATAGAAAAATGGGGAGTGTATTGAGAGAATTAAGGGGGGTGAATCACGATGGTTTTAGGTAGTCCATCGGTGCCTTTTGTCCCAACAAGAAAAGAAGTTCTAGATATGGTATTTGAGGCCCTTGATCTAAGGGAAGGTGACGTACTTTATGACCTTGGATGCGGTGATGGTAGGGTTATAATGGAGGCAGCTAAAAAATATCCAATAAAAAAGGCTGTCGGAGTAGAATTGAGAGAAGAGTTAGTAAAGGATTTGATGGATAGGGTAAAAAAAGAAAATGCGAGTAGAAAGGTTCAAATAATTCATGATGACTTTTTCAAGGCACCAATCAGTGATGCTACGGTCGTTTATATGTACCTATTGACAAGTGTTAATGAATCGCTGAAACCAAAATTGAGGCAGGAACTTAAACCTGGTTCTAGGGTTGTTACTTTAGACTTCCAGATACCAGGGTGGAAACCGGTAAAAATCCTTGGCGATAAAACAGGTTGGCAGAAGACTGTTTACGTCTACGTTATAGGTATTTCTGATATGACGAATCACCCTTCCTAGAGTATTGAGATAAATGAAGGTGGTCATTTAGCTTTAATATAATCCTGCTATGCGATGCATAAATTTATTTTTATTGGTGTTTATGGATCTATTAATTTAATCTCAGTAATACTACCCAATTTTCCTAATATTATTTTTTTATTAAGCATCTAAATAGGTGTCTGCTTTGAGCGATCAGAGGGCAGAAAATAAGGCTATCACAAAAGAAGACTTGGAAGAATGGCTGAAGAAAAGGCTTGAGGCGTTGAGGAGCGAAACGAAGATGATAGAAACGCTTCTGAGTTATATACAAGAGAATGGAATTCAGAATGTAAATGAAAAGTCTGAAGAGGTGAAATTTGGAAGGAAAAGGATTGGTAGGATCCTAAGAGGAGAAACTTATATAAGGCTAATACCAGAGATCCCCATCCCATTACCAAGCGAGCTTAGAGAATATTTAGAAACGGTTGAAGGAGAACTAAAATCATCTCAATTAAAGGAAGGCCTAGATGAGTCTGGACAGGCAAGGCTAGTTATAAAAGAAAGGCCTGATGCTAGCATAGCCGAAATAAGGTTCGAGGGATTAAATACCACAATTGAAATGTTAAAGGCAAAAGCGGCGCTAAAATACACAGCAGAGATAGCATATCAGATATATAAAGCGCAGAATAGGCAGCCAGACGAAGCTAGTGAGAAATAGCTTTATTTGGTTTAAGTTTCCTAATCAATATTATAAAACCGGTATGTGCTATCATTCTAGTAGAAGGCCTTAGTGCATCCCCTCTCACTTCCCACTCACGCTTTAGCATTTCAACTATTTCTTGTATGATAAATAGGTCTTTGTCTAGGTGATTAATTAGTTTTTCAACTTGATTAACCGTAGGTACAAAGATTACTACAGGCGATGTATTTTTGAGAGCCTTATAAATACTGCCTAAAGCGTTCCAAGGATCTCCCATGTCAAGAAATGCAGCATCTAGGTTATTTTCATTGACGCCTTCCCTTATATCCCCCTTTTTTATTTCGACACAATTATTGACGCCTACCTTCCTCAAGTTTCTTTTAGCTACCTCAATCATGTCGTCTCTGATATCGTAGGCGTATACCTTGCCCGAGGGACACACGAGATTTGCTATGGATATTGTAAAAAAACCACTACCGATACCAGCTTCCAAGATCCTCATACCTTCTTTAATTCCTGCTATAGATGTTATATATCCGGAGTCTTTAGGATATATGACTTGACTACTCCTCCTTAGCTCATGCATTATTGTATCGTAGAGGTTTGGTTCTATTACGTAGGCTGTGCCCCTTTCCAATGCTATCTTTGAACCATAATCAAGTCTTATGAGCTCATCTCCAGAGATGCTTCCAGCGAATGTTGAGTATGAAGATTTTGGTAATACTTTAAAGTAATACGTTTTTCTTTTTCCCTTGTTACCTTCAACAATTAATAGCACCCTTTTTCTTAAATCTTTCTCACTCAAACCCTAACACCGTTTATTTTCTCCTCTCGCAATATAAAAAGTGGTTAATGAATTGAAAATATATTAATAATACGAAAGTTTTTAAATGTCATATTTCACTTTTTGAAATATGGTGTAAGTCTTGGTAAGTGACTTCATTATATGGATAGATGAGCTCAAGGAAGATAACATAAATGTAATAGGCGGTAAGGCTAAGGGGTTGGTGCAACTCGTAAAAAATGGGTTTAGAGTCCCTCCTGGTTTTGTCATAACTGCAAACGCCTATAACCACTTCGTAGAAGCTACTGGCC
>WALX01000034.1 GCA_015522625.1 Candidatus Hestiella sp.
ACGCTACCCTTTCCTGAAGCCTTTATGCACCACTTTGGCGTGTTCGGCCCAACAGGTAGGGGGAAGACCCTGCTCCTTGCTGGGATTACCTCCCAGCTCTTACTGCTCTCCTCGTTAAGAGGGGAACCGAGCGGTGTTGTTGCCATAGACCCGAAAGGGGACCTCTCGATCCTTTTAAAGAGGATCTCCACGTCATATTTGCAGCCAACGCCCAACGATTGCATATTTTTACCGAGAAAGGATGGCATTGCCGAAAGCCTAATAAAAAGCTCAGTTTTGACGGGAGAGGGGTATAGGCCAAGGATATGTCAAGGCTTCACCGATCCGAAAGGCCTGATCATTTATGACCTCTCAAAGATGCCTAATGAGGCCAGAAATGCCTTCGGATCCCTCCTCATAACATCACTAGCACTAAGGGCGAGTGAATCTGAATTAGCCGGCAAAAAGGTTTTGATAATAGACGAGGCCTGGAGGTTTGCTAAAAACTCCCAGCTCCACTTAGAGTTTGCATTAAGGGAGGGGAGGAGCAAGGGCCTCTATTTGGTTTACGCAACGCAGATGCCAAGCGACGTGAAAGGAGAAATAGTGGGCAATACTGGTGCGAAGGCAGTCTTCGGTGGGTTTACAAGGCTTTATGCTGAACTATCCTCCACGCTCGGCATAAGGAATGTAGAGCACCTGATGGTCCTTCCTGTCGGGTACCTTATATTAAAGATGGGAAGTGAGGAGGAAAAAATAGTAAAGGTTATAGACTTCAACAAATTGCTTATAAGTAGATACAGGCAATAGATTTGCGGTGGAGGAAATGGGTAAAAGTCTAAGGCAACAAAGGGCAGGAAAGGGAGGCTCCCAGTTCAGAAGCCCAGGTCACCTGCACGTTTCCCCAGCAAAGTATCCCCCTTTGCAAGGGAGCACGGAGAAGGGTATAATAGTGGAGCTTTTGCACGATCCTGGGAGATATGTTCCCCTGGCGCACATAAAGACTGAGGGCGGAACCGAGTTCTACGTTCCAGCAGCAGAGGGGAGCTACGTCGGGCAGGAAGTAGAAATAGGGCCTGAGGCAAACCCCAGCTTCGGTAACATCTTACCGCTATATAGCATACCTGAGGGTACCTCTGTCTTCAACGTTGAGCTAAGACCGGGGGACGGGGGGAAGCTGGCAAGGCAGTCCGGAAGCTATGCCCTTGTGTTGGGCAGGAGCGGGGAATACACGAGGATAAGGCTCCCCAGTAAGGTTGAAAAGTTCGTTAAAAGCTCTTGCAGGGCTACCGTAGGTGTGCCTGCTGGGGCCGGGAGAATAGAGAAACCCCTGCTTAAGGCCGGGAACAGCTACTATAAGTCAAAGGCTAAGGCAACGAAGTTTCCAACGGTTAGGGGTGTTGCAATGAACGTCGTGTCTCATCCATTTGGTGGGGGCTCGCACCAGCATGAAGGTAAGCCAACTACTACGTCTAGGAATGCACCACCCGGAAGGAAGGTAGGGCACATAGCAGCTAGGAGAACTGGGAGGAAGAAGAAGTAGCCTGCTATTTAAAAGTTGGGCTTTAATCCAACCGCTGCTACATAGCTACCGCTCTCATAGCCACCCTTCGGTTTTTCTATGTTATTGTTAGAGTATTTTGGGTGCCTCGTAAGTGTTTGATAAAAGCTTATGTTCCTAAAGCCTGCTTCTACCATCAACTCCATTACCTCCTCCGTCGTCTTCCACTTAGATTCCCTCAAAAACTCTACTGGATAAGGCCTTTCCGGGGCTATTTCCTTTAAGGAATCCCACCCTCCAAGCCTTTCCGCAAGCCTATAAAGTATTCCATAGGGGCTCTCCGCTGGAACGAAAGCGACTACACACTTCCCCCCTTTTTTAAGGACCCTATAGGCCTCTTGAATAGACTTCCTTGGATCCTTTACGTAGCTTATAATTCCATTCAATAAGACAGAATCGAATTCTTCATCTTCGTATGGTATTTCCTCAGCGAAACCCCTTTTCGTTATGAGCCCCCTTGCCTCAGCTATCTTCCTCATCGCTTCAGATGGCTCAACGCAATACTTCACCTCAACGCCATATTGCTTTAGGAGTATATGCTCAAAGAGGCCTGTACCGCAACCGACGCTTAGGGCCTTGCCAGGTAAGCCTATAGCTTTCTTTATTAGCAAAACCTCTGAAATAAGGAGGTTTTTATTCCCTAGGAACCATTCATCGTATTTATTTGCAAATGAATTAAAAGCCCCCATTTCCATTCCCCTTACTACTATAAATAGTAATAAAATATAAAGCTTTTCTTTAGCCTTGTCATCAATAGAAGCTTATCCTCCAAAAAGCTCGATGTATCGAAGCATATTTCCTCTCTATAACCCTCTTCATAGTACCTATACCCCCTTGTTCTATATATGATATCAACAACGCCGCTTGCTTCCTTAAACCAGCAACTTCTACTACGATAAATAGTCATAGAATATGGTTAGCATTCTCTACGATATCTTGAGAGCTCCAGCCCAACCTCCTTTACAGGATTGACTTGGTTTCAGAAGCAACTGAAATGAGAGGTGTGCCCAATAGATACGATCGAGGAATAAGGCTTTAAATGCGAAGGAATTTTCTTAACCCTACCAAGGTTTATGGTTGCATCGTTCTTATCAGGATTTTTTACTTAATAAAGTAAATATATGTTGACTTAGTCTAGTAAAGAAACGCATATATACTTTACTAGACTAAGTTAAATTAGGATGAATGTTGCCTGTTCACATAGTAACTGGCGGTTTCTTTGGAGATGAAGGGAAGGGTAAGGTGACAAGCTTTTTATCTATCACAAAAAACCCCATAGCAGTTGTTAGGACTGGCGCGACTAATGCTGGTCATACTGTTGTCTTCAAGGGAAAGATGTATAGGCTAAGGTCAGTGCCTTCAGGTTTCATATATGACAAGGCAAAGCTCTACATAGCAAGGGGTTCTCTGATCGAGAAAAGCGTTTTTCTAGAGGAAATCAAAAGGCTAGGCCTTAAAGGTAGGATATGGATAGATGAGATGACAGGAATAATAAATGAGGCTCATAAAGAGAGGGAGATGAAGGAGAAGCATTTCTCAAGGCTAGGTTCGACAAAGTCTGGGGTAGGTGCAGCGATGTCCGACAGGGTGCTTAGAAGGCTGAGGCTTGCAAGGGAATATGATGACTTGAAGGAATACGTAAAGGATACGCAAGAAGAGATGCTAGACGCTGTGGAAAGCGGGGGGCTTGTAATTGTTGAAGCATCGCAAGGATATTGGCTGAGCCTCTATCATGGCACGTATCCCTACGTGACGAGCAGGGATACAACAGCCTCTGCTTGCCTAAGCGAAATTGGTTTAGGGCCTAAATATGCAGAGAGAATAACCGTTGTCTTCAAGTCTTATGTAACAAGGGTTGGCCCAGGACCCCTTCCTAACGAGCTTGATGCAAGTGAAGCTGAGAGGAAGGGATGGGTAGAAGTTGGAACAGTTACAGGAAGGCGGAGGAGGGTCGCATACTTTAACTTTGAGCTAGCAAGGAGGGCAATAAAGGCAAACAGTGCAACAGATGCTGCTATAACCAAAATAGACAGTATATTCCCAAAATCATATCATAAGAGGTCGTGGGACGAGCTTCCAAAAGAGGCAAGGAAGTGGCTAAAAGAGGTTGAGCTGGAGCTCGGCGTCCCCATTTCAATAATCGGAACGGGGGATGGCACCGAATATACTGTAGAGAGGCTTTGATACAATAATAGTCTATGGCGCACTGTTTCCCGCCTACAATCTTTTTAGGCCTCCATAACTCAGTTCATCATAGCATTTGCCTATACTCTAACCTACGACTCTAGAGGTTGCTTGTATCTTTATGGCTATTAGCGAAGCATGGTGCCATCCCAGCGGTCAAGCACAGCTATGCTAGTGATGATTATAATTTTTCCTTCTTTACTAGCCTATGTCATAAAGGGTATACCAGACCTAGAAAAATCTTAAAAAGGCCTACAAATAGGAACTGAACCTAACCCTTTTACTAGAAAAGGGATTAGCTTTGTATCCCGTTGCCTGATGTAATATTATAAAGGAGGCCTATCGTTCAATAAACTTCAAGGGGATGTGAACGCTTAAATACATTAAGGACAACTGTTCTCAATGGAGGTAGTGGAAATGAATAAAGATAGGATAAGTGCTGTTTTGAATGAAATAAGGAAGCTTAAGATAGAAAGGAATGCAGTAGTATTGGCCCATTATTACCAGACCAAGGAGGTGAAGGAAGTTGCTGACTTCATAGGCGATAGCCTAGAACTTTCGAAGAAGGCCCTGAGAATTAATTCAGATATAATAGTGTTTGCAGGCGTTTCGTTTATGGCAGAGATGGCAGCTGTTTTAAACCCAGAGAAAATTGTTTTGCACCCAGATATAAATGCTGGTTGTCCATTAGCGGATTTCATAACGCCAGGCCTAGTGCTTAAAACAAGAAAAGAAAACCCTGGGGTTCCTATAATCCTTTACGTGAACTCGCCTATCGAAGCCAAGGCCTTGGCAGACTACGTTGTTACGAGTTCTTCTGCAGAAAAACTGATAAGAAGGATAGGGAGCAAAAAGGTTGTATTTGGTCCAGATAAAAACCTTGCTGATTATGTAGCAAAAAGAAGTGGCGTAGAGGTAATACCACTTCCGCCGGATGGCCACTGCTACGTCCATGAAAGGCTCATATCTAAGGGCGTTATTGAGGAAATAAAGAGTAAACATCCTAAGGCCAAGCTATTAGTCCACCCGGAGACCTCCAAAGAAGTTAGAGACATGGCAGACTTCATTGGAAGCACATCACAGATGATTAAAGCTATTGGGGAGCTAGAGGGCAAAGAATTTATAATAGGTACAGAGGAAGGCCTGTCCTATGACGCTAAAAGGAACTATCCGGACAAGAAGGTCATCCCGATTAGACAAGCAGTTTGTGAGGACATGAAGAAGATAACCCCAGAAAAGATACTCAGTAGCCTTAGAACCCTTTCCCCTAAAGTTATTATAGATGAGGAAGTGGCTGAGAGGGCTAGGAGGGTTATAGAAAGGTCCCTTCAAATAATTGGGTGATTGAATGACTTCTTGTGGAAGGCTCCTGTATGAAAAGTTACAGGAATGGATAAGAGATGATTCTCCCTATGGTGATGTGACGACTATGTATTCAATAGAAAGAAATGTTAATACAAAAGGGATAGTGGTTGCAAAGTCCTCTGGAGTTGCAGCATGCATTGATGAAGTAGTTGAAGCTTTGCATTACGCTGGAATGAAAGCCGTAAAGGGGGTATGGAGCGGTGAGGTGTTTAATCCAAGAGACATGATAATTGAAGTAGAGGGAAATGCCCATGATATACTCCTTTTCGAGAGAACGCTCTTAAACTTTCTCATGTACCTTTCAGGAATAGCTACCTCTACCAGGAAATTAGTTGAAATAGTTTCAAAAATTAATCCGAGAATAAGGATTGCATCAACAAGAAAATACCCCCCTGGGCTTTCATGCTTTGCAAAGGTTGCCGTAAGGCAGGGTGGGGGTGACACGCATAGGTTCGGTCTAAGTGATGCAATACTAATAAAGGACAATCACAAGATCCTCGCAGGAGGCCTCTTGGAAGCGGTAAAGAAGACGAAGGAGAAGGTAAGCTTTATGGAAAAGATAGAGGTCGAGGTGAACAGTGTTGAGGAGGCATTAAAGGTCGCGAGGGCAGGAGTCGATGCAATTATGTTTGATAACATGAGGCCCAGCGAGATTTCTCTAGCTATAGAAAAACTTGTGGAAATGGGAGTAAGGAGGCGTATGATATTAGAGGTTAGCGGAGGGATAAATGAAGGCAATATAAAGGACTATGCATCGCTCGACATTGATGTGATAAGCACTAGTAGCATAACTATGAGGCCAGAGAGGATCGATCTAAGCCTTGAGGTGATTCAATGAAAAGTGTTGGTATAATTGGCGGGGGGCTTGCGGGGTTAACTGCAGCAGTGTCCCTCTCGGAAAGGGGCTATAAAGTAAAGCTTTTCCACCTTAACGGTTCAAACTCAGAGAGAATTCAGGCAGGGATCTCCCTTCCAATAACAAGCGGGGATAGTTTGCATCTGCACGCAATGGATACAATGAGGGTAGGTCTTTATATAAATGATGAGGATGCTGTTTGGGCCACGCTGTCTAAGTCCACAGAGGCCTACGATTTTTTAAAAAGGATCGGAGTTAGATTTGAGCTGGTTGAACTTGAAGCAGGTCACAGCAGGCCTAGGGTATTTTCAATAAGAAATGAGACAGGCCTCCATGTTATGAATGCACTAAGGGAAAAGGTAGAGGAGCTAGGTGTGGAAATGCTGGAGAGGATGGCTATTGGACTTATAATAGAAGAAGGAAAGTGCTATGGCATTATAGACGAAAAGGGCGAGAGTCACTTTTTTAATCACACGATCATCGCATCAGGTGGCTATACTGGACTATACAAGCGCACTGCAGGCTATCCAGGAAACACAGGAATGATACTAGGGGATTATATAGGAAAAGGAGGGATCGCCTCTAATTTAGAGTTTGTACAGTTCCATCCCACCGGATACATAACAAGTAAGGGTAAAATAATGCTCATAAGCGAGGCCGTTAGGGGGAGTGGAGCAAAGCTTGTGAATGAGGAGGGCGAAAGGTTTGTTAACGAGCTTGCGCCGAGGGACGTGGTTTCCCTAGCCGTTTATAGACAAGAGAGGGAGGGTCATAGTGTTTTTCTAGATGCAAGGAATATAAATGACTTCGAGGCAAGGTTTCCCTCGATATATAGCTACCTTACAAATGATGGTATTGATCCGCTAAAGGATTTGATACCAATAACTCCTATCGCCCACTATTCAATAGGTGGGGCGATGGTTGACGTTTATTACTCGACAAATATAAAAGGACTTTATGCAATAGGTGAGGCCGCTGATAGTGGATTTCATGGCGCGAACAGGCTTGCGAGTAACTCCTCTTTGGAGTGCATAGTGTCTGGCCTTGAAGTTGCTAGAACACTGAGCAGGAAAGAGGGGGTTGACTTATCAAATGCTAGACCGGAAAGCCTGAAAACTATAAGTTCATCCTCATTTATTGAGAGGGTCAGGGAAGTGATGTGGGATTCCGTTGGACTGGAAAGGGATAGTAAGGAACTCATCAATGCATTAAACTTTTTTAGAAATAAAGAACTACCTCAACAAATAAGAGGCCTGGGGCTAGGGATTTCCAGTTGCGCTATGTTAAGGCAGGAAAGCAGGGGGGCTCACTTTAGGAGAGATTATCCATATATAGACGAGCGCTACAGGCATAGATCCCTTTATAAGGATGGTATCTGTTACATAGATCCCTTTTCCTATTACGTAAAGGCGCAGGAATAAAATTATTGCATTATCCTCGATCTTTTAACTAGGTTCAGAAGAAAGTTAAGAGATACAAATCCACTTTTAATTATGCACTTTAAAAGTATAAGATATATAAAATTCCAAGCAAATGCAATATAGTGAAGCATTGGTGATAAGATGGATAAAAATTACATGAGCCTTTTCTATCGCAAGTACCTGTCCTTTATCCTATTTAGAAGAATGTTTGCTAACTGGCCTTCTGTTATTATGGATTATGTATTCGGTAAAGACTTAATAAGGGTGATGTTTAAGAATCGAAGCATATACTATCTTAGAAGGAAGGATATACCGAAAATTATATGGCTTTCTCGCGTCGCTGAAATTGATCCAAATTATATTTTTGTGGACGAGAATTACAATGTTTACTATTCTCAGAGAAAGCTAAATATGAGGTTCTTTTTTTCTACTTTGCTTTCCTATCATGGAGCTATCGAAGATGGTGGGATTTGGTATCTACTTAAACTCAACCTAAAATTTTTAGGTGCGAATTTTTCGCTGGTAGAAACCTTTTTACTCATACATACGATTACGCAGAGGTTAATGACAGGGAAGTTGTAGACATAGGAGCTAACATAGGAGATACTGCGATCTATTTTGCAGTAAATGGAGCAAAGAAGGTTGTAGCATTGAAGCCTCTACCATCGATAGCAAAAATAGCTGAGCAAAATGTAAAGATCAATGCGCTTCAAGACAAAATAATAGTGCTTAACGCAGCGCTAGGTAGCAAAAGAGGTAAAAAGCTGTTCCTAGCAAAATCGATGTAGAGAAATCTAGTGGTTTCTATATAAATGGTAAAGGTGATACTCTAATAGATGTATTATCAATGGAAGATGTAAGGAGAATGGTGAAGGATCCTTTCTTACTTAAGATGGACTGTGAGGGTTGCGAGGTTGACATAATTTTGAATTCTGAGCTAGATTTTGATAACCTAATCATAGAGCAACAC
>WALX01000035.1 GCA_015522625.1 Candidatus Hestiella sp.
ACTTCCTTGATGGCCGCTAATTTCGTTAAAAAGGGAATCAAGGGCCTCCTTAACGTCTTCGTTGCTAACACCCTCAAACTCTACCTGGTCGACCCTCTTCTTCACGCCGTAGAAGTAAAGCTCCCCTACTGGGGTACCTTCAAGCGCTATTATTGCGTTGATAGGCTCATACGGCGGTGACGCATAAAAGTTACCGCTTATGTTAATATCTTTTATGAAGCCCTCGTGGAGCGAGGCTGAAACCTCTACGAAGAAGCCACCGCTTGCTATATGCTTTGTGTGCTCCAGCTTTTTTGAAGGGTAATAGAGCCAGCTGCTAGAGCCATAGGAACTAACCTTTTCCCTATCAACGAAAACCCTTTCCACCTCCCTTATAACAATGCCCTCGTGGAGGACTTCCATTAGGCAACTGCTAGGTTCCCTGCTTATCTCATCGCTAACTATCTCAATTACCTGGGAGTTGCCCACCTTAGTTATGCCATAAGCTGCGTTTATCCCCCCTCTGCCCTTTCCTCCATGCGGGGCCTGCCCGACGATGCACTCAAACAATTCCGCAGCAACCCTCCTAAGGGATCTTAGCGCTGAGGCCTTGTTTATCGCTACCCCTAGGTAAATGGAGTCTTCCGAGAAGGAGACCCTCGGCCCCCCGGTCACCCTCCTAGCGAGGCTTTCATCACCTTTCCTTGGAGGGTAATTGCAATAGAGGCCTAGCATAACCCCTTCACTAGCTAGCTTGCTAATTACCCCAAAGGTGCTACCCTGTTGCTTGAGAGAATAGCCTATCATAGCCTCTAGGCCCGCCTGTGCTTCATAGGGGGGAAGCCTTCTCTTAACGGCATAAACGCTCCCTGGCAAGCTACCACCAAAGTGATTGCTAGATGAGGCTCAGCCCCTTCACGAGAGCCTTGCCTGAAACAATTTTCCCGTATTGCATCAAATCCTTGCTGAATCCCACTATCCCTTCTATCAGATCCTTTATGTTGCCGCTGACCACTATTTCCCTGTAGCCGCCCTCGCCGTCCCACGCAACGTTAGCGGAAACGCTGAACTCCCCCGTGACGAAGTTGCTAGTATGGACCCCTTCAAGCTGGTCTATATAAAGCTCGTTGCTTTCCTTAAAGCTGTTGCCCTCCAAGACTATGTTAGAAGCCGATATTGAGGGGAGGGTCCTATAGGTCCTGTAGGCGGAGTGCGTGCCCTTAACTCCAGCCTTCCTTGCCCAATAGGAGTCTGAGAGGTAGGACTTGACAACTCCCTCCTCTATTAATTGGACCCTCATCGATGGCAGCCCTTCACCATCGAACTCCCTGCTCCAAGCGCTGTAAGGCATTAGCGGGTCATCCCTCACGCTGACCCTAGAGGCGAAGAATTGCCCCTGCTCAAATGGAGTCGCGCCCCTCTTGTAGCTTTCTAGAGAAAAGCCGTGGGTTATCATCGGCGCTAGGAGCTCGTTTAGGGCCTTTTGCGTAAATACTACCTCCCCCACCCTCTTACTTAGCTTCCTCCTCTTTTTCATTACTTCAACCTTTTCCCTCGTATCATTAATTAACCTTTTTACGTTAACGTTGCTTAAAGACCTTGAAGAGGCCATTTCATATACCTCAGGCGTTATCTCATCGCCCTTGTAGTTTGCAGACACGCCAAGCCAAAGGAAGGAAGACCTTGTAGATACATCAATTCCCTGCGTGTTCTTAACCTCTATTTCAGAATACCCCCCAACGGCCCTTATGCCCAGCACGTTTACTGTATCCTCTAAAACGCTCAGCTGCTCCACAAAATCCTTTAAGTAGCTTACCGGGTCTATAAGCCTGGAATCAAAGACCTCTACCCTTTCTACCTTTTCTGGGAAAGGTAATGAGTTGAATTCATCAACCTCGTTTGCCTTCGATGAGCTTAATGCCATCTCAAGCAACCCATCGCCCAGAGAGTTACCGTAGGAGAACCCAAGCCTCTTGTCCTTGATTAACCTCAGCCCATAGCCCTCCTCTTCTCCCCTCAGGAAGCTTTTCTCTTTCTTGCTGTAGGAAAGCTCGTATGACCTTACCTTGGCGTGGAATACCCCAGCCTCGGCGTTCATCCCCTTTATTTTGCCTAGGAAGTTGTCAAAGCTAACCATTCAGACCACCAACTTTCATCTTCTCTACCCTTAGATAAGGCCCTCCAGTGCCAACGAATACCCTCTGGCCTTCCTTTCCGCAAACCCCAGGCCAAAAAGAAAGGTCCTTGGAAACCCCAGAGATTTGGGAAAGCGTCTCAATTGTGTACCCTGCGATGCCTACATTCCTGAGGGGGTACTTTATTTCCCCGTTTTCTACCTTAAAGCCTTCCTCTATCCCGAATTGGAACGTACCGTCAGGGCTCGTCTGCCCGCCTAGGACTGAGTTCATCAGATACCCATCTTTAACGCCTTCAATAAGCTCCTCAAAGCTAGAGTCCCCTGGCTCGAAGTAGGTGTTTCTCATCCTGACCAAGACTGTTGACTGGTGGCTCTCAGCCCTCCCGTTTCCAGTAGGCTCCTCACCCAATACTGAAGCGTAAAGCCTGTTGTTCATAGCCTCCTTTACAACCCCTTTTTCTATTATCTTAACCTCCCTACCTTCTATGCCTTCATCGTCATATGGCGTTATTCCAATGGCCATCGGGTCTCTAGATAGGGGGGAGTCTGTAACGCTTACAATCTCCTTCGCTATCCTCTTCCCCTTCATCCTTCCAAGTATGCCATCTATGAAGAGGTCTGCCTCAGCCAGGTGCCCCAGCGCCTCATGAGCGAAGACGCCGCTCACCTCTGGAG
>WALX01000036.1 GCA_015522625.1 Candidatus Hestiella sp.
CAATAAAACTTTTTATGAATATTGGATTAGAGGCTGTTTTTAATTTCTTGGTATTTTAAGATAATTTTAATTATTAGTTCTAAATGCTCTTTAGTGCATGGACGTAATCTTAAAACCTATAAATTCAGAGAACTATAAGCTTTATTGGTGACCTCAGGGTTCCGAGAGCTGCAGGGTAATGGGCCTCTGTGGTGAGGGGCTTCAAGAGGAAGCGTGATGAACCGCCTACCATGATTAAAAATAACTAGGAGCATTGGAAAGTCATGGTAAGCGAGGAACGCTATAGCCTATCCGCTTCCTTTAAGCAAAGGGAAGAAAATATTATGATCAGTGACGATAGGAAAGAGAGGAGTCCTATCCCATTTATTATGCTTCCAGCTCCAATTAATATCGCGATTGAGGGAGAGAATCCCCCGATTAACCTGCCAAACAAGAACACTATGTTAGATGCAGATGCCCTTACATCTCCGCTATAGTTCTCGCTAATCCACACACCTTCATATGCAAATAGACCTGAGGAGACGTAGAGCAGCAGCATCGATATTATGAGGCTTATTTCTGCATAATGCAAAAGCGCTAGTGATAGGCCCCCAACTATACCTATTGAAGAGAGGATAACGGTTGTCCTTTTTCTTCCTAGTATATCGGAAGCATACCCGGAAAACAAAAAAGATGCAAAGCCCACAACTGACATGATAGTGACAAGCCAGCTTTTATTAGCACTTCCTAGTGCCGCAGGTGCAATGCTTAGCAGCGGAACAACCAGCATAAAGGAAGCCGTTATTATGATTGAAAGGAGGAGGGTTTTCTTTGCATACTCTCCTTTAAAGATGCTTCTGATGCCACTTTTCTTCTCCTTAGGCTTGAGAGTTTCTTTAATTGCTAGTGATGATGGCAATCCGAGCACTAGGCTTAAGACTCCGACGAACAAGAAAACGGACTTCCAACTATGTATAAATACATAGGTGAGGGAGTCGATGCCAAATGCAACGTAGTATAGTCCCTGAACCAGTCCACCAAAAAGTCCTGTCTGAGAGCTTAAGCTTTCGACTATAAGTGGATAGGCAACACCATTCTCTGCGTTCACACCAAAGCCAACGAAGAACCACGCTATGTATATGTCTATCAGCGACCTAGAAAAGGACGCAATGATAGCCGAAGCTGAAAAAATAATAACTGAGACGGTGGTTAGCATTTTTCTGCCAAACCTATCTGCAAGCCTGCCTATGACAACGCCTCCTATTGCTCCGCCTATAAAGTCTATTGGAAAGACCAGGCTTACTACTGAGATAGGTGTATTGAAGGCTAGGGCAAGTTCTTTCAGCACCATTGATATGGAAAGGATCGTGTACGCTGAGAGCGTGAAAGGTACGAGGATTCCTACGGCATTGGTTGTTCTTTTCCCATCTATCAATCCTTCGCCTCACTTAGTGGGAAGACTATCAAGAATAAAAAGGTTCTAGGATTAGTGCTTTTGTTCACCTATGATATCAGTTCCTACGGCATACTACAACAACTTAAACACTTCCTAGAAAAGGTAGCTTATCTATACACTCCAGGCTAGAAATTTTATAAACAATTTACTTGATGTTCTCTCCAACCTTTTTTAGAAAATCCTCGTTCGGTTCCCCTGTTTTTCTCTTAGTAGAAGTCCTGCTGCTATGCCTTCCCTCACAGATAAACTCAGGTCTATCAGAAAGGAGCAGCGCGCAATACGGGCAGAGCTTAAGGATATTTTTCTTTTTCACTTTACAGGTGATAGTAGGTAGCCTTCTCTTGCACAGGTCGCAGTATTCCCACATCAACGTAGATGGCATGGTTTAACACCGCTATATAAGCCCTTTCTTCTTTTTCTCCTCGGTTATTGCATATATGCCAATTATCTTCCTTAGGTTCCCATCATTGTCGCATGGGCCTTCTACTAACCCAACAAAGTCCCCTTCTTTATAGTCCCTTGTGGAAACCATTCCATTGCAATCTTCTACTGTAACAAACTTTGGCCTCTTCTGCATGTATGAAATCCTCTTCAGTTCATTAGCCTGCCTTATCGTGAGCAGTACCACTACGATTAAAACTATAAATAGGAGGACTGCTTGATAGGCAAAGCCCTGACCACTAAAGAGGTTCACTGCCCGACACCCGCTGTATTCCCTATCCCGGCGATGAAAACGGTTTCTCCAGGCTTGCTCTCTTCTTCTATTATTTTCTTAACTCTTTCGATAGCTTTATCTATGCCATCTAATATCTTTTTATTCATACCCATTATGGCTTCCTCAATACCCATCTTAATTACTACGGCTCTTAGTGGTATGTTATATTGCGTTGCTATTCTCTCAAACCTAATTTTTTCTGGTCCTGGATCACCAATCGCGGCGCCCGCGCCTTCAGCTATACTTCCCGTTTCTTCACCTTCAAGCTTAAGGGCTGCATCAACCGTTATCAGGAGGGAGATCCTCTCCCCGTTTGCTATTGATTCCCTTATAAGCTTTTCTGTCGCCTCACCAGGCCTTCCCACAGTGGAGGCAGGGCCCTTTGCCTTAACTAGGATAAGCTTTCTCCCGCCATATTCACCCTCAGTAGCTACCGTGTCTTCATCTACATCTCTCCAATCCTTGTTGAAGTTGCTCATCTTCAATGCAACAATAGGCCCTGCGCCATCTCCCACAGGCACGCCATCAAGGAAGTCGTCCAGGGCCTTCCTGTATATGTTTGCAATCTGCATGATCTGTGGCATCATCATGGATAGGTACATTATTAGGTACCAGTTCTTTGTTTTCTCCCCACTTAACAACAGGTGCCTTACGTACTTATAGATAAAAAACAGTGCAGAGGCTATTTCAGTAGCCGTTGAAGCGATGCTCCTTGCCCTTTCGTTTGAATCCGGCATCGACTCTTCAATGGTTTTCTTGAACCTAGACTCCCTGATGTTTATTATATGCCTCATCCTGTTGATTATATCAGTCGGCTCTATGTTGACTGGGTCAATAGCAAAAAAGTCTATGAGCCTGTCAAGAACCTTTGAGGAGTCCTTGGCTTTGTTTTTCTTCATGTACTCTATTGTCCTGCTCTTCGCAGAATTTGCAAGGTCGTTCAAAACAGTTAGCTTGGACTTTATGTCCGCCTTCCACCAATATACCTGTATCCAATTTCCAAAACCGAATAGGTACATTATGAATATCAGCACCCATACTACGTTAATAAAGAGGTACGACCAATTTTCTATGGAGCTAAGCGTTGTCAATGCACTCACCAGGTTTTTGCCTTTATCCCAGGTTTTTAGATTCGGCTGGGGGTTAAAGATTTGTATCACGATAGGCTAAAAAACTATTTCGTTGTAACTACGACTTCGTTCTGCAAAACCAGGAAGGTGTGCTCAAACTGCGCTACCATCCCTTTGCTGACCTCTATCAGAACAGGGTAGCCTATCAAAGCCTTTTGCCTGACAAGCTCACCGATCATGCGGGGTACCTTGCTTGCCTCAAACTCCTTAAGCAACCACCTAGACGCAAAGGGTAGCTTCTTGTATTTCTCTTTAATGTAGTTGAGAAGATTTAAGGCGTCACCAGAAACATTTTTTGGGTTCCTCCCAGAAAATGAATATATGTTTGTTATAGAACCATCAACAACGTAACCCCTTCCAGTAGTGCCAAACGGTTCAATTGCGACTTGCGTCCCCGGTCTGAGCTTTTTGTAAAAATATGTCCTGTCAGGGTAGTTTGGTATCGATTCTCCAGCGTGGAGGTTGTATCTTGATATGGTGTGTCCGGTCAGGTTTTTTATCGGTCTAAAGCCGCTTTCCTTTATAATCTTCTCTATTGTTTTCCCCACATCATATATGCTGATGTTGGGCTTCATTAGGCTCACGACAGAACTTAATGACCTCTCCACAGCAGAAACTAGCCCCTTAAATGAATCCCCAATAGCTACTGAAGTGGCCGTGTCAGAAATGTAACCGTTGAGCTCTGCCCCTACGTCTATTTTAACAACGCCAATACCTGGGATCTTCAAATCGTCATCCAAGCCTGGGGTGTAGTGGGCTGCTATCTCATTTATTGAGAGGTTGCATGGAAATGCAGGTTTGGCCCCCCTCTTTATGATAAGCCCTTCCACCTCTTCGCAGATTTCCCTGGAACTAGCCCCTTCTTTTACTAGCGAGGCTCCTATATTTCTTGCCTCTGCCCCGATTCTTCCAGCCTTCAACAGGTTTTCCATTTCCTCTTGGGTGAACATCCTTCTTCCTCCCCTATGTATGAAAACGATTAAACCTAATATTCCTAGAACTACTATATTATAGGTGGTGAGTGCGATGGGTTACTTGGTCTATCACGGACATTCAGCCTTCGAGCTTGGTCTAGATGGAAAGAAGATACTGATCGACCCATGGATAACGAACCCGAAGTCAGTAACTCCGTTGGAGAAGGTAAGTGATGTTGACATAATTGTTTTAACCCATGGTCATGACGACCACATAGGCGATGTTGTAGAAATTATGAAACGAAATAGTAAATCGAAGCTTGTTGCCATATTCGAGCTGGCGAATCACATAGCCGAAAAAATAGGGGATGAAAGCAGGATTATCGGTGGAAACATGGGAGGGCCAATGATCATTGATGGAATAAAGGTAGCTTTAACCCCAGCAAACCACAGCAGTAGCGGGATTGGGGTAGCTACTGGAGCTGTTATAATCTCCAAGGAGGGCAAAGTTTATCACGCAGGAGATACAGGGATTATGTCAGAGATGGAGCTGATCGGCGATATTTACAAGCCTGACATAGCACTCCTTCCTATAGGAGGACACTTTACGATGGACCATAATGAGGCTGCCAAAGCCGTGGAGCTGCTGAAGCCAAAGGTGGCAATACCGATGCACTATGGTACATTCCCCATGCTATATGGGGATCCTGAAGAATTCAGGAAGATAGTAACTTCAAGGGGCCTTGAAACTAAGGTTGTGATCCTAAGCCCTGGAGAGAGGTACGATTTCGTTTTTTAATAGGCTATTCTTTTTTAAACTCTTTTTAATCCTAGGGCCTTTCCGGTTTGTGGGTGTGCGTCATGACGAGGGTTGCAGTAATAGACGATAAGAGCTGTAAGCCGAAGAAGTGCAACTATGAATGCATAAGCGTATGCCCAATCAATAAAAGCAAGAGGGGTGTTGCTATAGATGCTGATAGGTCTGCTAGGGCCAAACCGGTTATATATGAGGACGCCTGCATAGGATGCAATCTCTGCGTCAAGGCATGTCCCTTTGGTGCGATATCTATAATCAACCTACCTGAAGATTTAGAAAAAAATGTGACGCATAGATACGGAAAAAATGGCTTCAAGCTCTACGGACTCCCAATACCAAAACCCGGTCATGTCATTGGCATCTTGGGGAAGAATGGGACTGGGAAAACAACAGCTATAAAGATACTCGCCGGGGAGGTGATGCCAAACCTAGGCGAGGTTGAGGGGAAGGTGGAGTATGATGATATTATAAGGAAGTTTAGGGGGAGTGAGCTCCAGGGCTACTTTCAGAGGCTAGCGAACAAGAGCCTTAGGGTTGCCCACAAAATACAATACATAGATCTAGTTCCTAGACACATCAAGGGTAGCGTGAGGGAATTACTTAAGAAGGCTGATGAAAGGGGGAATTCCTTGGAGCTGGCAAAGCGCCTGGGCTTGGACAAAGTTTTTGATAGAAGCGTGAAGGACTTGAGCGGAGGTGAGGTTCAAAAGCTCACGATTGCTGCAACCCTCAGCAAGGAGGCAGACATTTATATATTTGATGAGCCGAGCAGCTATTTAGATATAAGGGAGAGGATAAACGCCTCAAAATTAATAATGGGTGAGGTAAAAAAGGACAAGTACTTCTTGGTGGTAGAGCACGACCTTGCGCTCCTGGATTACTTGAGTAACTACATCCACATAATATATGGCGAGCCAGGGGTTTACGGGATTACCTCAAAACCCTACGGCGTTAGAGCTGGTATAAACAACTTCTTGGACGGTTACCTCCCCAGTGAAAACATGCTCGTAAGGAAGGAGCCTATACAATTCAAGAGGGTCCTTTTGCAGCAAGCTAAGGGCATTAGTGATGACAAGAACTATAAGTACCTGGAGTGGTCTCACGCAAGGATATCAAGGGGCTCTTTTCAGCTTGAGGCAGAGGATGGATATGCAATGAACGGCGAGGTCATTGGAATCGTTGGTCCCAATGCCATAGGGAAGACTACTTTTATCAGCTTCTTGGCTGGGGCACTAGAGGCAGAAGAGGGCAATGTGATAACGTATGGGGGAGTAGAAATAAGCTATAAGCCTCAATATGTAGGCCCGGAAACCTTCCCTGAAGACTACACTGTTAAAGAGGTGTTGGCATCTTCCAACCCAGAAGCCCTTATACCAAATTCATGGCTTTACCTAGAGCTAATTAAAAAGCTTAACCTGCATAGGCTCTTCGATAGAAAAACGAGGACTTTGAGCGGAGGTGAGGTTCAAAAGCTCACGATTGCTGCAACCCTCAGCAAGGAGGCAGATATATATTTGCTTGATGAACCTTCGGCCCACCTTGATGTAGAAGAGAGGCTGGCAGTAGCAAAGATCATTAGGAGGCTGACTGAGATGAGGAAGGTAACTGCATTTGTTGCTGAGCATGACATAGTAGTATTGGATTTTATAAGTGATAGGATTATGGTTTTTGTGGGAGAGCCTGGTGTCAGAGGAGTTGCAAGGAGGCCGAAAGAGCCTAAGAAAGCAATGAATGATATATTGTCAGAACTGAACATAACGATACGGAGGGATGAGCAAAGCGGTAGGCCTAGGATAAACAAAGAAGGGGCATATTTGGATAGGCTTCAGAAGAGCAGGAAAGAATACTATGCAACCATTTAGAAGGCTCGTTTCCAAGGACTAGCAACAGTTTCTTGGATAAAGGTTTTTTATAGGTCTGCATAGATTTTTATTCTGAAGATGACCTGTAGAGCCTACATCCTAGATGTGAAGGAGGCTTGCCATTTGCTTCTCAAAGGTGTTTATAGCTTTAGTGTGGTTTGTAATCATGATGAAGCGTAGAGAAGAGGCTTAACTCATCCTAGCAAGACCTATAATAACCTAGGATGAGAAATGAGGCTATATAAATGAGAACCGATCCCCTGAATAGTTCGCGTCTACTTTGCTGGATACATTATAGCGCTCCCAATTTTTATTTTATAGCTCGACGTTCGCGTGCCTGTTCTTCATTTCTTCCTCGGTTATGTTCAGCCTAGCCATTAGGCTGTAGACAACGCCATCAAGGAATATCATGGTTGTGTCTTCAAAGAGGGTGCCTAGGGGGGCAAATGGCTCGTGTAAACCTAAGATCTGCCTTGCAAAATAATTGTCCATCTTGCTAATTTTTGACCTACCCGGTATCTTTACAACTAGGTCTGCTATAGAACCGATTGGGGAATCCTCAAAGGTTGTGAGCGCCACAACCTTTGACCCTACCCTTTTTGCGGCCTCTGTAGCATCTACTATAACCTGCGTCCTGCCAGAGCCGGAAATAGCTATCGATAGGTCTCCCCTCGTTACGCTCGGGACTATGGTTTCACCCAGGACATAGGAGTTAAAGCCCATGTGAAGTAACCTCATTGCAAACGCCTTTCCAACAAGCCCACTCCTTCCTGCCCCCATGACCAATACCTTAGATTTCCTCTTGTAGGCATTCACTAATTCATTAATGAATGATTCGACTTCGCTTCGCTCTATGAATTCCGTTGCCCTAACGATGAAGTTGGTTATCTCCCTCATCGCCTGCAGCGCCATGCTGCTTTCAT
This sequence comes from Candidatus Hestiella sp., assembly GCA_015522625.1. Lineage (GTDB taxonomy): Archaea > Thermoproteota > Thermoprotei_A > Sulfolobales > Acidilobaceae > Caldisphaera. The sequence goes on from WALX01000036.1 coordinate 7,797, forward strand.
TATTTTCCAAGGAACTCACCAGTTAAGCTTTTACATAGCTTGAAATTAAAAACCTTTAATCTGGGCTATAACGCCTAATTGGTAATGCTCCGTTTGAAGGTTTTCGTATTTTTCAATTAAAAATAATATACTGAGTGTTATTATCATATTGGGACGGGAATTGGAGGCTCTTAGGCTGGTTCTAGTTAGCGTGGAGGGTTCGAACAACCTCGGGTATATACTCAGGCTCGCGGAGAACTTTGACGTAGACGAGGTATATCTTGTTTTTCCAAAGGCAAGCGGAACAGAGGCCTTGAGGTATGCTGCAAGAGCCAGTAGCGTCCTTTATGGAGTCACTGTGGTTCCGAGTTTGGAAGATGCACTAAGAGGAGCGGAATTTTCGATATGCACCTCAGATGAGAGCTCTACCAAGGATATACTCAGGGTTGCGGTAGGTCCAAGGGAAGCCTCCGAGCTTGCTTCAGGCGCTAGTGGAACCGTCGCCCTCGTTCTGGGGAGGGAAAGCGTCGGTTTGACCAGGGATGAAATTATACAGTGCAATGTGCTCTGCACAATACAAACCTCTAGCAGGTATAGGGCTTTAAACATATCAAATGCTGCCTCAATTTTACTATATGAAATATATATGAAGAGGTATAAGGAGCGCCCTCGCGAGGTTCCAGAAAAAAAGACTATAGATCTTATAGCTGCTTATATGAAGGCCTTAATCTCAGGGCTATTTGCTGAAGGGGAGGCGCAGGATATAATACTGGCTATCAAGAGGATTGCATCTAAGTCTGACAAAGGCGAGGCCGGAAGACTCCTTAAGGCGTTAAGTAAGGTTTGCATTAGGAATGGGTGCAAGAACAAGCTAGAGTTGGGCGAGTTGCAGTAGCTTTTTAATAATGTTCTTTAAGCTGCTTCTGCAAAGGATTCTACTAAGTAGTAGGCAAGTTCATCCTCATCCTCCTTTGTAACGTAAAACCCTTTCCTCCTGGCAAGCCTCTTATCATATATCTCCTTGTTCACTCCTTTCACCCATTTAATATGC
>WALX01000037.1 GCA_015522625.1 Candidatus Hestiella sp.
AAAGAATACATAATAAAATCCAAAAAACTTTAGTATTAGAGAAGAAGCTAAAGCTCCAATTATTAAGCCCAAAGAAAGGCCTAAGGAATAAAGTCCTATTCCTACATAGCTTTCCCTTACCCCAGTCAAGGTATGCATCAAAGGGGGGAGTAGAAGAGATATCGAGCCTAATCCCATCCCAAACAAGAATATTGAAATGAACAAGGTAGTTATGCCTCTGCTAGTTATCAAGAGCGATAGTCCAATAATTGATATCAAAAAACCAAAAAGCAGGTTAAACTTGAACTTATTTATAGTACCTCCTAAAACGGAACCGATCCCGTTAGATATCCACAAAATAGTTATTAACGCCGATGCTATGGCTGGAGATAAGTTAAGGTAAGATACTACATACAAAGGAACTACTGATTGCGCAACTATGGAACCAAACCTCGTTGCTGACGTCGATAAAAACAGTATGTTCAGCCCTCTCTTTTCCTTTGCCATCTCAGGTTCCTGATAGAACTTGTTCATATAGCTTAAAAATCTCTCTACCTATGATATTTGGATCATGGCATTTCTTAATATATGCCAGGCTATTTTCTGAAAAAGTCTTCCAAAGCCTTCTGTTTTCTAGGAGCAGGCCTAAGTATTTATCATAATCATACTTTGTGATAAACCCATTTGTGCCGTGAGATATTACCTCTCCTATGGAATTTATACTAGATGCTACTACAGGAATCCCATATGACATTGCTTCAATTATAGTTAGGGCATATGCATCATACCTAGTTGGAAGTAGAAGTATATCGGAAGTAGGAAATATCTTACCATAGAGCTCGGAGTCGAGCGGGTTACTGTAATAAACGATCCTCTTGTTACCTATAACAGTTTTCCTTATCGATGGAGGTAACACGCCAATATATATAAGCCTTATCTCATTGAAGTCCTTAGCTAGTTTTGAGAATACCTTCAGGATTATGTCCCCTCCTTTCCTATAAAAATCCCTTCCAATAAATAATATATTAATGCCATTATGTTCTATACGCTCTTTCTTCACGTCTATTGGTGGGGGGATTACCTTAACCTTGGATTGATCAACCCCATCCTCTACAAAACCTTTTTTAGCCCAGTTAGACCAAGTAATTATTGCTTTGCATGGAGATGAATTAAGATAATAGACTAGGAACTCCTTTGCAGCTTTGTATGTAAAGTTTGAGCTACCATAATATTGTTTAAGGAATTGACTTGGGCTTTCGTCGTTTTCATGAACCCACGGCCTGCTGTATAGGTAAAAATTCCAGAAAAAAGAATGTATTAATTTCTCATCCTTTGGCCTTGGTTGCGAAAAACCTTTTAAAACAAGGGTCCTTATGACTTTAAAGAAGTTTTTTGTGTTGAACTCATAATGGGAGATGTTATTTATTATACCCGTTAAGCCATTAAAAATAGAATATATAACACCTGGTGGTGGGTGTTTATATCTTAGATATGATCCTCTCCTTAGCTTCTTGGTCCTTTTGTCGATCTCAGATACTATCATTACCTTCATTTCAGCTTAACCCTAATCTGCAACGTTGTAGCGCTTCATAATTTCCTCTCTGCTTAATACCCTCATATATTCTTTAGATATGGGGAAAAGCTCAGACCTAAACTCGTTAGAGCTCTTCCACCTTACCGTCGGGTATATAAGCTCTTTCATCTTAGCAGCCCTATCCTTGTATTTTAAAACAACATCGAATATCTCCCTTATTGTATCCCTTATATCTTTTTTCCTATAAAACCCTAGGGAGGGAAGTATTTTATGCTCAACATTATAGTAGTGCTCCTCTGCCTCTACCCTAGGATTTTCTATCCTCCTGAACGATGGGTTTATTCCATATTCGTTTGCTATCTCTGCTACAATTTCGGCCAATTGCAATGTATTATATATCTCATCGAGCTGATTAACTATTCTATACTCCCCTTCCCTAGGCGGATTTTCGAGCAGTAACGTTAAGGCATTGATGCTGTCATATAGTGACAAGAAGCCCCTGGTTTGCTTCCCTATTCCATAGATGAGCAACTCATTCAGCAAAACAGATTGAACCACATATTTGTTGATAACTGTTCCCCAGTTGGAATCGAAATCAAACCTAGTTGCAAGGGTATCATCAACAATCTCGTCTACCTTAACACCATAAACAACGCCCTGCATCACATCAGTAGCCCTAACGTTGTACAGTTTATTGGCAAGCAACAAGTTGTATGTATCAAATATTTTAGTTAAATGATAATAGCTCTGGCCGAATCTAGGAAACATTACCTTTGCTTTCCTTCCATGAAGCTCTATTTCTATGTCGCCCTCCGTAATATCAATACCGGGAGTGCCATATTCTCCAAGGGTTCCCATTTTTAATAAATGGGCACCAGGAGAATGCCTAGATATAGAAAACATTATGTTTATGTTTGCAACAACGTTGTTAACCTCGGTATACAGGACATGTTCTTGGTCTACCATGCTGAAAGGAGCGCTCCTTTGCTGGGCTAGGTGCACTACAGCTTCTGGCTTATATTTTGATATTATTTCATCGACTTGCTCTGGATCCCTGGCGTCGCACGGCTCAAATATCAAATTTTCCTTGTTGAAAAATTCTTTATAGTAACGCAACCTTTCTGCCATAGACTTTATGGGAATGAGGGAATCAGATTTTACAGATTTTACCAAACTCCTTGTTGAAAAATTATCGACCAACACTATAGGCCCATCGTATCTAACACCTAGGTGCAAAGCTAATGCCCAACCTATGTACCCATCAGCACCAAATATCATAACTGGTCCTTTCATCTTCACACCTATAGGTGTTGTGGTACGATAAAATTAAATAACTTGGGTACACAAAGTATAGACGCAACGTCTATATCCTCTATAATGAGAGACCGAAGCCTTTTAAAAAAGATTCAATTTTCCTTATTTCCTTTATAAACACCTTCCCCTTTTCCGTTAACACAAAAAACCTAGACTCATTATCTTTTACTTCCTCTATGAAACCCCTAGTCTTTAGTTCATCAATATACTTTACTAACCTATCATAAGGTAGGTTTGCGCTATACATTATCTTAGTTAAACGCGCACTCTCCTCTTTCTCTATTGATTCAAGTATGTCTAAATAGATCTTCACTCTTGATCTGTTCCTCTTTCTTTCACCCAATATGACCACTCCTTATTAAAAAGACTAAGAGCATGAGAAATCCAACAAACTGTACGGTATTCGATATAACGTAATAGTACTCAGAGAAAGCCAAGGATGAAAATAGGAAGCCTATGTGAGAAATCAGCATTAGCGAAAAAGATATTAACACCAATAGGGAAAATGTCTTCTTATCCCTACTGTGAACGAGGAAGCCTAGAAACACAATAAATGCCAAGAAGAAGATAATTATAAGCTGTGATGCATCAAATATAAATGTTCTTAGAAGGAAATACTGCTTCTTCTTAAATAAGACGTATGCTAGAGGTAACGCAAGGCTCTCTTTTGGCCAATATGTTTCTTTCGAGTAGCCTATCGCTATAATTGCGTATGATATGAGTTGCAGTATCAAATAAAATACTGAAGACGTATATGATAGCCTATAGTCGCCTGGAAATTCAAACAGGTTGAAAGCGAAGAGGAGCATTAATACTCCTTGCATAAGGAGGCCTATGCCGAGCAACGCGAATCCCATGCTTATGTAATTTAGGACTGTTTCTTGGATTAACCTGTTATATTTAAAGGAAACGTAGCTAACCGAAAAGCCAATAATAGCGCTAACTACGTCCAATATTGCATTTAAGTCCAGATAAACCAATGGTATCCCTGTACCTTGGTTTATTATTGTCATTCCCCTCTATAACTAAACTTCCAAGGTATAATAAACGCTAATGCTACTCCTAACAATACTTTCATTAATGGAAAACATTAATATTTTTATCATTAAATTTTCATAAATCCTTTTCAGTTAGCTTAGAACTTATCATTGGGAATGGAATAACCTCTTTTATACTATAATCTTCCGTAAATAGCATAACCAGCCTATCTACACCAACACCAAGCCCACCGGTCGGTGGCATTGCATAGCCGAGGGCCTTTACGAAGTCAAAGTCGTAGGGGTGGGCTTCCTCGTCACCTTTTTTCATCATTTCTACCTCTGCTTTAAATAACCTATCCTGTAGGAGCGGATCGTTTAGCTCTGTATATGCATTAGCAAGTTCCATCCCACCTATGTAAAGCTCAAACCTCTCTACATAGCCCTTCTTTGTTCTGTGAGGTTTACAAAGAGGGGTCGTCTCTATAGGGTAGTCTACAACGAACGTAGGCTCAATTATGTTGTCCGCGACCAACTTATCAAACAGTTTTTCTATCATTAACCCTCTTAGATATAGGTTGCCTCTAGGCTTCTGCCCTATTTCGTCAAGTATTCTTTTTAATTCATCGTCGCTCATCTTCTCTACATCTTTTCCAAGAACCTGAGAAAGAGAGTCAATCATCGAAACCTTTTTGAATGGTGCCTTGAAGTTTATCTCGTATTCTTTTCCATTTATTGATTTTTTTACCCTCATATCATCTAACACTACCTTCGCAACTTTCTTTATCAGATCTTCAGTTAGCTTCATGATGTCGTTATAATCTGCATATGCCCAATATAGCTCCAGCATTGTAAACTCGGGGTTATGAGTAGCGTCTATGTCTTCATTCCTAAAAACTTTACCTATCTCGAAGACCTTGTTAAAACCTCCAATAATATATCTTTTTAGATAAAGCTCTAACGATATTCTAAGGTACCAATCCTCGTCCAAGGCATTGATGTGCGTTTTGAAAGGTTTTGCCAATGCACCGCCATATACAGGTTGCAGTATTGGCGTTTCGACTTCTACGAACCCTTTTTCATATAAATAGGATCTTATTTCCTTTATTATGTTAAACCTCTTAAGCATTGCACGTCTTGCTGCCTTGTTATATAAAAAGTCTATGTACCTATGGGCATATCTAAATTCTGCTGTAAGCTTGGACCAATCAGGAGGCTCCAAGAGGGCCTTCGATAGCAATTGATATTCTTTTACCTTTAGGGTTAGTTCTCCCTTGAGGGTATAAAAGAGATCGCCTTTTACACCTATTATATCTCCCCTTCCAATTACACGCAAGAACTCATCATATTTCTTACCAAGCTCGTTTACCCTTGCATATACCTGAAGCCTCTCCCCCTCATCAAATAGATCAACAAAGGTTGCCTTTCCATGCCTTCTTACATTAGCAACCCTACCCACGGTTGATATATCAAAAACAAAGGGGTCATGGCTCTTATTCTGCAGTTTTTTCGCTAATTCCCTTATCTCTGCGATAGAATTGGAGTAATTGAACTTGTGAGGGTAGGGATTTATGCCTCTTTCCACAAGCTCTCTTAATACCTTTAGCCTCTCCTCATCCCATTTCAATACTTGCACCTAATATTCAGGAATGATACTTTAAGATTTAAAAGGTTACCAAGAAATCGGAAAACAAAAAGCCATTACACTATTGTGTTAAGGGTTTGCTTATAAAAAGTTCACAAGGCTCAAACTCTTTCTTATCCATGATAGATCTCTTCCCTACTATAAGCTTCCCTCTTAGCCTTATAGGCATGAATAGGAGGGCCCCGCCGACATAAGAAGTGGCATACATCACGTTATCGTATTCTGTGTTTAGTGGTAATGTATAGTAATCTTTTACTAACCCAGACATTATGTAAAGGGTTGTTATATTGTTGCTATACCTCCTGATAATAGAGCTCAACTCTAATTGTTTATATATTTCAGCATCAGCAATCATCTCCAAGAGCATATCCAAGCCAATGTTCACTACAAAAAGGGGCTTTTCCTTTTCTTCGATTCTACTCGCATGATCAAAATAGTCTACTATTGAATTCATACCTGGGTCAATGCCATCAAATATGTAATTTTCTAAGAGCTTATCTACAGCTCCTTCCTCAACTGGCATCCTATGTAGGCAAGAACTTATTTGATATCTCAGCTGATCTATCATGAAGTCTATAGACCTAATAATCACCTTCCTACTCCCATGCATGAGTTTTGGGTTGTTCATTAATACTGCATAAATTAAATACGTGGCAAGGGTATAGCTATCTATTTTTGGGTTAGATATTATAAGGTTTTGGCTACCATATAAAAGCTGTATCCTCTCATTGCCAAAGGAGATAGAAAAGTACTTGAAGCTCTTCCTCGGCTTGTGCTTTGGAGGAGGTAAAAAGGTCACCCCACCCTTGTTAGTTATTAAAAAAGGTAGGTTGCTGCTAGTAATGTTAGCCCCCCTAAACTTTCTTATTTCAAGCAACCTAACAATTTTTCCCTTAACATTGGTCAGCTTTAAGAAAAATACCACATCCGCTAGGAACTCTTCTATGCCAAAGCCTATCCCGCTAAATCCATAAGGAACTTCTTCTATTAAGATGAGGGAAACGTTCTTTAGCTTAGATAGCCTATAAATGAAGTTATGGAACAATTCCCTTACGTTTGACCTCTCGCCTATTATTTGAAGAAGAGAGGTTATGCTATCAAAGACCACGTTCCTTATGCCATGTTTTTCAACAAGTTCTAAGACTTCGCCCAAGAAATCCTGCATTGCACTTACGTCCAATATTGTCACTCCATCCAAAAAAATGAACAATCCTTGTGACTCTAGCTCGTTAAACTGCAACCCCATAGAAGCCATATTGCTATAAAATTCATTCCTTACCTCTGAGAAACTGATATACAAGGAAGGAGAATTGTATTTCCTCGCCTTTTCATAAATCATTTTTGCAGCAAGCGTGGTTTTGCCTGTCCCAGGATTCCCGGCTATCACAAAAACAAGGCCACTGCTTGATGATCTTTTTATCTCTAATGCGTCCTCTATTTCTCTTATGCCAATCGGATGTCCTCGAGTTTCCTGCAAACTATACACCAATTGTTATTTTATTTAGTAAGAAAT
>WALX01000038.1 GCA_015522625.1 Candidatus Hestiella sp.
AGGAGAAACCGTGATGAGCCAAGCTATGGAGATCTAAAAAGGACCGTAGGCAGGGGACAATGAAGTTAAAACAGAATAAGGAAGTTACAAAAAGCTCTTCCCACAACTTCATTTATAATTCTCAACGATCTTAGCTCCCCTCTCTAAGAGCTTTTCTCTTAGTTCCTTTGGTAGCTCCACAGATTTTCCACTAGCCTCATCATAAGACACAGTAACGATTTTACAAACTGCTGAAAGCCCCTCTAGCGTTTCATTATATATTTCGTAAAAGTACCTTATGCTTCTCTTCCCTAGTTGAATTTCAGTTATTGTAACACGATAAGCGTCTCCGGGCCTCAAGATGCTTTTATAGTCACACTCTGCATGTACCCTTGGCATCAGGATCCTCTTCCCACCCTTTTCTTTATGCGTATATCCTAGAGACGCGAAAAAGTCTTCCTCGGCCCTCTCGCAGGCCCTAAAGAAGTTAGAAAAATGCATCATTATTGCGGCATCTGTTTCGCTCCAATAAACCCTGTAGACTGCTGAAAATATACCCATCCAGTGCACCCTCAGCAAGAGTAGAGGCAAAGGATTTAAAGCAAATACAATAAACTAATAATTAATAACCCAAAAAAAGGTAGTATGGTGAAAAGAAATGGCAGTTTCGCCTGAGCCAGCAAGGAGGTTTGTATCCAAGCTAAACTCTATGTTAGATAGGCTTGTTACTGTTAGGCTCCTCAATGGAAGGAACTACTTTGGAAAGCTCTCTGGATATGATCCCTCAACTTATACCTTAATGCTAGAAAACGCTAAGGACGACCAAGGGAATTCCTGGCCCCTTGCAATAATATTTGGTAACAACATAAGCGAGCTTCTAATAGGCGAAGGAGAAATATTCAACGCAAAGGAGTTTTCGGAATTCCTAATGAGGTTTGGAAACATAGAGAGGCACCTAATAAGGGTCTATGATGATATAAATGTTGTAGAAATAGGCAGGAACATAAAGGCATCAAAAGATGGCGTGCAAGGTTCCGGACCCCTTGCCCAAAAAATCTATAGCATATATAGAGAATACCTGAGGACGAAAGGGGTCAGGCAATAGAAAGGTGCCCACAATACATGTTTGCTATAAAAGAGTTTGAGTTAGCCGGTAGGATAGGCGTTCTAAAGGTAAAGGGTAAAAGTGTGGAGACGCCTGCGTTCTTCCCGGTAATAGACATATCGAGGCAGGAGCTTTCTGCAGGGGAGATAAAGGAAATAGGCTACAACCAGGTTATAACGAATGCCTACTTGACATACAAAAGGCTAGGCGAGAGGCTGATAAAAGACGGAATACATAATACCCTAGGCTTTGATGGAATGGTGATGACAGATTCAGGCGCCTACCAAATCCTCAGGTATGGAAGAATAGATGCTGGGCAAGGTACAATAATAAACCTAGAAAAGGCCATTGGAAGCGACATAGCAGTTATACTCGATAAGCCCACTGGGGACGTCAACAGGGAAGAGGCAGAAGCAAGCGTGGAAGAAACGCTTAGAAATGCAAGGGAGGCGCTAAGGCTTATAGATAATAAAACCTTGTGGGTCCTCCCGATACAGGGGGGCAAATATCTCGATTTGGTCAAGAGAAGCTCAGAGGAATCATCGAAGCTAGGATTTGGCATGTTCGCGATCGGTAGCCCAACTGTTTTCCTTGAAAGGTATAACTATAAAACCATAATAGATATAGTTGCAACTGCAAAAAGCTACCTCCCCCCAGAAAAACCTGTGCACCTCTTCGGTGCAGGCCACCCCCTAATAATACCCTTTGCCGTTTCCCTAGGAGTAGATACCTTCGATTCTGCTTCCTACGTGCTTTATGCAAGAGACGACAGGTACATGACTGAGTATGGGATAGAGAGGCTAGAAAATATGGAATACTTTCCTTGCAATTGCCCTGTTTGCTCCAAGCATACTCCAAAGGAACTGAGGGAAATGGACAAGAGGGAGAGGGCTAAGTTGCTTTCAATGCACAACCTCTACATCATTAAGAAATCTATTAACAGGACGAAGCAGGCTATAAAGGAAGGAAGACTATGGGAGCTCCTTGTCGAGATATCTAGGCAGAGGTCTGAAGCATACGAGGCCCTTAGAACCCTTACAAAATACACAAGCCTTTTAAGCAAATATAACCCCCGCTATAAGGGAAGACCAAGAGGCCTGCGTTTCTTTAGTATAGAAAATTCTTGGAATCCAAGAATAATAGAATACAAAAAATGGGTGTTGACAAAATATGAGCCTGAGAGCCTATTAATATCGCTAAAGCCGCTCCCAAAGAGTAGGTATTGCGTTGAGGAAAAGGGTGTCAATGTCATCTACTACGCACCATACCTAGGCCTAATACCATACGAGGTCTGCGGCCTCTATCCGACAGTTCAGTTCCACTATTATGAGCCTGTTCAAGAACAAGTAAAAATGGAAATGATAAATGCCATTAGAACCTTCGTTTCAAGAATGAAGAGGTCAAACCGTAACGTAGAAATAGCAATCCCTAAAAATGCCTATTACACAAAAGACCTAGTAAAGGAGGCCGAGAAGCTTAAGATAAAGCATCACATATAGATGTTGGATGGGCCGGTTTTGGGCCTTTCTGACTGAAGCATCCTTACTATCTTGTCCATCTCCTCCTTCTGCTTTGTGGCCAGTTGCTCTAGCTCTGGGATCCTGGCCTCCATCTCAAGTAAGTCTTTCAACACAACCTTTACCCCTACGAAGGAGGCATCATAGTCAACCCCCTCTACTATGGAATAGGGCAGAATCATAACAGTAGGCACATTAAGCCTCTCCAAGTAGATGTAAAGCAACGCCAGCGGACCTACAACACCCAAACCCTTTTCCATCCTCGGAGCCTTTAACATGGGGCCTTTATATGACCTGTTAGAAAGCCACCTGTAGCTATACTCTTCCTTATCAGACATGAAGTCCCTGCTCAATCCCCCGATCAACACAGCATATTTAAACCCTGCGTCCTTCACAAACGAAGAAATTTTACTTGCATACGAGTTCTGCTCTGCGACCTCAGGGATCGCCCTATTTACCAAAACGGAAGCGCCTCCGCTGCTGTAGAGTTCAAATGGAAGTCCGACGCCGTCTTCTTCAACAAGTATGACTGGGGGCATCCTCCTCGTCATTACGTAGCCTACCTTTTTCATCTCTAGTGCCAACGAGATGTATTTAGGAACCATATAGCCAACCCTTCCAAAACCAGGGAAGCCTGTCACAAAAACTCCGCCACTAAAGTTTTCCTTATCCACATCTAATATTATATTTACTCTATCCATTTCTATCCACCTTTTCTCTAATCCTAACGACCTCCCCTGGGCCCATACTATTCATCATAAACCCAGGAACCTTCGCCTTTCCCACGCCCAATATCCTATCCCCCTTCCCGACTATAACGACCTCATCGCCAGGCCTTATTGTAGGATCTGATGATACCACATCTATACCCATCACATCCCCCCTATACTCCACGTCCTCCCTTACCTCTACCCTGTATTTAGGTGGCTCCGAGCTACCTAAAATTATCTTGCCAGCCCCTATGCTTATTGTGAAGCAAAAGTCTGTTGGCCTCAGCGTCATGATCCTTTTACCTTCCAAATATATATACCTTATCTTCCCATTCCTCACCCCTATCATTAGCGGTCGTGCTATAAATGATTTTGCCACCCTCTCATCAAACTGGTAGCTTAGCAGCACCTTTACTGCCTTTAGTTGGTTTTTACTGGGCTCTACCATCATCCCTAGCACGCCTTAGCTCTTCTTCACTTATGTATCCCCTTCTTAGGATTTTAATGTTTCCGCCCACAACACTGACAACAGTACTAGGGATTCCCTTTCCAAGTTCCCCACCATCTACATAGAGGTCGACTCCATTGCCCAGCATTGCAAATGCCTCCTCAAAGCTTCTAGGATTTTCCTTACCAGAGATGTTAGCGCTTGTCCCTATTATTGCACCGCCGATCCTGGAGGCGACCAACCTGCAGAACCTACAAGCTGGGAGCCTTAAACCAATTTCATGCCATGAGGAAAGATGCCTAGGAAGTCTTCTAGAGCCCTTCTCGACTATAGTTAGCTGACCAGGCCAGAACTTCATTGCAAGGCTCCAAAATAGTTCTCCAGGCTCTACTAGGAGGAAGGCATGGTGGCTCTCAGCTAGCAAAATAGGTAAAGGTTTTCCCTCGTCTCTCCTCTTCACGCTATAGACCCTCTTTACAGCTTCTTCGCTAAATGGGTCAGCAATAATGCCATAGACGGTATCTGTAGGTATTACTGCAAGCCCTCCCCTTTTTACTACCCTTGAAACCCTATCTACGGCCTCCATCCTTGGGCAATCCATGTCTACCTTTAATGTCTCCATGTTCCTTCCTAAATTTTTTTATACCTTCACCTCTAAATACTTAATGGTGATTATGGTGTCGCTAAGCAATATAAGGGGCAAAGATATGCTTTGCCTTGCAGATTTTTCCCCTGAGCAGGTATCCTTCTTAATAAACCTTGGGCTTGATATGAAGACCAGGTACTATGCTGGCGAAAAAATATTAAACGTGCTTGGTGGTAGGAGCATTGCAATGGTTTTTGAGAAACCCTCTACAAGAACGAGGGTGAGCCTTGAGGTAGCTGCCTACCAGCTTGGAGCCCAACCGGTTGTGCTAAACTGGAATGAGCTACAGCTCGGTAGGGGAGAACCCATTAAAGACACCGCAAGGGTCCTCTCTAGGTTTACCAGCGGTATTGTGGCTAGGGTTAGAAAACACACAGACCTCATAGAACTATCGAAGTATTCTTCAGTGCCGGTAATAAATGCCTTGAGCGACTTGTCACACCCAATGCAGGCGATAGCCGATTATATGACAATCTATGAGAAAAAGGGGAGAATAAAGGGGATAAAGATAGCGTTCGTAGGTGATGGAAGCGATAATGTTGTAAACAGCCTAATGATAGTTTCATCCCAGCTCGGCGCGGACTTCTACCTCGCTTCGCCTAGGAAGATGAGGCCAAACGAATACGTCCTGGGTAAGGCAAAGGAATTTGCAGAGATAAGCAACTCAAAGATAGTACTTACAGAAGATATTGGAGAGGCCGCAGACAGTGCGGATGTTATATATACAGATGTTTTTGTCAGTATGGGTCAAGAAGAAATAGCAGAGGAGAAGAAGAAAGTGCTCATGCCATATCAGGTAAACGCTAAAATAATGGAAAGAGCTAACAAGAGGGCAATATTCATGCACTGCCTACCAGCTCATAGAGGGGAGGAAGTATCTGAAGATGCAATAGAAGGACCTTGGTCAGTTGTGTTTGATCAAGCAGAAAACAGGTTGCACAGCGAAAAAGCGATACTATCTGCTATTATTCCATGATGCAAGACTCTATTTTTTCTCTCTCTACTACTATCGGGTCTATAGGAACTGGCTTTAGGTGGATTTTAAAGGGTTTTATCAGGATATCTCCCCTTTTGTTCAGGGTTATATAAAACACGTTGTCATAATGATTAATAAGAGGTATGCTGGTCAATTTCTTCATCTTTGTGTGAATAAAATAAAACCCGGTTATGTTGTGCAGGGCCCTCCTTATCAGGTCATTGTACTGCTCCTGCCTATAGCTTTCAATATCCGATACGAGCTCTATGTAGTTACCGCTACCCTCAACTATTATAACATCAGGCTTCTCAAGTTCTTCCCATGAGCTGATTAAGAGCTCCAAGCTTATTATTGTCTGCGATGTAGGGTTCACGTTCCTTATGAAGAAGTTCTTGAGGCCCTCTGCATATTCTTCTTTGCCCTCGAAGCACTTAGAGAGGTAGTCCCTTATTGTCTTCTCCCCATGGAGGTAGCTTCTATAGTGAATCGTTAGCCTTTCCTTGAGTACTGTGGAAAGTATGAGGGATGATATAAGGGGTAAGGAATCTATTCTAGGATCTACTACAAAAAGGTTTTGTGTGCCCCTTGCGAAGGAAACCTCCCTATCCCCCATCGCAATCTTTATAAAACCTTTCCTTGGATTTATTCCAGAGGGTAATCCTTTCACATCTTGGGGAACCCTTATATTTATCACTTCTGGCATCCCTATTATAAACGGTATCTCACCATACTTTACTTCATTTCCCCTCATCTTCCTTATCTCCATGTATCTATATACCTTCCCCTTGACTATCCTCGCCTTGAGTATTATCACCCCATCCACTATAAACTCCTCTATTCCATAGCCTACGCTCACT
>WALX01000039.1 GCA_015522625.1 Candidatus Hestiella sp.
ACACAAAGTCTTTTACAAGATATAGGATAAGGGAAGGGATCTATATAATAGATACGCCGGGTATTATTCCCTATGGCATTGGCTATCCGGATTCCGTGATAAGAGGAAAAAATGTAGAAGAGTTGAAAGATCCTGTAAGGCCTGCTGTAGACCTTCTCAGAAAAATCCTTTCATATAACCCGGATGCTATAGTCAAGGCATATGGCATAGAAGAGAGCGATCCATATAAAATCCTAGAAATTTTGGCGTTGAAGCGCATGTGGATATACAAGAAGAGCAAGGAACCTATTATCGAGGAGGCAGCAAAAACGATTATTAGAGACTACCATAAGGCTAAGATAAAATTTTTCGTACCACCGCTATAACTATGGCTTAGCTATGGCTTAACCTCTTGTTCTGACTATCTTTGCCTTTCCCAAAATTAGCCAATATTCCACTTCCGTTCCAGGCTTCAATTTGCTTAGAAGCTCAGGTTCCTCTACAGGCTTTTCTACCTCTATAGTATCGTAGCTCTCCATATCCATGACCTGTAGGCTATTCCCCAAGTCGGCCAGTATCTGGCCATTCTTTTTCTCTACTATTGGAACCTGAACCTGCGTATCGGAAGGGGCTATCAATGTCTTCTTTTGCCCAGAAAACAAGCTTACTGCCACTACGTGTGCCTTTGCACTTCCATGTTTTCCAGTCTTAGCCTTAGTTATCTCAACTATCCTACATGGTTCGTCATCAATTATTATATAGCTACCTTTCCTCAAATCCCCTAGGGTTGCAAACTGCACGCTCATCCTCTTTCACCGCTCTTATTTCACTATAGCATAGAATAAATAGGATTTTTTAAATTATTTCTACTGCAACAAACCAAGCCTACAATTTACACTGAAGCTAATATCAAGCTCACCGCAAACCCAGCTAGTATCAAGCTCATAAACTTATCTATAAGAAGGGCGCCGTGTTGTCCTAGTAGCTTCATTATCCTTTCGCCAACGTATAGCACGAAATAGGCTATGGTTATGTTTACGAACATACTTATCAATGCAACGCCATATCCATAGGCATACTTTATGTAAAGTAAAGCAGATATGCTTCCAGGGCCTGCTAGCAGTGGGGTTGCTAGAGGAACTATAGCCTTTCTTTCTATGTTCTCTATGTCAGTTTTAGGTGCGCCTATTTCTATATCAAAAAGGCTTGCGATAGCATAGATAAGCAACACTATACCGGCGGCGATTTTAAAATCATCGAAGGTAACTCCGAGTATCCTAAACATATAATCGCCAATTATCATGAACGATAGCAGCATGAAAACAGCTGATATGATTAGCGTCCTCAGAAACCTCTTCTTTTTGCTGGGAGGGAGAAGATTTACGTTTTCCATATAAAAGGGGATAACGGCTATAGGATCCATAACTACGAAGAGCATTACAATTGAGTTTATTATGCCGCCATACATAATGAATACCTTAAGGCCTATTCAGTTTCTATACCACTTGGCGGACTTTTCTGTGATGTAATCTCCATTGCCTCGCTTTCCAACTCAGCCTTAATATCATCGTTAATATATGGGGCTATTAAGTAAATCTTGTTTTCTATATATTTATCTTCATCGACCATCATGTTTTCAAAGCTTATCGTATATATAGGGAACCTCACTATTGCCTTACTAGATTTCCTTCCCAATGAACCTATCCTTCTAAGCATGTCAACTAGCTCGGGCTTCAACGGCAATGGCAAATCAACCTCCCTCGCGTCTTTCAAAACAATAAAATCGCTTAGCTCTGGATCCCACTCTTTTAGCACCTCCTCACTTATCTTCTTAACAGTCTGCGAGAGCTCTCCATCTACTATGTCACTATATGATATATTGCCCTTTTCGGATCTTATTACTATAAGTTTCATTATACTCACTTCTTCGCTAAGAGTATCTGAATCTCCTGGCTTATATATTTTTACTAAAGCAAACCTTTTACTAAAGTTAGGTATCCGGCACCATTAAATATCCACAAGGAAAAGAGTTAATCATTATCTTTTCCTCGCACAGGGGAGTGAGGGCTTGTTATGCAACCTTTATTAAAAAAACTCCTTTTAAGAAAACGATTAACAGTAGAAACTTTAACTCAAAAAGCCTTTGTATCGAAAAATTCACACCTGAAAATGGCTTTAACCTCTTTATATTATCTGAGCAGGTCTAGCATGAGTAGGCTTCTACCCTCTCCTACCGTCATATCATAACCATATTGTACTTTTTTATATGATTGCCTAAATTGCTTAACTTCTTCTCTAACCTTTGAGGGCTCTTCCCCTTTTATAACAACCCTTTCCATGAACTCTGCAATATAGTCCATCTCCTCCTCCTTCATACCAAATCTTGTCATTTCTTGAACGCCAATTCTTAGCCCACTTGGATTCTGTACGGCCTCCGGTGGATCTTCAGGCAAGAGGTTTTTATTTAATACTATGTTGCTTTCTTCAAGCATTTTGGCAACTTTTGCCCCGCCCCCAAGAGAGGAGACGTTTACAAGTACTTGGTGGCTCATTGTATAACCCAAGTGCTCACCTATAACCCTGAACCCTCTTCCAGCTAACGACTCTGCAAGCCTTTTCGCATTTTTTACTATTTGCTTTGCATACTCTTCTCCAAATTCTATCATTTCAATTGCAGTAACAGCTGTCGCGGGTAACCTGTGGAGATGGTGGTTACTCACAAACCAAGGAAAGATCGTTTTACCAACTCCCTTATAAATAGTCCTGTCTTTAAATGCTATGACGCCTCCCTGAGGACCAGGAAAAGTCTTGTGAGTAGACGCATTCATAACATCTGCTCCATTATCCAGTGGATTCCTCCACATACCCCCCGTTATTAATCCCAATACATGAGCGGCATCATATATAAGCTTACCTCCTATTGAGTGGATAGCGTCCGATATTTCTTTGACTGGGTGTGGAAAGAGATAAACACTACCACCCAAGACAGCAAATTTTGGCTTAACCTGCTCAATAACCTTTATTGCCTTATCTATATCTACGTTCATCCTCTCTTCATCATACGGCAAATCTATCTGCTCAATTCCTAAAGCTCCAAGGGTTCCAAACTTTGTATGGCTGACATGGGCTCCTGCCTGCACAGGGGCTATAACGGCTTTTTCGCCGCATTGTGCTAAATACCTAAAGACAGAAGCATTTGCTATTGTACCACTTATTGGCCTTATATCAACCATGTCTGTATGGAGAAGTTTTCCCATCAACTCATTAGCCATAGTCTCTAAGTCGTCGGAATACTTTGTCCCTTGGTAATACCTTTTATAAGGCTTCCCCTCGGCATACCTATGCATAAAGTCACTCATATATACAGAAAGGGCTAGAG
>WALX01000040.1 GCA_015522625.1 Candidatus Hestiella sp.
AACTCAGCCTTTAGATATACTTGGATTAACATAAGAGGCTTTTGTTCTTCTAGCAACCTTAAATTATCACTAACTCAGCATGTACCACAAACGGAGATGAAGTGCTTCTCCACTTCTTCTCCTTTAGCCCGTGATTCGGAAGAAAAACCTGGCAAAATCGACGAGCGTAGCCTTTAATTTTTGTCATAGGCCTTTTATAGTAACATTTTTATGTAAAGAGGTAACAAAATATAGTGATGTAGTAATGATATTACTGAGAAAAGATAAACTAAAGGCAGAAATTGAAGAAGTAGGATCCTACCTCTACAGCCTGAGCATCAACGGAAAAGATGTGCTTTTAAGAGGAGACAAAAAGAACTTTACCCTCGGTGGAATGGCTATCCTAGTACCTTTCGCCAACAGGATTAGAGAAGGAAAGTATACATTCGAAGGAAAAGAATATGCCTTAGAAAGAAATGAAGAGGGTAATGCCATCCATGGTCTTATATTGGATAAACGGTTTAGTATAAGAGAAAAATCCGATGATAGCGTCTCACTAGAATATCTGTTATCAAATAGAGGTTATCCAGCAAAGATAAGGGTAGAGGTAAGTTATACTCTTGGAGTAAGTTCTTTAAAAACAAAGATAAGCGTAACCAACATAGACAGCGTCTCAGCCCCTCTAGTTGTTGGCGCACATCCCTATTTCTTAGTATCAGATGATTGGAAAATAGAACCAAAAAAGGTTAAAAAATGTCTAGCTATTAACCACATACCAACAGGTAAGATAATAGATTTTGACTTGTCTACAAATAAAGAGTATGATGATTGCTTCTACATTTGCGGTAGTTTAAGGCTTATTTCAAGCTACTCTTCTATCCGAATATCAAGTAGTAACATGTGCTTCTATCAAATTTATACGGGAGTAAAGGGTGCTGTTGCCATAGAACCTATGAGCGGCGTCCCTGATGCATTCAACAACAAGATTGGTCTAAAAATATTAAAATCACATAATACTGCTTCTTATAGTTTTACTATAAGCCATATTTCTCTTTTTTAATATTTTTATTATAAAAATTTTACAAAAAAATTACTAAAGTCTTTAAACCCAAAGGGGTATGGATAGACTGGGTATATAATCAGGGGATAATTAATGAGAAAAGGAGCGTTAATTATGGCCATACCCACCCTGTTCTTCTCAGGTGTACTCCTATATCTCGTAGCATGGAACATCTACCTTTCCTTCCTAAATTGGTCACTAGTAAGCAGGATACCGAAATTTGTTGGTTTCGGCACATATTCATACCTCTTACATCAATACTTCTTCAAGATAGGAGCAATGCATTCTGCGATATTTTCTCTAGGTTTGATTGCCATAGGAAATCCTCTTGGGATATTCCTTGCTGGCATACTTTATTTCTTGCCAAATAAGTTTAGAACACTGATGGTTTCCATATTCCTTTATCCCCTAGCAATATCGATGGCAACAAATGGGTTAATTTGGACGTGGTTATTTAACCTTCACCTAGGAGTTGATTATGCCCTAAGGTTGATACATCTTCCTACAATACCCTGGCTCACGACACCAACAACCACAATAGGAGCACTGTTCTTAGTAGAGATCTGGGCCTATACAGGTCTAGCAGTATTGTTTTATCTTGCGTCTTTCATGGGTGTAGACAAGTCAATAATAGAAGCAGCTAGGATAGATAAAGCTGGTGGCTTTAAAATACTCTTTAAAATATTGATACCAAACTCCATGAATGGCTTCATAGTATCAACAGCCCTCTTATTCCTTTTCTCATTCAGGTTATTTAGTCTGCCCTACGTAATAGGAGGCGGGCCAACGAACCTGAATCTTATGACCTTGGTCACATACCTCTATTATTTATTCTATAGTGAGTTTTTCTCAGCATCGGCAGCAACCTCGGTTATAGTTACTGTGGTCGCCACGGCAGTAATCATACCCTATGCCTTATATGGTATAAAGAGGTGGATAAGGCGTGAATAGCAGACTAATAAAATACATAATACTAGAAATTATAGCAATAATCATAGCCATATTCTGGCTCATTCCTTTGTATTCAATGCTGATTAACGGATTTAAGACAAACTTCGAAGCAACAGCTACCCCTGTGCTCTTTCCGCCTAAAGTTTTTACTATCTCCTCATATATCACTGTTTGGGGGGAGATGAAGCGCCCGTTAATCAATAGCATCATTATAGCCATACCAGTCGCTTTTATTTCTACGATTTTTGGGGAGATGGCAGCGTATTTCTTCTACGTCACAAGCGAGAGAATGCCTGCGGTAAGCAATACAGGCTTCTCTATAATTTCTCTTGCAACCTTCATACCGTATCAAGCAACGCTGTTGCCCCTCATAGAGCTCGAAGCCTCTTGGGGCCTTTTCAACTCCTATCAAGGACTTATCTTTGCTTTGCTTATATTTTACATGCCAACAGCAGCGCTCCTAATGTCTATATTCATACCAGTAATACCAAAATATCTGATAGAAGCGGCTAGGATAGATAAGGCAAGTGATTGGACAGTGTTTTGGAAAGTAGTTTTTCCTTTAACAATCCCAGGATTTCTGGCCACAATGATCTTTGTCTTCATAGAATCATGGAACAACTTTTTCATGCCACTAGTATTGACATCTTCGCCATCACTGAGGCTTATACCTGTTGCCGAGAGAGCATTTACTGGAGGCTATGGGACGCTATATAATGATAGCTACGCCGCGGCAGTCATTGCATCAATAGTACCTCTTGTAGTATTTATTATCTTAGGGAGATATTTCATAAAGGGATTAGCTGCACTAGGAGGCGGAGCCAAGGGGGTGTAACTATGGTCAAAGTAAAGGTAAAGGATCTAACAAAAATTTTCAAAAAAGGAAAAAACATCGTAGTAGCAAATGACAAAATCTCACTAGAGGTTGATGATGGTGCAACTTTTGGCATACTTGGAGAAAGCGGTGGGGGCAAAACTACTTTATTGAGACAAATAGCTGGACTAGAGATACCTACAGATGGATATATATACTTTGACGAAAAAGTCGTTTCCGCCCCCAACAAGATCATAGTAGAGCCAGAGAACAGGAACATATCCCTAGTTTTCCAAAACTGGGCACTCTACCCAAACATGACAATATATGATAACATAGCCTTTCCTTTAAAAAACATAAAGATGCCAAAAAGCGAAATAGACAAAAGGGTAACAGAGATATCAGAGACGCTAAACATAAAGCAAGTATTGAAACACTATCCTAGAGAGGTCTCTGGTGGACAGATGCAAAGGGCTGCCCTGGCTAGGGCCCTCGTAAAGAATCCAAAGCTACTGCTCTTAGACGAGCCCTTTAGCAACCTGGACGCCCAGATAAGAGACAGCGCTAGGGCATTAGTAAGGAAGATACAAAAAGAGCTTAGCCTAACTACAATTATTGTCTCGCACGATCCTGCAGACATTTTTTCTATAGCAGAGGATGCAGGGGTTATAGTTAGGGGGAAGTTTGTCCAGATAGGTAATGTATCAGAGCTCTATAATAATCCAATAAGCGAAACTGTTTCAAAGCTCTTAGGGGATATAAATACTGTGGAAGGTGAAGTGAAAGAAAAGGCTATAGTCATAGGGAATCTTGCTATTCCCTTCGATAAAAAGATAGACCTAACGGAAGTCAAGGTTGGGATAAGACCGGAAGACATGAGAATTTCACAGGCAGAAATAATTAAAAACTATGTAAATATTGGAAAGGTTAAGGTTAAGGTTTCTAGCTATTCTGCAGGTATCTTTAAGCTTATTGTTTCCCCTATATCAGATGAATCTATAGAGTTTTCTGTAAACTCTGAAACTCATATACGCTCTGGTATTGAAGCCTTCCTGTTCATTAGGCCAGAGAAGATGAAGCTTTTTGACAGTAACGGGAACAGAATAATGTGACTCCTAAGCCTTATCAGTTTTTATAAAAGGTAGAGCTGAATATCAGTATAGGGTTTAAAGGTTAGGATAATCCCACTTTCTTTACATAAAAGCTTTCTGAGCTGTGAAAGATAAAGTCCATCCATATCAAACTATAGTAACTCCTTCACTAGGATGCACAAAGTAATAACTAGCTTCTAAATTAAAGTGCCTCCTATACTCCTTATAGAGACTCTCCGCTATTATTGAGGATCGCTCTTTATATGATAATATTATGGCAGAACCCCCAAAACCTGCACCAGTGAGCCTTGCGCCTAGCGCTTTCTGCTTTAGAGATTCACTCACAATAAAATCTAACTCCGGACTACTTACCTCGTAATTATTAGCTATATCATTATGGGATTCCATCAACAGCCTACCAAATTCTTCTATTCTACCGGATTTCAAGAAGTCCCTAGCCATCACAACCCTCATGTTTTCCCTTACTACATATCCCATCCTCTTGGCATATAGTTTTGGTAATATCCTCAAATCTTTTTCTTCTACATATTTTGAGCTTTTTTTCTTGAGTATTTCTAGAGAGTTTTCAACAATCTTTTTCCTATTAGCATATTCTGTTGAAGCAAGTTCTCTCTTAATTCCAGTATTAAACACAATTACCTGTACATCTGAAGGGAATGGTATATATTCGTGTTGCAGGGATTCAGTATCTAAAAATATAGCATGATTTTCCTTACCGAAAGATACTGCAAATTGATCAAGTATACCGGAAGGAATACCAATAAAATCGTTTTCAGCCTTCTTTCCAACCATGGTCATTTCGAGCCTGTTTAGACCTAAAGCATAGCTCTCGTTTAAGGCCATCACTACTGCCATCTCTAGGCTAGCACTCGAGCTTAGGCCAACACCTATCGGGAGGTTACCTTGTAACTCCCCTTTAATTCCACCTGGTTTAAGGTTCATGTTAAAAAGAACATAATAAATTCCTAATATATAGTCTATCCACTTATGAGTTTTTCTGGCAGGGCCAACACCAACTTCTATGAATTCATTAAAGAAACTTGAATAGACTGATATAGTTTCATGTGCAGCATAAAGGAAGATTGTATGAAGATCTATAGCCATTGGCATGACATAACCATAAGAGTAATCCGTATGCTCTCCAATTAAGTTAACCCTACCAGGCGAAATAACCTTTCTCAAATCGCCCACCTAGCCTATACACCTACCTAGAAATGAAGAGTTGACCCTTCTGCATATATCTTTCATCTTCCTCGCGTTTTCCTCAGGTACCCCATCATACGTAAAGTCCCATGTACTCATTTCGATGCCTGCTGAATACTTTATTTTATCCTTATCTCTCAACAAAGGATAAATCTCAAGGTGCATGTGGAAATGTTCCTCATGCCTCCCAATCAATGGGGCCTGTATCAATGCAAAAGAATAGGGCATCTGCCTATCAAAAAGCGTATTCAATATCTTTAGCGCGACCTTCAGGATATCAGCAAAACCCTCTACTTCTTTTTCATTAAGTTGCGTTAGATACTGCAAATGCCTCTTAGGATAGATGTGCAGTTCATACGGCCATGAAGAAAAGAACGGCATGAAAAGCACAAAGCCATCGTTCTCATAGATAACCCTCTTCCCACTAGCCATCTCTTGGTTAATTATCCGACAGAAGATACAAGCGTTAAACCTCTTGTAATATTTTCTTGAGTTTTCTACAATATTCCTTATCCTAAGAGGTATAAATGGCATCGCATAATACTGTCCGTGAGGATGAAAGAGGCTCACACCCATTTCCTCACCCTTATTTCTAAATATCATCAGATATGCAATCCTTTTATCACTTCTGTACCTTTCTGTTATCATCTTCCATTGTGAAATAACTTCCTTTAATTCCTCATTGCTTAATTCATCTAGATCCTTAATGTCATGATCTGGGGTCTCTATAATTACGCCACATTCGCCTAATGCCCTTGACTTAATATATATTCCTTCATCATTGACATTTTCTGCATCAAAGCTTAATGCGGAATACTTGTTGGGTAAAACAAGCGTGTTCCAACCATAGCCTGTCTCCTCTGAACCTGGACAAAAAGGACAATAGCCCTCTGTTCTCCACCTCCTTTCCTTCCTAACAGAAGATACGATTATCCATTGACCGGTCAGAGGATTGTACCTTAGTTCCCTCATTCCAATCCCAATATGGCTATAAAAATAAAAGTAATAAATATTTTACCTCATTTCTTACCCATAATGTATGGGATTGAGATGAAATTTGAGCTTAGGGATTCTTCTATTTTTGAAGGGACTTCAAAGTGCTGTGATATAGAAACTGCTAGCAAAAAAGAGATTAAGGTTAAAGGAAAGATACCCTACAATTTTTCAATAAAGTTTACCTTCTCGGGCTATAAGATTATGGGTAGTGGTAGGCAGATAGGAAGAGGTAAAGGACTAGAGGTATATCTACAAACATTCTCCTTGAAGCCAGAAATAAACAAAGAAAGCATACCAAATGTTCTCTTATCAGGAAAGGAAGTAGCTATTGCTGACCAAAACCGCTACAGGGTTGGCTATATAGGGTTTGAAGACAACGTTTTAGTGGCAAATATCAGCTCACCTTATGCCTTAGGTGGCGTGGTGTATTTAGCTTACCTATACGCATCGTTATCAAGAACGCTTAGATATATAGAAAAAGAAGGAAAACTACCCCAAAGACCTATAGCTGTTGTGTCATCCTCCAAGAATAGGAGAGTATCCTTCTACATCCTAGTTATATTTGTGCTAATGGCAATATTTATGGCATCATACTCAATTATAGTATCATATGTCCTGCTCTTATTGGGTTTCGCGTCGGACTTCCTCATTAGGTTTTTTAGGAAGGGGGGTTATTATCTTGCTTTTTATGAGGATCACCTCGATCTTATAACGTTAAGCAAAAAGGCTCAGACAAAAATAGAGGTGCAATATAAGGAAATTAAGGAAATTAAAAAACTAAAGAATGGTTTCATCATAAATCTCATAAACCCTATCTCTGAAGACAATAGGGCTAAGAATATACTTGTTAACAAGAATCCCATAGTGAATAAAAACCTTAGGCTATCCAACTACTTAGAAGAAAAGGTATTAAGGGAAAACGGATAAAATCTGTTGGAGAAACGAAACTCATCTTTTAAAATCCAAAACGCGCAAGAGGCTTAGGAATTTTTAAACGATCTTCCTTGTTTCTTTGCATTTGTAATCGAGGCAAGGAGTGTAAAAAAGGAAATAATAATAGCATAAATGTAAATATAGGAAATGAAAAACTTGCTGAGTATTAGCGTTGCAATAAAGGGCGAGAGAAACTCTGCTATTCCTGAGGAACTCAGGAAAACATAATTTCCACTTAGTATGTCTTTCTCATCAATAGAAGTGTATGCCTCATAAAGTGATGCAGGATACACTACTGCATGAGGAAGGGAGAAAATCACAACAGACAGAAGGCCTAAGTATAAATTTCCTGAATAGATGAAAATGAAAACCACTGGCAGGAGCAGTATGGAGTAAAATTTTAGCTTTTTTATGCTCCTAGCATCAAGCTTTATCAGCCTGTACCTTATGAAAGTGGAAGTCAAAAAAAGTATAAATATGAGAAATAATGCATAAGAAGGCTTAAGATTGTTTACCTCTTCTTCATAAATTCCCCAATATGATATTACTAGAGGAAGTAGGAGAGAATACAAAAAATTGATCAGGTATACACTTAAGAACAACCTGTTTTTTAAAACATTGAAGAGGCCTTTGAGATTAAACCTAGTGATGCTTCCATTATTTATTCTCAGATTAAAAAGAAATGCCAAAGTAATTCCTAAATAAATAATTACTGCAAAGAACACATAATGGAATCCAAAAAACTTTAGTATTAGAGAAGAGGCTAAGGCTCCAATTATTAAGCCTAAAGAAAGGCCTAAGGAATAAAACCCTATCCCTTCATAGCTTTCCC
>WALX01000041.1 GCA_015522625.1 Candidatus Hestiella sp.
ATGTTGAGTTTCATTTGCACTTGTATTTGTTATGCTTGCAGAAACTATTTGTATCTTTTCATAAAGCCCTGGGTTTGACTTGTGGACCGAGCCAACGAGGCCGCTCATCCACATGTATATTAACACTGAAGCAGATATGGCTATTAGTATTAGCATTACAACAGCTACTATGTCTGATATGGCCCTTTCTTCCTTCTTAATTCTACGCCTCCTCACCAAAACCTGCACCTGTTCTTTAACTTACTATTTTAAGGCATATAAGTTTTTTTGCCAAGTATTACGCAGGGCTTTCAAAAAGCGGCTTAAGCCTAAATTAAGGCTAGTGCATTCTGCACAGGAACTCTTGCTGTAAACTCCCCGGTTAACAATATAAATGCCCCCAATAGCATTTATTATTTATATATTTAAATGAAGCATTACCCTAGGGTCTGGGGGAGCTGATGTGTCGGACTTGGAAGAAAAGCTGCTAATAGATAAGAAGCAGATGAGAGCTGTGCTCAAGGAGCTCAAAAAATGGAACGCCCCTGCAACTGTGCTCTTGAGCCTCTACGTGCCTCCGGGAAGGCCTATAGGAGACGTAATGAAGCTCCTAAGAGATGAGCTTTCCATAAGCGATAACATAAAGCTGAAAAAAACAAGGCAGTCAGTAAAGAGAGCAATTTCAGCAGCTATAGATAGGGTTTCAATGATACAGAAAATCCCTCAAAACGGTCTTGTTGCTTTTTGTGGAGAGGACATGGAAAATGGAGACTTTATATGTTATACCTTCAGTCCACCAGAAAAGGTTCCTGTTTTCTATTATAGAACCGACAAGAAGTTTATTGTTGACATACTCGAGGAGATGATAGAGAGCGAGGACGTAGTAGGTATAGTTATCATAGAAAGGGATCAGGCGACGATAGGCATATTGAAGGGGTCAAGGCTTGAGGTTTTAGATGAAGTAGAGGATTACATACCAGGAAAGCATATGATGGGTGGGCAAAGCCAGCGAAGGATGGATAGGATAATAGAGCAGATGGTCTATGACTTCCTTAAAAGGCTGGGCGAGAGGGTCTCAAGCTACTTTCTCCCATACCTTGAGATGGGAAAGCTTAAGGCTGTTATAGTAGCAGGCCCTGGATATGCGAAGGAGGATTTCGTGAAGGGGAGTTTCCTAGACTATAGGATACAGAGGCTAGTGAGCAAAGAGCTCGTAGACGTGGCCTACCAAGGAGAGCAGGGTCTAAGGGAGGTCGTTTTAAAAGCGAGGGACATCGTCCAGTTTGCAATGTATAGGGATGCTAATGAGGCCCTCGAGACCTTTAAGTCACACCTAGCAAAAAACACAGGCCTCGTGGTTTATGGAGAAGAAGACGTTATGAGGGCCTTGGAAATGGGGATGGTGTCTATTCTTTTGCTTCATGAAGACGTAGAGGGATTAGAGGGTTGGAAGGAGGAGGCAGAGAAGTATGGAACCAAGGTAATAGTCCTTCCAGGTACACTACCTGAAGCAGAGTGGATGTACAAAACCTTTGGTGGCGTTGCTGGCATTCTGAGGTACAAGATTTCCTAGCCGAGCTGACATACTTTTCACACTAAAGTACGAAGGTTCCTGCGTATAGGTTCTCAATAAAGGGCTATTTCACACATATACTTGTCATGTTCAAATGAGAAAGTAATTCTCCAATCCTCTTTGAGTATTCAAAAAACAAGCCTTTTCCATCCGCCTTAAAAGGTGAAGCTTTCAGTTGTAAAGATGGGCTTTTAAGGTCAGTCCTCTGAGTTTATCTTCTTTACCCTCTCAACCCCACCTATTTCATTAATATAGTCAACAACGGAAGGCGTGACAAGCCTTTTCCACCTATCATCGCCCTTTGACATAAGCTGCCTTATCACCTCCCCCCTCCAATCGTTCCTGTTAAACCTTGGTGGAATTATGACTTCTGTACCTGCGTCGGAAAAAGCCTTGCTTATAACGGGGTTCCTGGTTAGTATTGCCTTAACCTTTGGTATGTATGAAAGCACGTAGTAGGCACACCCAATGCTTATCTCCAACGTTGGTATCGTCGCAGTGATTATCCTATCTAGCCCTATCCCTGAGTCTTTTAGTGAAAGCCTGACCATCTCTATTCTCTCCCCTGCTGTAAAGGGGTTCCTTGGGGTGTAGTTTTCGGAAGCCATCCCAATAAGTATAGCTACCTCATCAAAGCCTTGGTCAAATGACCACTTGACTAAACTCAAGTGACCCAAATGAAACGGCTGAAACCTTCCATATATTAGTGCTCTGTTAGCCAAAGGCAGTCCACCATGGCTTATTGGTTTTATTGAAGGTTAAAAATGTAGATCATAAGTTTTAATATCTCTCTATGCATAAAGCCAAAGGGATCTAGGTTGAAGAGGTATTCATGGAGGTCTACCCTCTTTATGGAAATAGGCGAACCGCTATCTTGGCCCTTGGGAATAGTCTCCATTATAGTGGCGTTGGCTGGCTTCCAGCTCCTCAATATAGGCTTCTATTCATCCCCCATATTTATCGGTATTTTAATTGGGTTCATTTCCCATGAATACATGCATAGGTACGTCTCGAGGAAATACCATATGGCTTCCATATACACGGCGAACGCTTTAGGTGTAGTAGTAACGCTTGTTTCTTCTTTGCTTCCAATAAAGCTTCTGATGCCAGGCTACGTCAGAACTTGGACCTTGGGACCAGCCAGCAGGAAAGGGGTGCTCTATTCAGTCGCCTCAGGCCCTATGATAAACATAGCGATAGCGGCTGTTTTGTTTGCTTTCTCGCTATTTTATCAACCTTATTCCTTCTTTTTGAGGGGTATAGCTTGGATAAATGCATACCTTTCACTGTTTAACTTAATACCGATACCCCCACTTGATGGCGAGAAGGTAATAAGGCTTGATTTGATGCTATGGGCTGTAATGTTTGTGGTCTCCTTGGTATTTGTATTGATCCTCTAGTAAGCGTATTAATTCTCTCTTTTGTAATTGATGCAGGGGGTTTAAAGGTGGGTAGCGAAGAAGAAAGGCAAGATGTTAAAAAAAGGTGGGTAGCGAAGATGGTTAAGAGTGCAAAGAAAAACCACAAGATATGTCCATACCTCGACAGGAGGACGAATCAATGCTTTCTAATGCTTACTATGAAGAACCAACAAGGCAAGTGCGACAGGGAGGGCAAGTTTGATGGCTGTCCTGTTTTCTTGGAGTTCCTAGATAGAGTCTACAATAGCTACCATGAAAAAGGAAAGAACCCACCTAGCGACTTCCATGATGTAGTCAATACTGTTGTGTAGCTTCCTTTAATGGATCTTCCATTTTATCTTCAAGGAACCTATTATAAAATAGGGTCTGTTATAAAAATACAGCTACGTTTTAAGGGTATATAGGTATAAAGAGGTAAACTATAAAACTGAGATGACCTAAGATAAATATGACGTTTTAAGAAGGAGCTGTTGGTCATGGTCAACAGGTATTCAACAAAGGGGCCGGAGGACTTAGTGGATGAGACGATGAAAAGGATAACGTGGGGGCTTTATATAATGCTTAATAGCGCATCATACGCTAAGTACAAGAAGCCATTTAAGACTTTGTTTTTTAATAGCCCCTTGGACGCCTTTAACTTAATAAAGGATTCTTCTTCATCAAACTCTGCAAGGGCGTTGTTTAAGGTGTTGGCAAGGGCGTTGGGCTTTGAGCAACCAAAGATAGACTATTTGGTAGAATCCTTAGAGAGGGGTGATGACAGTAAGTTTAGGGAAGAACTGGAAAAGGTATACAAGGTAAAGAGAAAATAAAAGCTTTTTTTTCTTGTAATATGAGACTATAGGTGGAAGAGGGTGGTTTGAAATCAAAAGAATAATGCTGGGAATAAAGGGCCTCGACGAACTTTTCAAAGGAATATACAAGGGTTCAATAATCCTCCTGGCAGGCAACCCAGGAACAGGGAAGACAACAATGGCAGCGAAGTTCATATATGAAGGGGCAAAAATGGGGGAGAAGG
>WALX01000042.1 GCA_015522625.1 Candidatus Hestiella sp.
CTCTAATGTAGCGGTTATCACCCTCGGGGGCTTTTAAAATCAAAAGCCTGACACCGTTGTTTATCCTTTCTGCTTCAGACACCAGGGCTTCTACTTGGTCTTCCCATAACTTTCTATAAGCCTGTAAAGCATTCTCCTTCTCCTTGCATAATTGTATGATTGAATTAATTCTTTGAACTTCTTCTCCTTTTTTTGTACCTAAGGCATTATTGATTTCCTGTATTTTGTTTTCTATCTTTTCAAGTTCTTCTGATAGCCTGGTACCAGCGACGAATTCAAACCTAATGACACCATCTTGGATTTTCTCAACATTTGTGATTTTTATTCCTCCTATTTCACCCGTATTTCTTAGATGTGTTCCGAAGCAAGCTTCAGTATCCCAATCTTTTATCTCTACGACCCTTATAGTAGGTGTTGTGGGTACACCACCTTGGTAAAGGGAGAATCCGTATCTATTCTCAGCTTCTGTCCTGTCCATGTAGAATTGGGTTATTGGCTTTCTTTCGTCTATAATGTTGTTGGCCAGCCGTTCAATTTGCCTTATTTCCTCAATGCTTGGCATTTTGTAGTGCGTTACGTCTAGCCTACCTTTCTCTGGAGTCTTTTCAGCCCCTGCCTGCCATATATGCTTCCCAAGTACCCTCCTTATAGACCCCATTAACAAATGTGTGGCCGAGTGATGTCTCATGAGCCTATACCTCCTCTTCCAGTCGATCTCGCCCGAGACCTCATCACAAGGCTTGCTTATCGCTTTGTCAATGACATGCACAACTACTCCATTAGCCTTCTGAGCATCTATTACGTTATAGTATTCGTTACATATCTTAATCCTCCCAATATCATGAGCTTGTCCTCCTCCTGTAGGATAAAACAACGTAGAGTCCAGTATAACATACTTTCCCATAGTGCCTAGGAGCCTTGCCTTAAAGCTGATTTCGTAGGGTTTTTCATGGAAATATAGGTGTGTTTCAGGGAACTTTTTCGCCCATTCTATAACTTCTTTTGGAAGCTGGGCCTTCTCATAGACACCTCTTACCCTAGAGGGGCCTTTATGCCTCGAGGCTATAAGGGAATAGAAGTTGCTTGGGACATTAAGCTTTACTCCCTTTTTGCCAGCTTCTTCAGCAATAATTTCTGGTGGTATCCCATAACTATCATAGAGTTTTATTAGTTCTTCATTACCTATGCTACCACTTTTAAGCATCTTAGATGAGAGCCTCAAGCCCCTTTCTAAAGCTTCCTTAAACTTTTTCTCTTCCTCCTTTACAACTTCAACTATATAATCCTTGGCCTCATGGACTTGTGGGAAATCCTTTCCCCACAGAACTATTTGCGGCTCTATCAATTCAACAAGGCTTATATTCTTATTTAGTAACTTAAGATGCTTTAAAGCCCTCCTGATGACCAGCCTTGCTAAATAGCCTTCGCCTGTGTTGCTGGGAACTATCCCGTCTCCTAGCATTAGAGAGATTGTTTTTGTGTGGTCTAGCAATACGTATAAGTGAGCCTCCCTTTGTAAGATGCTTTTTGCCCTTTCTGTTGATAACCCTGTGTTTTTTGATACCCTCCCGTAAAACTCCTCAACACTATTGATGTCTTCTGGATCCAACCTTCCTGCAGCCCTGAATGCCTCCCATAAGACCTCCGAAGGCGGTTTGTCTAAGCCCAAAACCTTTCTATATTTATCAACAACCCCTCCGAATATTGCATCAAATGCAGTGGGCGTCTTTTGTGTAAACCAAGCTATTCTCTCAATACCGTAGCCAGTATCTACGATTTTTAATGGTAGGCTAGTGTATCCTTTATCGCCTATCCTATACATCATGAAAACTAGGGTTGCGAGTTCTAACCCTCCAATTGCCACTTCAAAGCACGGGCCTGCATTTCCTCCCCCCTCCCACCAAGATTCTTTAAAAACTATCATATCTTCTGGTATTTTTAGTTCTTTGGTGAAGAAATCGAAGGCGTATTTTACGGTTTCTTCTTTCCAATAGGCGCGTGTCTCAGGGTAGTTAAATGCATGGTGTGCACCCATTTCAAATGTAGTCAGGTGCCTTCCTATGGTTAATCCAACGTTGTCTATGTCTTCTAATCTAATACTCGGTTGGCTGATTACAAGGGGGTTTGCCGGTGGTTTAACTAGTCCGCTTGTAACATGTGGTTGAAAATCTACAATGCTAGCTATCGTTAAGTAGAGGTCTTCCCTCCATCTTGCAACAACAGGTCTTGGACTTAGGGGAGTATGTCCATTTTTTTTAAAGAATCCTATAAATTTTTCCCTCGCTTCCCTGACGCTAAGACCTTCTATAGATGGTATTTTGTCAAACCAGTATTCAGTGTCTGGGGCATCTTGGCAGGTATCAAAGTTTTGGTTGAGTGACCAAAAGTATTCTCCACCAACTTTGCATTTCTTCCTTATGAATCCCCTTTCCTTAAAAAAACTCAGTCTATAGTCTTCAGGATTCAGCTTTGGCATTTGTAGCACCTTGCTTAAAACGGCTTAGATCCTTTGTAAAACAAAAAACTCACATTCCGAATAGACCGCTTAGCCCTTCGCCTATATCAACTTCCTTACTTTCTTCTTTCTCCTCTTCTTTCTCCTCTTCTTTCTTTTCCTCTACTGGAGCAGAAGCTGGTGCAGCAACTGGCGCGGAGACAACGGCACTTGCACTTTTCAATACATCCTCTATGTTGATTTCAGATAGGCTCGCAACAAGCATTTTTATCCTTGCATCATCTGCCTGCATTCCAAGAGATTCTACTACTTTTTTTAGATTATCCTCATTGAGCTGAGCGCCTGCATAATATAACGCAAGCGCGGCATGCACATATGCTTTTCCTTCCTGAGCCATTTTTATCAACCTCTTACTGCATTTTATTAGATGTGTTTAGAAAGCCTATAAAAGCGTTGCTAAGCCTTTTAGACTTCAGGAAGGATAATAATAAAATGTTCAATTCCGTTCGACGTGATGTTCATAATATAGTCTCAAACCTTTATAAAACATCCTGCTTACTAATCTTTGCTTTTGTG
Organism: Candidatus Hestiella sp.; assembly: GCA_015522625.1. Taxonomy (GTDB): domain Archaea; phylum Thermoproteota; class Thermoprotei_A; order Sulfolobales; family Acidilobaceae; genus Caldisphaera. Next base: position 3,032 of record WALX01000042.1, read on the forward strand.
TTGAAAATAAATGTCGTAGCGATATTATCAATATTAGAGCCCGGTGACATCGATTCGCAAACTGGCCAGTCTGATCTATTCTGCCTCCTCTGTAGTATCTATTAGTTTTGTAACAATCGAGTTGATAGTAGCCCTTAAAATTTCTATTAACGCCAGAGATACCTTGTACTGATACTTATCTGTCTCATACTCCTTTTCCTCTTGAATTACGTCTCTTTTTAATTCACCTAACAATTCTATTAGTTGTTGATAGAATTCTTTCATCTCTTTTTGTTGTTCATGCAGTAGTTCCAATATTGTGCTAATTGTAGAGAGAAGAAATGATTGTAGAGAAAGATAATATCTATATACAAAGGATAAATCAGAGAAGTCCTTGGCCCTGTACTTCTCTAAGTAATGTTTTAAAAGCCTATTATAAGTGTTCAACGAAATTATACCATCTTTATCTAGACCCTTTTTTGCTACTTCCCAAATAAAATTATAGTATTGCTCCTTAATACTCATAAAAACTCACATTCCGAATAGACCGCTTAGCCCTTCGCCTATATCAACTTCCTTACTTTCTTCTTTCTCCTCTTCTTTCTTTTCCTCTACCTTTTGTTTTGTTTCAACGCGTTTTGTTTCAATGCCTAGACTTTTTGCGTTATCTCCAAGAAGGACTATTACAGCTTCTGCTTCATTGGTTGCAGCGATTATTGATGCTTCTGTAGATTCTCTATCAATTGTTATTGCAGAGCTCTGGAGCACTTGGGTTAGTTCTCTTTCGGCTAGTAGTATAGCTGAGGTCAGCGCTTCTGGAACCTCGAAGTAGGCAATCTCTTCAGATAGGTTTATGGCCTCTCTTTCAGCTCTTATCATTTCATCTTTGAACGACTCGATATCTATGCGAAGCAGATCTCCGGGTATAAATATGGATTTGTCCCACGCTGCTATTAGGTTTATCCCTACCTCAAATGGCTGTATATTAAGCTGTTGAAGTAGGCTGGCGAGCTCAGGAGATATGGTTTGGCCTTTCTTCGCAACTATTGTATCTTTCTTTACATAAATGCTTCCCTTTCTAACCTCATATGGAATTCTTAGCTTTCCAAATACACTAATCATAGGTCCAGGTCTTATTCCCGTGTCCCCTTCAGGTATTACTATATCTTTCGGCGCCTGTAGGCCTGCCTTTGCTGGGGCAGGTACCTTAAGTCTATCTAATATTAAGGATATCTTAAAAGGATTAATATCTGCAAATATCAACATTACGCCGCTTTTCAGGTGGCTCTCTATAGTTTCTCTCTTTAACCCTGTTTTTTCTAGTGCCATAAAGATCAGATTTTTCTTTGACACCCTGAAGATAGCCTCGTTCCTTAGTTGTTTCTTTATAATTTGCAATTGCTTTGTCGGTAAAGAGTAGAGATCGGCGAAGAGCACATATTTTTTGCCCTGGATTAAGCTAGAAAGATACTCTAACTCCTTTTTCTTGCTTTCAGGTGGTTCCTTCCTTCCGGTTTTTCTGAGCACGAGTGCCATATGCTTTCACCTAACCCTTATCTCAACAGGCATACCCATTGTTTTTTTAATGTAAACCTTCTCTATCCTCCCTGTCCCAAACTTAGATTCAACAGTGTTATAAACAGTATTTATGTTCTCTACTATCTCATCCGGCTTCATATCCTCTGTACCGACCTTGCATTGAATTTGTGGTTGATTCCTCAGCCTTACCCAAACGGCTCTCTTGTAGTTGTTTGTTATGTCTTCTAGTCCACTCCTTGGAGAAATTGCTATGGGTATCTTTCCCCTAGGGCCTAGAGCTGGACCTAGGGTACTTCCCACCAATCCCATAAGGTCGGAGGAAACAAGTATCCAATCACAGCTGTTTGCTATACCTCTTGCAGCTTTTTTATTCCCCTTTATGGAGGAAATTTCTTCTCTCGATATTGCTTTCAATCCAAGTTTTTTTGCCTTCAATAGGAGGTCGCCAGAGGCCACAACGCATATTTCTGGAACCTTTGTAGGTTGATGAGGTAGATATAGAACTTCCCTAAACCTGCCTTCGTTGGTCTTCAGATTTATTCCTTTTAGCGTTAGAATCATTTCTATGCTTTGCTTGAAGTTCCTCTTTCTCCCTAGCTTTATCGCCTTATCTACCGCCTCTATTAATGCTTCATTGCTTAAGGGCAACTTCTATACACCATCTATCTAAGTTTTCTGCCTACAACTTTATATCCTTTTCAATTTATAACTCTTAATGAATCCCTCATATTGCATCAATGTCTATTACGTTCTAGATAATATGAGCGGCTGGTAATTAATTTCCTATGCTATGTTCTAAAAATTTAATCTTTAAATTACAATAATTAGCTAGGGTATCAGAAATGGTTAATGAATATTTGAGGAAGGTTTTGGATTTGACTCAGGAACAAAACGTGTGGCGCTTACAAGAAACTATAAATTTAATAGCTAGTGAAAACGTTATGAGCCCTCTAGCCCTTTCTGTATATATGAGTGACTTTATGCATAGGTATGCCGAGGGGAAGCCTTATAAAAGGTATTACCAAGGGACAAAGTATTCCGACGACTTAGAGACTATGACTAATGAGTTGATGGGAAAACTTCTCCATACAGACATGGTTGATATAAGGCCAATAAGTGGTACAATAGCAAATGCTTCTGTCTTTAGGTATTTAGCGCAACCTGGCGAAAAAGCGGTTATAGCCCCTGTACAGGCAGGGGCCCACGTCAGCCATACAAAGTTTGGAACCCTTGGAGCTTTAGGAATTGAGCAGATAGATTTGCCGTATGATGAAGAGAGGATGAACGTAGATATAGATAAGGCAATAAAGGTCATTGAACAGGTTAAGCCGAAATTTGCTGTCTTGGGTGGTAGCGTTTATCTCTTTCCACATCCAGTCAAAGAGATATCGGATGCTATCCACTCAGTAGGAGGTAAACTTGTATATGATGCTGCTCATGTATTGGGATTAATAACAGGGGGTGTGTGGAGAAATCCACTAGATAATGGAGCAGATGTTATGAATGCATCTACTCACAAGACCTTTCCTGGTCCTCAAGGAGGCGTCATAGCATTTAAAGACAGGGCTATTTACAAGGGAGTTGGTAAAACAATCTTTCCTTGGTTTGTGAGCAACCACCATCTCCACAGGTTACCAGCAACAGCTGTTACTGCAATTGAAATGACAGAATTTGGGGAAGAGTACGCAAGGCAAATAGTAAAAAATGCAAAAAAGCTTGCAGAATCGTTAGCTGAAAGAGGGTTCGTGGTTATAGGTGAGCGCTTGGGTTATACGATGAGTCACCAAGTACTTGTAAATGTCTCCTCTCTTGGAGGTGGGGCAAAAGTTGCCAAAATGCTTGAAGAAAG
>WALX01000043.1 GCA_015522625.1 Candidatus Hestiella sp.
AACAGGCCTTGGAGTTGCGATATCAGCTAGGGAAGCTGCTAAGAAGCTTTTCGGAGGAATTGAGGGGAAGACTGTAGCAGTTCAAGGGTTTGGAAACGTTGGGTACTTCGCAGCTAAGTTCCTTAAGGAAATGGGGGCAAAGGTTGTAGGGATTTCTAGGAGCACCGGTGGGATATACAGTAGCAAAGGCTTCGATGTCGAAGAGATAAAGAACGAACTGGATAAAAAGGGTAGCAGGTTACTTGCCGACTACAAGGATTATGAGAAGAAAATAAGCAATGAAGAGCTGCTTGAACTTGACGTAGATGTATTAGTTCCAAGCGCAATTGAAAATGTTATAACGGAAGAGAACGCGTCTAAAATAAAGGCAAAGCTAATTGTTGAGGGTGCAAATGGACCTACATCGCCTGAGGCAGAGGAAATCCTAACCAAGAAGGGGGTAGTTATTGTACCTGATATACTAGCGAACAGCGGAGGGGTTATAATGAGCCACATAGAGTGGGTCAATGACAGGATGGGAGGATGGGTTACAGAAGAAGAGGCAAAAGAAAGGCTTGAGAAGAAGATGGAAAATAACTTCGCTGCAGTTTGGAACTTCTGGGAGAAGAAGCTTAAAAATGAAAACATGAGGCTTGCAGCATATTCAATAGCTGTTGAAAGGGTAATAAAGGCAATGAAGCTAAGGGGATGGATATAGCTTTTTTATAACTTCAATCAATATTTTTAATGATTCCTCCTTATTTATTAGAGATGCTCTATATATATCATGCTGCACCCTTTTCCTCAATTCTTTTTCCACTTGATCTATTTTACTTTTTTCCAATGTATCTACCTTATTAATTACCACAACAAGAGGTTTTTCAGGCATAATACCTTCGATTTGCTTTATTACCTTAAACTGACTTTCCATATTCATAAAAGAGAATGGTGAAGGGTCAACAATAAATACCACCAGCCCAGTAAGGAACTTTAATGCAAGAACCGCCATCCTTTCTATATTATTCATCTCAGCAAAAGGCCTGTCTAATATTCCAGGCGTATCTATTATTTGTATAGGTTCCTGGCCTTCTTTATAGTGACCCAATATAATTTTTTTCGTCGTAAAGGGATAGGCGGCTATTTCAGGTTTAGCTGACGAGACGTTGTTGACAAAGGTGGATTTGCCTGCATTGGGAGAGCCTGCTATTACTATGGTTTTTTTATATGGGTCGATGCTTGGCAAATTTTCTAAAAATATGACAAGGTTCTTAAGGTATTCAAGGGATTTTGAACATTTTTTTGCTTGAGAAAGCATCCTGCCCCTAGCTTCATTACCGATCTTCCTTATTATCCTTGGGTTTTCTTCTGTAACAATAATGTTTCTGTAGTAAACCCAAAACCTCTTTGCCATTAATCTCAACTTTTTTATGCATCTTATTGAATTCTCAATAGTTTTTCTGTCAAATCCGATTTCTATTAAGCTCCAATAAAATACATGTAGGTTCTTTAAAAACCTTTCCAATCTTATTATTGGCAAGGTCTTCGAATTTAGAATGTTATAGACAAGTTCTATTGACTTGAGCTCCCTTTCATATACTTTCCTGGTCTTTTTCGGGTACCTTGACTTTATTTTTTGTATTATCTCGTCGTAAAGCGGTATGTGTATTGATTTTATGTAGTCTAGTTGCGACGTTTCATATGCTTTATCCATTGCTATCCCTATTTTGCAGGTTAATAGGAACCTATTAGCATTTGCGAATAAAACATTTTATGCTTTTTTAAGCGCCTTCCTAACACTTTCTAAAAACGACCTTGATTGTGTTGGGTATTTATCCAAGATATTTTCGAGCGTATGTTTTGACGTTTTAAGCCTCTTCGAAACGAGCTCTATGGATTTTGTTTTTGAATAGCCCCGTGTCCTATAAACTGCATAAAGGGCAAGGGCATACCTGTTTCTTTTTGTCCTTGTCTTCAAGATAGGGTACCCGTCCAATACTTTACGTGATATTATAAGTTCTTCATCGTTTTCTACATCATCAAGGTTTTTATCAACAATAGATACGATGCTTATCTTTCCATTAATAGATTTCAAGACCTTCCCTCTCCTTAAAACCTTAGCAACGATTTTTTCTACACTTTCCTCGAAAGCTCCATTTTCATTAGAAACCCTATTCAGCTTATGCCTAAAGATTTCTTCCTTATTATACGATACCTCCTCAAAAATGTTTCCCAATATGGCACCACAGTCCTGACAAACTATATGTCCGGATCCGTGATCCCAAGCTATATTTGTAGAACCACAATACCTGCACTTCATACCTGAAACCCTTTTACATGAAAGCCTGAAGGTGCAGATATGCTAACAGTGCTACATAATAACTAAAGAGGGTTAAGCGAAATACTTGAGTTAAAGGGTATAATGTTAGATCCCTAATCAGCTCAGTAGAAGAAATGCTATGTTAACTTCTGCAAAATACTAATAAATTTTTCATCCACACCCTTTAGGGCAAGGCTTTTGGTTGCAAAAGAATAATTTATTTCTCTTATACTACCTTAAGCTACTGGGCGTTAAGCGTGAGTGATGATAAAAAATGTAAGTCTTGCTACTATTGGAGACCTCATGTTTTATATCCATATATAGGGTTATGTGTTAAGCATGGAAAAATAACTACTGAAGACGACACATGCGAGCATTTTACAGACATCAAGGTAGATAAAAACACATTTTATTGGATACCAGAGATTAGGACTAGGGTATATGGAGAGGAAGCAAATATTTTCATTAACAAAGGATATAAAGTATACGTTGGGGCATACGTCGATCCTGATGTAAGGGATGAGATCTATGGGGCATTTTAAAAACATATATCCTTCACGTTCCCATAATGCGCAAATCGTTAATAATTGCCTAAGATTTAAACGCGTAGCCTCTAATTATAAGTAAAAAGGCATGCTATTGTTAAGTATTATATAGGGTCTTTGCCACCTTTTACCTAAAAGGCCTTAACCATTAAAATTATTTGGTCGAAGCCGAGGTATTGTGTATTTTTTCCAGAAAATCTTGTAGCATCTTCCTCAACGACTGTTCATCAACATGCCCTTTTATATGACTCCAAGGTAGTGGATCTTCTTTTTTCGATAATGCATAACTTAGCATTCCATCCCTAGCCACAGACCTAAAGGAGGACTTTCGTGTATTAGGTACCTTAAGCAAATACCTCATAATATTCCTATCACCTAGAGAAATGGATCCTTGAACCAAGGCATAAAAGGGGTCATATATAGACATTTCGTCATATGAAGCCTCGCTTTTTATACGCATAATTTTCCTAAGGCTTGTATTGTAATCATTCATAGGTAGCCATTGAAGAGGCGTTGCTGGTTTTATGACTAGAGGGTTTAATGATAAGCTGATCTTCCTAACCCCAATTCTTTTAATCTCCCTTGTCAATCCTATAACCTCCTTTATATCTTCCTCGCTTTCACCTGGAATAGAAGTAATCAAGTAGATCTTTAACGATAGGCCGTACTTCTTTGCGTGCCTTGCCAGATCAAGGATTGATTCATTCGGGAATTCTTTTCCCAAGGCTCTTCTAATCCTTTCAGAATTTTCCACAGCGATAGTGAGGTTCCTCTGCCCTAGAGAAGATATAATTTTTATATCTTCCTCTCCAAGCAAATCTGCCCTAAGCGAGGGTATTGATA
>WALX01000044.1 GCA_015522625.1 Candidatus Hestiella sp.
AGATGCTCTTTGGCGGACCGTTTGAAAGGGTCACGTTAACCCTTAGCCCATATTGCCTTGAGAGTTCTGTTACTTGGCTTGATATGAACTTGGCTATGTACAGAGATTTGTTGTCTAGAACCTCAATATAAACAGTTGTAGTCTGTGTTGACGATAGACCAGTTGTCACTAATGCCATTGCTGGAAGGCCTATAAAGGGTATTATTATCATTACCGCTAGCGTCCTCTTATCCCTGCTCAGGTCTAGAAGTTCCTTCCATATCAAGGCCTTTGATTTCACTCCCTTTCGCCCACAGCCTTAATAAATGCCTCCTCCAGGTTTACTGAAGCAAATTCCTCTATAGCAGATTTGACGGAACCTGTATATATTACTGAGCCGTGCGCTATAAAAGACACCTTGCTTGCGAGCATCTCCGCTTCAGACATGCTGTGAGTTGATATCAAGAAAGTCGTGCCAGAAGAGGCCATTGATTTTATTAACTTTCTAATGTTATATGCAGAGAACACGTCTAGCCCATTAGTAGGCTCGTCTAGGAGTACGAGTTCGGGAGAGTGCATCAGCGCCCTTGCTATAAGTAGCCTTTTTTTCATGCCATTACTGTACTCCCCGACCTTTCTAGACAAGTCCTTATCTTTCAAACCCGAGATCCCGATACCCTTTTCTACATATCTTTCAGCGATCTCTTCGTTTCCATCGCTGTATATTAGCGCGTAGATCTTCAAGTTCTCATATCCTGTTAACCTCTCATAAGGCGATGAGTCTTCTGGTACGTACCCTAACCTCTTGCTAACCTCTTGCCTGGACTTATACGGATCAAATCCTAATACCCTTAGGGTGCCTGAGTCGTATCGCAATAAGCCTATCAATATCCTGAAGAAGGTAGTCTTACCCGCCCCGTTATGGCCAGCGAGCACGTGAATTTCCCCGTAGTCGACGGAGAGGTTGGTTCCCTTTAAGACATCTTTTTTTCCTATTTTTTTGTGTATGTTTTGGGCATCTATTACATGCCTACTGCCATCGGTATTATTGTCCATCGGAACCTCTACCTTTGTCTTCATTATGTATACCACTAATATTCTCTGGTATATCTAAAAATTATTAGCGTTAATGCACAGAGTGGTGAGCGCTGTTTGGACTATGGTGAGGGCCCAAGAGGCATAAGGAGTTTCCTATCAAAATACAGGGATAGGGGTTATTATGTGCTTAGGGCCCTCTTGGACTCTTCTAGGATTGTGGGAAAGGCCAAACTAGGAGATTTCGAGACAAGGGACGTAAAGGATTTGCTGGCTAAGTATGGGCTTGATTATAATCCAGTCCCCCTGCTTGCAAGGCTAGAAAAAGAATATGGAATAATAAGGACTACCTATAGGTCCGAGTCCCAGCACTGGTGGGATCTAGTAGACAGAAGGTCTCTCGAAGAGGCGATACATGAATACGAAGGGAGTTCCGGTAGAGAAGACGATCCAAAAGTAAAGTTGCTTAGGGTTCAGTTCTACAGCCTAGACCCGGAAAATATACTAAATATGCTAAGTAAGCTATCTAGAAGGAAAAGGATCGGAGTAGAAGAAAGGAATATAATTAGGAAAATAGCATTTAATGAGCTACCAATGATCGTAGATTTTTTGATAAAAGCGAGGGCAGAGTATGAGGAGGAGCTGTTAAAGGAAATAAGCATAGCAGAGAAAATAATAGAGCTATCGGAAAGCTTAGTAGAAAAAATCGTTAACAAGGGCACCTATAGAATGGTTAGGGAGGAGGGACTTGAGAACAACTTAAGTATATAAAGTTGCCGTAACGAAACAGCTAAATAGTTTATAGATAAATAATTGGCAAGCAAAAAATGGAACAGCTATATGCTTATGAAAGAGGCTTCAAAGCTACTGGGAGTTCACATCAGGACTATTCAGAGATGGGATAGGCAACTATGTGGAGCAATAAATAATTTATCTTAAGATGTGTGGTTTTCCTCCCTCTCCAAGTACCTTCCACCAAGGGATCATTTTCTTAATCAACTGCTAATAGAAGGTACTTGGAGAGGGAGTGGGGTTTACCACAAAAGGGGAAAAGGGCAATGACATGCCTTCCTATGGACCCAAGAAGGGAACTGAGCCTGATGATTCCCAAGGCTTTGATAGGCGTAAGGTTGTGAATGCCTATGAGCGTCTATCAAAGTTGAACCCCTTAAATGCAGCTGTTTTAGAGATACCTAATTACATCTCTGAAGGATATTGACGCAGGTTGCAACCTCTTGTGCTGGGTTTTCCTATTAAGCTCTAATATCCTTTCTACAACAGATTTATCGATGCCGGTGGTTTTACTGAATCCTTCTATGTTAAGTCCCTTGTCAAACAAGCCGTATATTATTAAATCTATAGTTTCGTAGGAAACACCAAGCTCCCTTTCTGCTAATTGACCCCCCCATAGCCTAGGGCTACTTGGTTTATACGCAACTCTCTCAGGTACTCCAAGCATCGATGCTAATCTTCTGACCTGGGTTTTTAACAAGTTGGAGATCGGCAGGACATCAGCCCCACCATCACCATATTTCGTGAAGTATCCTATAGTTATTTCACTTCTATCGCCGGTTCCTAATACAAGCCTTTTGAGTTTGTTGGCGTAAAAATATAGTAGCGACATCCTAATTCTAGCCCTTATGTTACCTATTGGTATTAGATCGCCTTCCTCATAAATAGGTATGCTCGATTTATATACTTCTACGATAGGGTCAATATTGATTATTTGAACCTGGCCGCCTTTCATTCTAACCAGATCCTTTGCATCTTCTATATCCCCCTTTGGTGTTACTGAGGGATCTGGCATTATTAGTGCCAGTACCTTATCGCTCCCAACGGCATCAGTTGCCAGGAAATATGAGAGGGCTGAGTCTACACCCCCGCTCAACCCAATAACGTAGCCAGAGAGGCCAGTATTGCCTAGTTCTTCTCGTAAAAACCTTTTTATCGCGCTTTTCGCATAGTCATAATCTATGTTAATCACGTCGCTGATGCTTATCTTCATTCGAGACACCCTTAACCATGTTTAGTGCCTTATCCAATATTATTTTTGCTAAGTTTTCCTTTAAAGTCTTATCAATATCTATTACAGAGCCTTCTTTAAGTATTATCGCAACCTTATCATAAAGGCTTGAGAAACCAACATCACTTATATTGGCAGGATTTGCAACTACCATATCGGCCTTGTATTTCTCTATCTTTTCCTTTGCCTTTTTGTATAGTTCCTTCCAATCCTTGATGGATTCCGCTGCAAACGATATCAAAACTTTAGGCTTTTTTGTTATAGAATTTAGAACCTTTTTTGATGCAACGAGCTTTATATCATAGTTGTTCTCACTCCTTAGCTTACCTTTAAACCTATTCTCAACCTCGAAGTCGACCGGAGCAGCTGCACCAACTATTATATCATATTGATTCTTTTCTGTCAATTCCTTGATCTTTCTTGACATCTCTTCTGTAGTTTCACAGTAGTAAGATGGTATGGTATGTGGAACTTGGACTTCTGTGTGTCCATGAAGCAACTCTACCTGCGCCCCCCTAGAGTATGCTTCTATTGCAATCTCTACGCCCATCCTCCCAGAGCTAGGGTTTGATATGAATCTTATGTCATCTATCCAATTCCTGGTGGCACCTGCGGTAACCAATACTCTCAATGATTTCATATCATAGCCCCTTAGCATATGTGCTGAAGATACCCTCGCAACGAACTGGGGGTCTGGATACTTGGCGACATCTTCCGAAAAATATGGATTTATAATAAAAATACCACTGTCGACAATTCTCTTCTTTATCTCTTCATATTGCTTTGTTTTCATCATGTTTATGTGCATGGCGGGTACAAGCACTAGTGGTTTTTTAAAGCCGAGAAAGGATATGGCAGTCAAGGAAACAGGATTATCACTTACGCTATAGGCTATTTTAGACATCGTTGAGAGGGTAGCTGGGGCTATTAGCATGGAGTCACATCTGCTAGCTAAGGATATATGCTCTGTTTCACCTGTTATATTAACAATTGGTCTGACTCCTGTTGCCCAGTAAAACATGTCAGGACTTATGAATTTGGCAGACTCTTGTGTCATTATAGTTTGAACCATGGCCCCTCTTCTCATTAACCACCTTGCAGTATCAAGGGATCTGTATATGGAGATGCTCGCCGTAACCCCCAATACTATGCATTTTCTGCTCAGGCTATCGCTGTAGCTCTTGAATATCCTTGACGATGGATGGTACCCTTCATTGTTTTCCATGATTTTTACACCTACAAATAAAAGCTGAAAGCAGTGGAAATTTTAACTTTATGCAAAGGTTCTATATATGGGATTCTATAGGGCCGGTAAATAAATGCCCATATTTCTTAGTATATAGCTTTATATGACCTTTAAATTTAAGTAATATTGGTGGTAAAAAGTGCTGGATAGTGGCAGGAACTTACAAGCCACAATAAGGTGCGCTAATGAAGGCGATATTTCTAGTGTTATGGAGGTTAACATGAGAACCCTACCAGAAAATTATTGGTATGGCTTCTATAAGTACGTCTTAGAAAGGTGGGGTGACCTCTTTCTTGTAGCCGAAATAAAGGGCAGTATAGTAGGCTATATAATGAACAGAGTTGAAGATACAAGAGATCCAGTTTTATATGGTAGGAGGAACGAGCTTGTGAAATATGAGAGAAGGGGGAAGCTAGGCATTATTGTAAAATCAATAAAGAGCACATTCTTAGAATCCCACAAAGTGGGTCATGTGATATCTATAGCTGTCCTGCTAGAGTACAGAAAAAAAGGCATTGGATCTTCTTTGCTAGATGAAGCAATAAGGCAAATGAAGGCAAATTATGGTGTTGATGCTGTGTACCTCGAGGTTAGGGTGTCTAACTATGATGCCATTAGCCTTTATGAGAAGTTCGGCTTCAGAAAAGCAAGGGTTATACGTAGCTATTACAGGGATGGGGAAGATGCCTATGTGATGGTCAAGGATGATTTAGGTTAGGTTTTTGGAATAGAGTTAGATGTCTTGATAATTGGCCTTCCGATTCAATGATTCCTTGTAATGTTTGTTGGGGGGCTGGCGACTTTTCGCTAGACATAGTGCCCTGTATGTTTTTGTGAATGTGGACCGGCCGGGATTTGAACCCGGGGCCTCTCGGGTGCAAGCCGAGCGCTCTTCCAGCCTGAGCTACCGGCCCACGCAATAAGATACGGGCTTTTGAGTTAAAAATGATTTCTGTTTCGCTTAAGATTAATAACCTATGAGGTCAATATATCTTTGGGATATGGTATGAGTGAGGACAAAGAAATATTGAAAGATTATGAGAAGCTCTTATCTAGGGTGTATGAAAAGATCCCTCCAAAAAGTGGAAGCTCTGAACTTGAAATACCAGAACCCGAACTCTTAAGGGTTGGATCTCAAACAATAATAATGAACTTCAAAGAGATTTCGCAAAAATTAAAGAGAGAGCCACAGTTACTATCAAAATACCTATTAAAGGAGTTGGCTTCTGCAGGTTCGTATGATGAGGGCTCAGGAAGGCTTGTACTTAATGTTAAGGTGTCAAGGAAGGTTATACAGCAGCTGCTTGACCTTTTTGTGAAATCCTACCTTAGGTGCCCTACATGCGGAAGCATAGATACAAGGATAGAGCGTAGGGGGAAGGTATGGGTCTTAGTGTGCGAAGCATGCGGGGCTGAACAACCAGTAAAGCCGTTCTAAGATAATAGAGATTTTAAAAGAATTATGTGTTTTTTGTTTATTATGAGCAATTCTATAATTTTTTTAATCATTTCCAAGCAAAACCTATAATAGGAATAATTTAAAGTATTAAGCGGGTGAGTAATATTGGCAAGTATACCTACGAGGTTTGACGTTATCGTAGTAGGGGCAGGTCCTGCAGGATCGGCAGCAGCATACCTGCTTGCTAAGAAAGGATTCAGCGTTCTCTTAGTAGAAAGAGGGAAGGGATTGGGAGATAAGAACATGTTTGGTGGAAAGGTATATGCACAACCAATAAGGGAAGTGTGGCCAGAGCTAGACAAAGAAGCACCAATACACAGATGGGTCACAAAGGAGAGAATCAGCATGGTTGATGGCGAAAAGGTTTTTACGGTAGAATATAGAACGGAAAAAAAGGTGAGCTTTGTAACTTATTTGACCCAATTAACGCAGTGGATGATAAAAAAGGCAGAAGGGGCAGGAGCGCTGTTAGCGAGCGAAGTGACTGTAGAAGAGATCTTGATGAAAGACAATAAGGTAGTAGGTATAAGGAGTGGGCCTGATGTCATTGAGGCGGATGCTGTGATAGATGCTGAAGGAATAAATAGGCTTCTTTTGGAAAGGCTTGGGCTGGTTAAAAAGCTTGACCCTGACACCGTTGGGTTAGGCGTTAAGGAAGTGCTTAAGGTAGGGGAAAGTAACATAGAATCAAGGTTCGGCCTAGATAAAAAAGAAGGGTTAGCATGGGCTATAGTAGGCGACGTAACTAAAGGTATACCAGGGGGTGGTTTCATATATACAAATAAAGATACTGTAAGCATGGGGTTGGTGCTCCACTTATCAAAGAAGCTGATAGATGAAGGGAGCTTTGAAAGCCACGTTTCTAGCCTAATAGAAGGTTTTAGGCTACACCCCTACTTCAAGCCTTATTGGAAAGATGCTATAATATCTGAATATGGCGGACACCTAACAATAACGGATGCGATCAAATTTGCACCAAGCAAGTTTGCCTATCCAGGCCTGCTGATAGCTGGGGATGCAGCAGGGCTTTTGTTGTCTTTGGGCTATACCTTTAGGGGGGTTGACTATGCTGTTTATAGTGGAAAGCTGGCTGCAGATGCGATTGAGTATGCTAGAAATAATGGTGGAGTTAGTTATGAGAACCTGCAGGTCTATGATGATTACATAAGGAAAAGTTTTATGTATGAAGAAATAATGCGGCACAGGGGTGCTATTACCTTGATGAACTCCTTTGAGTTAATGTCTAGGTATCCAAAGCTCTTAACAAAGGTTATGGAGAAGATGTTTGAGGCCGACTATAAACACGAAGTAATATATAACTCGCTGATTCAGGCGTTAAAAGAGGAGGGCATCAGTCCATTTAATCTTATATCTCAAGCTTTTATGATGGTGAAGGGGATATGAGTCAGAGTAAAGGTGAGGAGAAGCCAATAAAATTGGAAGATATATTACAAAGTGATGTGTGGGATGTAGACGAAGATCCCCATATAATTGTTGACTCCGAGAAATGCCTAGAATGCCCAACAAAGCCATGCATTTACCTGTGCCCGGCCGGATGTTATGTAAAGGCAGGGGAGAGGGTAATCTTTAGCTACGAAGGATGCGTGGAATGTGGTACTTGTAGGGTTGTGTGTCCAATGGATGCAGTTAAATGGAATTATCCAAAAAGCGGGAAGGGCATTCTATATAGGTTTGCTTAGTGTGGGGTGTGTATCATGAGAATAGTAGTAGGTATGAAATGGGTTCCTGGAACAACATCGGTTAGAATAGATCCAAAGACAGGCACCTTGATAAGAGAAGGGGTTCCTAGCATAGTTAATCCTCACGACATGCCTGCTGTCGAGCTTTCTCTGCAGCTTAAAGATAAATACAAGGGAGAAGTTATTGCAATATCTATGGCACCTCCCCCTGCACTCAAGGGCTTGGAGTACCTTATAGGCATGGGGGTTGATAGAGGGATATTAGTTTCCGATAGGGCCTTTGCAGGCGCTGATACCTTAGCAACTAGCTATGTAATAGCAAAAACAATAGAAAAAATAAATAGAGAGATAGGGAAGGTTGACCTAGTTGTATTCGGGCAGGAAACAATAGATTCCAGTACTGCTCACATAGGAGCCCAGACTGCAAGCTGGCTAAATTGGCCCTATATCTATTACGTTCATGATGCTAAGTTTGTAGACAGCAAATTTGTAGTGGAAAGGGTTTTAGAGGACGCAGTTGAAGAATGGGAGGTAGAGCTACCTGCAATCATCGCGACGCACATGAAAGCCCTCAAACCAAGGCCTGTAAGGCTAATAAATAAAATTAGGTATAAAGTAGAGAAACCCATAATGACTTGGACCAACGCTGAGCTAAAGTTGGATCCAAGGTGCATTGGATTGAAGGGCTCGCCTACAATAGTTTCTAAGACAGTAAACGTGCCAGAAGTGCCTAGGAAGAAAATAGTCTATACACCGAAAAGCGGTGAGGATGCCGCAAAATGGATTATAGAGACCTTAATGAAGGATGATAAGGCTTCAAAAGTTCTCATGAAATATTTAAGTATGGAGGGTGAAGTCCAATGAGCTCCAATTGTAACATATGTCCCGAGTGGGACTGTCAAAAGCTAGAAGACTTCAAGAATGTATGGGTTGTGGGGGAAGTAGACGAAAACGGAATAACGGAAGCAAGCCTTCAAATGCTAACCCCGGCCAGTAAGATAGCCTCAAAGCTTAACACAAAGATAATTGGTGTATTAGTAGGCTATAACGTTAAGAAGTTTGCCAATCAATTCATAGAGTATGGTGCTGACGAGGTAATAGTACTTGATGACGAGGGACTTTCAATGTATTCTCCCCACGTTTACGCTAGGGCAATAGCAGAGCTCGCTAAGGATCAAAAGCCTGCAGTAATATTTATTTCAGCTACAATGAAAGGAAGGGAGCTAGGACCATACGTTGCAAACACCCTGAGGGCAGGAATTACAGCTGACTGTACGGAGTTCGATGTAGATGAAAAGACCAAAGACGTGCTTATGATTAGGCCACCTTTTGGTGCCATCCTCTTAGCATATATAAAGACTCCGACGAGAAGGCCTCAAGTAGGGACTGCTAGGCCAAACGTCTTCAAGTTACCTCCAAGGGATCCGAACAGAAAGGGAAAGATTGTTGAAGTAAAAGTAAAAGAGATAGAAAAACCTAAGACCAGGCTTATTTCAAAGAAAATGTTGCCAATTAGCGAAGTGCCTATAGAAAAGGCGGAGCTCCTCGTGAGCGGTGGAAAGGGCCTAGGGGCAATCGAAGGATTTAACATGTTAAAGGATTTGGCAAAAACATTAAATGCCCCTGTTGCAGGTACTAGAAAAGCTGTTGATATGGGCTGGATACCTCATGAGAAGCAAGTGGGTCAGACAGGTAAATCCGTTAAGCCTATATTATACATAGGGGTTGGTTTAAGCGGTGCTGCACAGCACACATTTGGTATAAGGGAAGCAGAGGTCGTCCTTGCAATAAATAATGACCCAAATGCACCTATATTTAACCAAAGCGATTATGGCGTTGTGGCCGATTTTAGAGAAGTTCTGCCAGCCCTAATGAAAGAGCTAAGCGAGCTGAAGAATAAGCTAAAAGCAAAGGGGAGTTAGTTTCTTGAATACAATTGAAGAATTTGTTTTTTCTTTAAGGAGATACAATCATTTAATAGGATTCAAAATAGATATAGGTGTAGCTAAAAAAATAGAGGAAATACAGCTGGGCATCATTAAAAATATTGAAACTGTGTTTAATGAAATAGACCTTAGCGATTTAACCAGGTTTGTTTCAAGGCTATCAGAAAATGGTGTGTTGCAAAAGTTCATACAAGATGTTTCTGAGGCCATGGGAGAAGGTATAGGGATTGCTGATGCTGACAAGGTGTTGAAAGACTGTCTC